>DAIRGS010000018.1:2833-27702 GCA_036794395.1 Tepidisphaeraceae bacterium | reverse complement strand
CGTGCGGATATTCGATTTCCAAAATTTTTTTGGTCAGCCTGGCGGCGATGTATTGCTACCGGGCTGGTTTTTTTTGTATCGAACGACGAGGCACTTGAACTCGCGCGAAAGGTGCGCCTACAGATTGGCACAGTTTGCCCAATTCGACGTGCTCTCAGGTAGGGAACCAATCATGAAAAGCAGGATTAACTGGCCTTCGGTGGCATGTGGCGCATATCAGGTGCTGGCGGGCGTGGAGAAATATGCGCGGACGTGTGGATTGGAACCGCGCTTCATTGAGCTCGTGAAACTTCGGGCGTCGCAGATCAACAAATGCGCCTTCTGCATCGACATGCATTGGAAAGATCTTCGCGCCGAAGGTGAGACCGAGCAGCGGCTATATGGATTGATGGCCTGGGAGGAGAGCCCGTACTACACGGATCGCGAGCGGGCGGCATTTCGGTGGACTGAAGCCGTGACGGTGCTTACCGACGGGTACGTGCCCGATTCGGTTTATGAGGCCGTCCGCAGCCACTTCTCGGAGAAGGAATTGGTCGACCTCACGATGGTCGTCATCGCGATTAACAGTTGGAACCGGATGAGCGTGGCGTTTCGGACTGAAGCCGGCGGGTATAAGCCGGGACAATTTCGGTGAACGCAATAACCATCCCACGCCTACACTCCATCCATGCAATATCGAAGACTTGGCAAAACGGATCTGGTTGTTTCCGTCGTGGGCATCGGAACCTGGCAGTACGGCGGCGAGTGGGGAAAGAACTTTGAACAGGGCGAGGTTGATCAAATCTTCGATCGTTCGCGCGAATGCGGAATTAATCTCGTCGATACGGCCGAATGCTACGGCGATCATCTTTCGGAACGGCTAGTCGGAAATGCGATCAGCCGGGATCGCGAGAAATGGGTGCTGGCCACGAAATTCGGACATCACTTTCACGGATATCTCGATCGCACGACGGTCTACGAACCGGCGGATGTTCTAAAACAACTGGAGGGATCGCTCAAAGCCCTGCAAACCGATTACATCGACCTGTATCAATTTCATTCAGGCAATTATGAGATGTTCCAGACGCCGGGCTTGTGGGAAATGCTGAACGATCAGGTGAGGGCGGGGAAAGTTCGTCACCTGGGCATCTCGGTGAGCCCCAACGATAATCTATTCCAGATCGATCGTGCGACGGAAGTTGCAGCCAAAGCGGTTCAGGTGGTCTACAACCGCCTTGACCGCAAACCAGAGGAAGGACTGCTGCAATCCTGCCAACGCCAGGATTTGGGGGTACTGGCGCGCGTTCCGCTGGCCAGCGGACTGCTATCGGGCAAGTATAAGCCGGGCATGCGGTTTGGCGCGGGAGATGTCCGATCGTCACAAGATCCACAGAAGGTGGAGGAGAAACTGCGCGAAGTTCAAAAAATCGCGCAAACCGAAGTGCCCGAAGGGGTGAACATGGCACAGTGGGCGCTGGCGTGGTGCCTAAGGCACGATGCGGTGACCAGCGTGATTCCGGGCTGCAAGGATGTGAAGCAGGTCGCGTCGAATGCCGCGGCGGCGAACTTGGCTCGGAAGGATCACCCGCAAATCACCGCCGCCCCGCTGCTGCCTTCCCGTTAAATCGATGTGTGTGAATTGGCGGGGAGCGCCTGAACGGCTTTATTTATCGTTCCCGCCCGCAGTCGCGAATCCAGTATCGCTAGCGCGTTTTGACGCGAAAACGAAACCACGGCGCGGGGCCACATCAGTAGAAGAGGTGAACACCTTGCAATTGCATGGGCGATGGACCTCTGGAGGAGCGAAAATGGTACGCGATGGGATTCGGATCGTGCGGATTGTTTGGGCTGGAATGGCGGCTGCGTTGTTGGTGGCGTGTGGGTTGGGAGTGCGGATGGCCGGGGGGCAGGCCGCAACGCCGGCAGCGCAGGAGGCGCATTTAAAGCGGGTGCTGGTGTATTCGAAGACGGGGTGGTTTCGGCATCCGGAAATCCCAAAGACCAATGGCTGGCTGGTGGAGATGGGGGCGCGGGAGGGGTTTAAGGTGGATGTGACCGAGACTGCGGAAGACATCACTCCGGCACGGCTGCGCGAGTATCAGGTGTTGATATTGAATAATTCGAACGCAATGGGCGAGGTGATGAAGCCGGTGCAGTTGAAGGCGATTGAAGATTTTTACAAGGCCGGAGGCGGGATCGTGGGGTTGCACGCGGCATTGGTACATCAGACGGCTACGTGGCCATGGCTAACGGAAATCGCCGGCGCGGATTTCGACAGCGATTCGGACTTCAGCAAGGTACGGATCAATGTAGACCCGGCGGGGAAAAATTTCCCTGGGCTGAAGGGGATGCCGGATCAGTTTGAATATTCGGCAGACTGGCACAACCACACGCGAGCGGTAACGGGGCTGCCGGGGTTTCAGGTGCTGATGCGGGTGGATGAGTCGAGCTACGAGCCCGTGCGGGATTATTTTAAAGCGCGGGGCGGGAAGCCGATGGGGAAGGATCATCCGTGCGCCTGGACGCATATCGGTGGCGGCGGGCGGTTTTTCTATACGGATCTGGGCCATGATCTGCGGTCCCTGGATACACCGTTCGGAAAGCAGTTCATTCCAGCGGCGGTAAGATGGGCGGCGGGAGAGTAGGAGTTGGAGATTGCCTAATATGGAAATGGGGTCGGGCGAAGTTCCATCGCGGGAATGAACGTCGGGGTAGCATTACTGGCAAAAGTTGAACGAGAAGCCATCGCCGCAAGTGATAAATCGTACGTGCTCATTTAGCCGCTAACGCGTTGCAATTGTTCAAGCTGACGGGCATTATGCCCGCCCGATGTCCACTTCTGCGCCGACTCCACCATCACAAACCTTGGACTCCGCCCCGTCACAGCCCCGGGCCCTCAGTTCGTTGGTTCTTCTGTTGTCGATCAACATGTTTAACTATGTTGATCGGTACGTGTTGGCGGCAGTCGAACCAGCAGTTCAAAAGGATTTTTTTAGGCCGGGCGATCCGAACGCTGAGTTCTGGATGGGCTCTCTGGCCACCGCATTTATAGTTTCCTACCTGGTGATGGCCCCGTTGTTCGGGTGGCTGGCCGACCGCATGTCGCGGTGGCTTTTGGTGGGCGTGAGCGTGATTCTTTGGAGCCTTGCGACGGGCGCGTCGGGACTTGCCGGCTTTTTCATGATGCTTTTGATTACGCGCTTGTTTGTGGGCGTGGGAGAAGCTGGATATGGGCCATCGGCGCCGACGATCATCTCGGATCTCTATCCAGTTTCGAAGCGTGGATCGGTGCTTGCGTGGTTTTATGCCGCCATTCCCGTCGGTAGCGCGTTTGGATATGTGCTGGGTGGATTGATTGCGAAGCATTATGGCTGGCGCGCCGCGTTTTATGCGGTTGTCCCGCCTGGGTTGTTGCTCGGTGTGCTGTGCTTCTTCATGAAAGACCCGCCTCGTGGCCTGAATGATGCCGGTGTGGGTTCAACCGGCCACAAAGCCGGCCTGCGGGATTACTTGATTCTGCTCAAAACGCCATCATACGTGCTCGATACGCTGGGAATGGCCGCGATGACGTTCGCGATCGGGGGGATCTCGTTCTGGATTCCCAAGTATTTCGTGGACCATCGCCAGGCTGGTGACTTGGGTGAGGTGAATACCAAGTTCGGGGGCATCGTCGTTGTCGCGGGACTGCTGGCGACGTTGGCCGGGGGTTGGACGGGTGACAAGCTTCGCGCTCGTTTTCCGGGATCATACTTCCTGGTTTCCGCGGTTGGGATTCTACTCGCGTGCCCGTTCGTGATTGCAATGCTTTATGCGCCGTTTCCGTGGGCGTGGGTGATGCTGTCGATTGCCGTATTCTGTCTGTTTTTTAATACGGGGCCTTCGAATGCAATCCTTGCCAACGTCACGCATCCGTCGGTGAGAGCTACCGCATTCGCGGTGAACATTTGCGTCATCCATATTCTGGGCGATGCCGCTTCGCCGCCACTATTGGGAAAGATCGGCCATCACAGTTGGAATGCCGCGTTCATCCTCGTTGCGGCGGTGATGGCCCTTGCCGGCGTTCTCTGGCTTTGGGGCGCCCGCTACCTCGAAGCCGATACAGAACTCGCAGGTTCGCGGCTCGCGGTGGAAACACCCGCTGATTAACGCAAAGACCAGGGTCGAATTACAACTGACCGCTGATCGAGGTTTGAAGGACACCTGAATGGCGTATCGTCTGGCGGCACTGTGCATCGGACTGCTCGTGGCATTTTATTGGGCGCGTGTTGTTCGGATGGCGCGCAAGGCACGGAAGAAGACCGGGCGAGCGGCAAATTTTCTGCCGCCTGAACCCGTGGGGCGTTTACTTCGGATCATCTGGATTCCGGTCGTCGTCACCTGGATCGTTCATCCGTTCATGACCGCGCTCACCTCAACGCATCTGGTCGTCATTCGGCCTCTATACGCCTCACCCTGGATTGCATGGCTGACGGCTCTGGCTGCGGGGGCGTGTTTGTGGGCGAGCTGGGTGTGCTGGAAGACGATGGGAAAGAACTGGCGGATGGGGATTGACCCGACAGAACAAAACACGCTGGTATTGGGGGGGCCTTACGCTTACGTCCGGCACCCGATTTATGCACTTTCGCAGGCGATGATCGTGGTCACGGTTATTGCGATTCCGAGCCCGCTGATGATTGCAGTCGGAGTCGCGCACGTGTTTCTACTTCAATGGGAGGCCCGCCGCGAGGAGGAGCATTTAAAGAGCATTCATGGTGAGCAATATGCGAGCTATTGCGCGGGCGTCGGGCGGTTTGTTCCCAGGCTTCATCGCCCTTCTTTGTGAATAATTTGATTGGGCATAGCGTATAATGGACTCATGAACGTCATTACCATCAATAAAAACATCCAGGGCGGGATCCCGTGTTTTGCCGGAACGCGCGTACCCGTTTCGTCGCTGTTTGATCACCTAAAGAAAGGGTACACGGTCGCAGAGTTTCTGGCTGACTTTCCAACGGTCACTGAAGGGCTTGCCTTGGCGGTTCTCGACCTCGCGAAGGCGGATGTGCCGAAACATGCTGAGCGGGCTGGCCCCGAAGAAACTTCAGATCGACTAACGTCTGTCGCACCAGTTTAGAACCGATCTAAATCTTAGGCGCACGCCGATAAACCGCCCCGAAATGACATAACTTTTGAAAGACTCGATGCGCATCGGCAGCGCGGGTGTGACGCATTGAACTCCTCTGTCGGGAACTCCGCACCCCACGATGGGGAGCATCAAAGTGGCTCAAGGCGCAAAGTAAACCCCCAATGCCTCGAGCTTTTCCCCGGCACGTCCGCTTAGACCCACGATCGGTTTTCCGGATCCACCGATCTCTCGCTTCGGCCCACGGGGTTTAGACCGACCAAGCCAAATCAGTTTCGGGTCCACATCCTGGGGGCCAAGGCCCTTTTCGTTCAGCGGCATGCACGCGATATCAAAGCCATCCACCATATTCTCCCCCGCGATGCGCAGAGCGCTAATCGCATATCCCGGCGGCGCATCAAATGCGGCCGCGGTCTTTCCGTACTGGCCATGACGCTCGCCGGCCACGCGCTTTCCGTCGGCGGTCAGGTAAACCCCTTGAACGGAAGCGATGTGCCAGTCGCGTTGATCGAGATCCATCGTCACGCGCAATCCCACCAGCACCCCCCCGCCTGGCGGAAAGTCATCGAACTTCTGCCCGCCGCGACCCCCGACTAAATTCGATGCCTGAGCGACGTGATCATTCCCCGCCGATTCGCTCGCCAGTTTCCACAGTGGCGCATCCTTCGAGATTGCCGGCGTCTCATCGATCCCCAGCATACGCGGCGCGACCCATAAGCCGCGTGCTCCGGCGGGTCCGGTACAGCTCACTTCCATCACCTCCGCATTTTGGACGTCCACCGCAAAACTCTGATCCGCCCCACCCTTTCGTGCCGTCCCTGTCCATACCTCCCGTCCATCACACTTGATCCTGAAAGTCATCGATTCCGACACCCCGTGCACCGACCCCTCAAAACTCGAATATCGTTTTCCAAGCGGCACAGAGATGGTTGCCCCAGACGTCATTTCCAATGCATGAGACGCATCGTGCTTGGCATTCAGATTTAAATCAGACAGATAGGTTGCCGTTGCGAGGTTCCGCGTTGGTCCGAGCGTGACGACGGGGCGGGTAAAGCGATCACGATTGATCGGAAACAGAGTGGCAACATGAAACGTCGCCGCCATTTTCGCACAGCCGACTCCGATCGATTCCTTGTTCGCGGGCGACCATGCGGCGTTCGCCTGAACGTTCGTCTGCTTACCTTTCCACGACGTCAACGCAACGCCATCCAACGTTACGAAAACACTTGCCTCGTCATCGCGCAAGGCCACGAGGATATCCACGGAATAACGATGATTAGGCTGCATGACGAATGGCCCAAACTCGCTGTGATTGGGCCGCTGTCCCAGGATTTCCATGATCGCCGCATGACCATTCCATCCGCCCAGGACCAGCGTCGCATTACTGGCGCCGACTGGAAAAATCACATCGGCTTCCGGCCCGGCCTGGGCGGTGAATTCGACGTGTAGCCGGTAGCTGCCCTCCGGCCGGCATGGAAACTGAACGCGCGGGTGCTGGTCACCCGCGTCGCCCCCTGCTGCCTCAAGGCCATTATTGGTCAGCTTCCACGATCCGCCCAAGACGTACAGATCGTTTTTCAGCAACGAAAGCAGATCGATTTTGAATGCCTCCGACGACCCGCCAAAGTTCCGTTCGACGTCAGTTCGTGCCCCGTCCATCTCCGGATGCCCGAGCGTCCATTGGCTCCAGTAAAGGCTCGCGTTGCGCAGGCAGATCGTCTTTGCTTCCCCTTTGAGCCGGCTCCCTCGGTCGAAATACCATTGAGCAAGATCTGTTGCTTCCTTATCCACAAGTTCCCCAGGCTGTCGCGACGCGAGTTCCACGATATGTGCCAGGTCGGGTGTCAGACGCGTCCGGAATTGCTGTGCGAGTTCCGGAGCGTCAAGCTCTTCAAGACATAACTCTGCGAACTTGGCACACGTGGCAGCGTCGGTCGTATTCCGGCCAAGCACCGCGAAAAGCCTGTCATATTCACTGCGAACGGCATCAGCAATTGCCGTTCCGTCGACGCGAAGCCTCGGGCATCGGTCAGGGGGATTTCTCTCCGGCTGAAGCGCAAATCGATGGACGACTCGCCCGCCCCCGGCATCGCTGATCGTAACGACCACCGGAATTTCATCGCTGGCAATATCCGCAGTCGGCGACCATGTCAGCCGGCCAGCACCAGACAGATTCATTCCCGCCGGTCCGGCGTCGAGGTGATATTTGTACGGCTGCTTTCCGCCACCGACCTGCACTGCATACGAATACGGCCGCCCGTCCACAAAACGCATCGGCGGCGCGGATTTGACATACATCGCCGCCCCTCCTGATGCCTTTGCGATCGCCCGATCAAAATCGAAATGACGAATGACGACCCGGTCATCGGTAAATGGAATCGAAACGATCAGATTATCCGCCGGGAAAAACATCATTCGCCGGTCGATCCAAAGATCGGCCGGCTTGCTTTTGGGAGCGACCGTCAATTCAGGCATCGGTGGAAGGGCGCAGATTGCTTTCTGATCCAGCGCGTTGTGTAGTTCAGCCTGGACTTGTGATGTGAGGCCCCCAAACCCCAACTGCACGTAAAGCCCCGGTGACCAGGTCGGGAGAAAACGGTGCTCGTCGGTTTTTTGAACGATCTGCGAAAAATCGGGGCCCAGCACCGCATTCAACGTGTAAAGGCCCGACCCATCAAAGTTCGGATAAAGGTCTCCATAATCGATGCCGACAAAACGGCCCGTCACTTTATTTGCCCAAGTATGCAGCCGGTACGCGCCCCCGCCAAACCATCCGCTAAAGGTCGCACCATCTGCCGATGCGCGGTATTGCTCGAAGTTCGAGATCGTCTGCCTCCACTGCATGGTCATGTGCCGCAGTGTCGGAACATCGTAGAACCGTTTGAGATTGTTTCCTGTTCGGGCCAGGACCGGCCCGGTAGACGAGGCGCCCATTTCCAATCGATCCAGGTGCCTGTCGATTTCAAGTCGCGACGACAAAAGCAACCGTCCGCTGCGCAGGTCATACCGTCGCAATTCATGCAAGCCGTGCACGTAAATCACCAGATCGTTCGCCCCGGCGGCGGCAACCACGATGTCGGCATCCACCGGAATGTAGCGAATCACCTTGGCGGCGTGCAGATCGATGATCGCAAATACGCGAGCCGGCTTGATGTGAACCGCCAGGAGTTGGCCCGATCCGCCCAACTTAGCGCTATCGATGCCGCTCGGTAGTCGAATAGTTTGCAACGGCTCTTCGGTTGATCCGCCGTACGCCGGTACAGGTTGTTCAGTCTCAATCTCGCCTTGTGCGTTTTCGGGCGCGTCTTTGAACGAAATCACCCCGCCAAGTTCCGCAATAATCTTTTCTGCCTGGCGCGCGAGTACACGGTATGACACCCCACCCTCGCCTTGTGATGCCGAATTCACTTGCACACGAAACGAGCTGGCCAAATCGATCTTCCCCCCATCCGAGGAAGCAAACTGGATTTGCCCGAGTCCAGAGACCTCTCCCTGGATTGCGCGCCCGTCCGATGTCTTCACATGCGGATTCGGGTAGCGATCAAACGTCTTCACTTTTGAAAGCTCGACAGTCGAAGCCCCAACTTGAATTGGATGATCCTGCACCCACCCCGTCACCAATCCCTTTTCCCCGAGTACGCTTGCCGCGAGCATTCGGCTAGCGCCCGCCGATTTTGTCGCCGGGGCAGCCTTGCTACTGAATGTACCATCCGGGTTCCGTGCCAGGTCGATCGTTCGTGGCGCCATGCCCGGTGAGTTCAGCGTCAGTGTCAGCTTCAGCCCCGCGTGCTCCGCCCCCAAATCGATCACACGGCATGTAAAATTCACTGGCTGAAATCGGTCGGCGTATGAAACAGCCGGCGTTGCCAGCAGCAGATGCGGAACGTTGACCAACTCGCGCAGCCGGCTCACAGGCACCGCAAAGTTGATCCCCGCCGGCCCGAAGAAGGTTTGCACTCCCGAAGAAATCACCCCCACCACTTTCCCCGATGCGTCGAGCACCGGGCCGCCCGAGTTCCCGGGATTAATCGTCGCATCCACCTGAATGTGCGATAGCTTTCCTTCATCCCGTCGAAGCGAGGTCACCTTTCCTGTATTGATGCTGATGCTTGGGTAGTGCTTTGAATCCACCGCCAGCATCTTCCCGAACGGATAGCCGAACGCCGTGATCGGCTGCGTCTCGATCAGATCCTTGTCGTCACCCAACGAAAGTGCCGTGAGGTTGGTCGCATCTCTGGCCCAGATCAATGCGAGGTCGGCACTCTCGCTGACGGCGACGATGTCGGTCTCGAAAATACGCTGGCCATCATCGGCCGGGTTGATCACGATGCGCAATCGCTGTCCGGGTGGCAGCGCCGCAACAACGTGGTGATTGATAACGAATAGACCTTTGGGATCGATGCAAAAGGCAGTGCCAGTGCCGGCGTCTCCGATTTCGACCAGTGCGGTTGCCCGCTTGCCGGATCGAATGATATCGGCGTCGGACGCATGTGCAGCCCGCAATGGAAGCTCGACGCCGACGAGGAAGAGAACAGCCGCCGCGATCAGCCTTGCCCGGATACGCATCGCCTACCCTCCCAGGTTTGTGAATGGGTGGCGACAGTGTAGCAGACTCATGAAACCGGAGCGATGAGCCTAATAAGCTCTGAGAACTGAAGAAGGCAAGCGTATCAGTCTTTGTATTCCACCGGCGCCAGAATAAAGCCTTCGACGTAAACGGGCTTTGGTGGCGCGGTGACGTTGGATTGATCGAACTGAAGGAACTGACCCTTCAACTGAACCCGCACGACGAGCATGTCGCCCAGGAAGCGGGCGGAAACATCAGCCGGTTGAAGCTGATACTTGATGCCCTCGAGGAAAATCCCGTGCGGGGATTCGGAGAATTCGTGGCTTGGGGACTTGTACTGCCAGAACGAATTGTAAACCTCGGCCGGCTCGGCGATGTCGTCGAGCTTCATCACCAGGTCGTAGCCGTTGCCAGTGTAATCGTCGGCAAGGGCCGCCTTGGGGTCGATGGTGTAAAGGCGTGCTGAAATCTGGCCTTCGGATTTGCTGACGCGTAGCTTGGCCGGAGGAAAGGCCAGGGGGCGGCCGTCGATCATCAGGTGGGATTCGGTGATCGGCTGAGTGGCCGGTTGTATCGAAGGCTCGGTAGCCGCGGGTTGGGTAGAAGGGTTGGGAATCGTCGTAGTCGACGACGTACCCTTATCGCATCCGGCGGCCAAACCCGCCGCGAGTAACGCGGCAATTAACCATCGATCATTCCTCATGAACTCTCCGCACCATGTCGGGGGTGATGGAAGAACGGCAGTACCCCGACGCCTGGCTTTTAGCCAGTATATCATAGTTCCATGTCTCACGCGTCCGCCACTGCCGTTCCTGATGAATCCGCATGGCTTTGCGAAGGCTGCGGATACGTCCTCAGCGGGCTTCCCGAAGGCGGCCGGTGCCCGGAATGCGGCAAATTGACCAGCGAAAGTGGTGGAAACCTTCGCCAACCACCCCTCTGGGAACGGCCAAACGATGCACCGTGGCCTGTTGGGTTGATCAAAACCACCGCTGAAGTCATCCTTCGCCCCGCACGCTTTTATCGGTCGCTTGCCACACGGGGCAGTAGAGATCGTTCGGCCCGCTTTGCCCAAATTCACTACGCACTGGCATCGCTCTTTTTCGGCATCGCGGCATGGCTTCACTTTGATTGGGTCAGCACCGCCAGCACCACGCTGCGCATTGGAGACAAGGTGCCCTGGTGGGATGCCGTTTTGCTTGCCGTGGCATGCTTCGCTTTTTTGGTTCTGATGATTCGCCTCGCCGCGTGGCTGACCAATTGGGAGGCGACGTATCGCGGGTACCGGCTACCCCTCAACGTCGTGCAGCGTGGATTGGATTATCACGCGGCTCATTATTTGCCGGTCGCGGTTATCGCTGTGCTGTCGGTTTTGATTTACCGGATCCTACTGCTGCAATTCCCGTCTCGCGGCGTCGAATGGGGAATGAAGTATCTTTATGTGATCACCGCCGAAGTGATTCTCGCGGCGGGTTATCTGTTCAAGACATACTGGACGGGAATGCGGAATATGATGTACGCCAGCCGGTAAACCGCCCGGCGTACAATCCTGGTCGCGGTACCTCCAACCGGCGGTATACTCACGTGCCACGGTGTCACCATTTCCTCAATTATCCGGTGCGGACGCGCCGTCAATTCGGCGGCGTCTCGACGTGGCGGCTCTGTTGTTCGTCGCTTCCGCACTGGCGCTGGGCACACTCTGGGTCGCCTGGTCTCGGCATGCCCGTGCTGAACTTGATGCGAGGCTCGACGCCATCAGCGCGCGCCACGAGCCTTACTTAATGGAGTATTTTTCGACGCCTTCATTGCCTGCTAATGAAAACGCCGTCACCTATCTAATCCGCGCCGCCGAGTCGGTTTCCGATGAAGTGATCACGCCTGCCTCATCGGCCACGGCCTACCCCCCCTACCGGGCCGATTCGCCGCAATGGATTTCGGAGGCGGATGCCGCCGTCCGCGCCAACGCCCGATCTTTGGAAGATGCTCGAACGGCGCGCGCAGTGCCCGGCGTCGACTGGAATTTTCATCCAACGCCCACCGAGCCTGGGCCCAATATGTCCGGGCTCAACACCTTGCGCAACCTCGCCAACGCACTGGCGGACGCCGCGCTCGACGTACATGCCCACGGCGACGACCACGAAGCGATTGAACGCATCCACGACCTGATTCGTGAAGCCGACGCCATAGATCAATGGCCCGCGGTGTTCTCCCATCTCACGGCAATTGGCATGGAATCGCTCGCCATCGATTTCCTCGCTGAGATCGCGCCCGAACTTCGCATCGCAGGTTCGGCAGAATCGCCTCCGGTTCTCCCTATCTCTGCGGCCGATCCCGCCGATATCCGCCGGCTGATTTCCACCCTACTTGATGATCGAGCCGCCCTGTCTCGCGCTGTGCGAGTGTCAACGTACGAGCGTGCCGCGGCATTGGCATCGATCGCAAACGTCCGCGCGCATGCCACGGTGTTGCGGCCCATGTTGGATCTCGAAGCCGTCCGCATCCTCGATGACTTTGCCAACGTTCTGCTGGCGGAAAATCAAACGGATTGGGTTTCCGCCGCGCGAATCCTGCCTGATGACATATTGTTATCGGAGAACCGCTCGTCGTCGCCCGCACCGGATCGAGGGTACCGTGAATCCCGGATGATTTCTTCGCAAGTTCTGTTCCCGCACAGACACTTTGAGGTCTTTGTTGAATGGGTTGCCATAGGACGACGCAGGGCGTTGGCAACGTCTCTCGCGATCCAATTATTCAGAGCCGATCAACACCGTTGGCCGGCCGCGCTTGACGAACTCGTCCCGCGATTTCTACCCGCCGTACCCACTGACCGGCTCGATCCGCGGAATCGCCCGATCCGATATTTGATGGAGCATCCGACACCCGCAATCGACCGGCCGATGCTGCTGTACGATGCGCCCACCGATCCGGGTCCGCCGCCATCCGCTCCGGTATTTAGCAACGGCGGCGCTGGTCCGAAATGGTTGGACGTCTCCCACTGGTCCCCGCCACCGGCGACGGCCCGCACCCCGGCGCGCTGACTGGCTCATGGCCGCAGGCTGTCAAAGGCAATCCAGATTAGCCCGGCGATACACGGTAATGCGCCAAGGCCAAAGCCGATTGCCGCAATCGTTGCAGCCACGCAAACCGCGCCTTGCGATACCGCGCGAATCCGGCCGCGGCCGCGTTCCCGTGCCCGCAGTCGAATGGCACTCCATGCACACGCGATCAATGAAATTGCCAGAAACAGGTAGGTAACGACCATCACCGATGCAGCAACGAACCCGTCGCCGCTGGCGCGCAACAGCCGTGCGGCTGCCACTAACGCCGCGGGGACCACCAGCCAAACCAGCGGCGCGCACGCATACCGCGCCAGCACGCGGTCCCGTTCTGAACGCGCCCAGAGTGTCGCAGTTCCGCTGAGAAGCCAGAGCGTCAACCCGAGGCACACTGCGCGTACAGGCAAACTCCTCGCGCCCGCCAACCACAACGTCGCCAATTCCCAGAACCGCTCGGACGTGTCCGGCGGCCCCGCACTCCGCTGCGGCACCCCGCCGAAATCGCGGAGCGCCATCTCGACCAGCATGAGAATGGCGACCCATGCCATGCCGACGACAATCAGCCGAAAAATGGTAGCCGCATGCAGCCCCCCGACTTCCCAATCCGAATTGCGCAACAGAGCGGGCCGAAACGTCACCAGTTTTACCATTGCAATCAATGCCCAGATTATTCCCAGATCGCCTCGTCTCAACCACGGCAGCGCGATTCGCGCATCGATGGCGCGACCACACTCGGGGCACCGTTCGGAGTCCAATCCGCGCAGGTCATAACCGCACCCGGCGCAGACTCGCGAACCCAATGTTCCCGTTTCTTCAATTGACAATTTCGGCATCCAGAAGCGATCGCGACGATCTCATCGGCCACGGACACATGCGCCATGGGCGTTTTCCGGCATCAGGTACCTCCGCTCACTTACGCCGCTGAACCAATCATCGTTTCGAGCCCGCGCGCAATGAGTTGAGATCGGGTCATCCGCTGACGCTTGGCGTAAGCATCGGCGCGTTTTAATAAATCGGGCCGGACGGTAATCGATACGCGCTTCGCATTTCGATCATTCTTGGCCCGAGCGCCCTTGAGCGCCCGGCGATACTCCGCGCGCTCGGATGGGGTAAGCGGCCGGGATGCCCGTTCCATGGCTAGTGGCCGGTCATATCGCCGGGTGGCTTTCCGCAATTCGGCCGTGGTCATTTCCGTAAACGCTTTGCCCGATTTTGAATCTACCGGCTTGTGCCACGGGGTCGATTTGTGATTCGTTTTCATTTTCGTCTCGGACGGTCAAGATTTCGCCGTTCGGCGGCGTTTAGCGGCCGCGCGTGAATTACATAAACGACGCTGGGTGGATCGAATACATGAATCACTTGCAGGTAACGTCCCACTACGGTCTGGCCCCGCACGGCATACTTGTCGTTGCCAATCTTGCGAGGGAATCCACGAAACGGATGCTCCACCACAAATTCCGCCTCATCCGGCAAAACGCCGTGTTCTCCAATGTGGGCGACGTTTCAATGGTTCCAGCGGAATTTGGCCACAAGATGCAATTATATATTGCTTTCCGAACGCCGCAATCGACTTCCCCAATGCCTGGCGATCTCACGTGGCTTCCGAAGCTTGCGGTACTGAAGGTCTAACGAATCCAGGGGAAGGACAACTCCAGTGCCGCGACCAAGGTTGTCCGATCGCATCAACTAAAAGTCCCGATCCATGTGTCGGTGTTAAATCCCGGATGGCCCGTCGTAAAAATCAGGCTGTCGCCCAGATCCTTGAGAATTCCGGACGTGCGTTTTTGTGGGATGGGCGCGAGTTGGGTCCACGTGTTGGTCGTTGGGTCGTATGCGGTGATCTGGCTGGTGGGGACGTTGTATGCGGTTTCACCGCCGCCGACGATTACTCGGTTTGCAAAGACGTCGACGCCGGACATGATCAGGGCTCGCGGGGTAGGCAATGATGCCAGGGTTGTCCATGCGTTGGTCGTGGGGTCGTATGCTTCGACAGTGCTGAGGGCGGTTTCGGCGGCGTCCTGGTTCTTGGCTCCGCCGATCGCGTACACCTTTCCGTCGAGGGCTCCGGCACCGACGTGGTTCCGCGGCGTGGGAATCGGCGCTTCGGTTACCCATCCTGCCGCCAGGTTGTTCAAATCGAGCGCCCAGTGGTCGTTTCGATCTGCTCGCTGAATATCCGCGCCGCTGAAATAATGCAGCACCTGCCCGACGATCGCCATGTTTCCTCCGCCGCGACCCTGGGGGAGAGCGGGCATGGCTTTCCATGAGTCGTTGATGGTGTCGTAGCGCCAGACTGCGGTGGTGGCGAATATCTGGAACTGGTGGCTGGCGTCCGGCGGATAGCCGCCGGCGAAATACACGTACTGGCCATCGACGGCGGTTCCGGTGTGGGTGGTTCCCACGGGCATATCCGTCTTGCGCGACCAGGAATTGGTGGTTGGATCGTAGCAATACACGCGCGTGCTGGGGAGGTAATTGGAGTCGGTATATCCGCCAAATACATAGAGCTTCCCGTTCACGCCCTCACCCATTGCTTCAGTGAGGCCAATCGGAATCGGCGCGACCGAATGCCACGACAGCGTCGAAAGATTCGGTGATGGAGTAGGTGTCGGGGTAGGTGTTGGCGTGGGCGTGGGCGTGGGGGTGGGGGTCGGCGCTGGAGTCGGATCAGGCACTGGCGAGGGGCTCACGACATTCTGAGTGATGTCAATATATGCAAGACGATTTGTTTTTGACTTGGGCCCGCTGGCCACAGAAATTGCGCCGTTGGAAACGGTGATGTCAAACGTGCTTTCTAGCCACCGGCTCTTGCTTGTTGCCTTGCCATCCAGAACGGGCGAGCCATTTACTTCCACTTGCGACCGGCCCCAGCCCGTGGTGCCATCGCCCGTAACAACGTGAACCGTATACTCGCCATCGGGAACCTGTATCTGCCAGACATCCGCGGCTTTGCGGCGCGTTCCCAGTCGGACGAGTGCAACGGTTTCATATCGCGCATCGGCAGCGAGTTTTGAGGGATGGAATCGAAGCTGCTTGGTTTCGTCGGCGTTCCAGCCGTATGTAAGGCCGTTATCATGTGCGGCCAAAACTGTGCCGGTATCGGCGACATAATCGGCAGGAACCGCAACCTTCGCAGGTTGGAAGTTGACGTGCGCCACGAACGCGGCCATCAGCCGTCTGTCTTCTAACGTTTCCGCTTTCGCCGAACTGCACAACCGCGGCTTCCTCAACTTCATGACACAACTATACCCCACCGCCAAGTCTCGGCGACCCCACGATCTGACTGTCGAGTTATATTCATTACGACCGATAACAATCCGGTAATCCGCGGCAAAATTGGGTTAAACGAGAATGTAATCAAGATAAAACCGCAGTGCCGACCCACTGAGCCGGCCGCAGGCAAACAATCCTAAGACAACGCCAAAGATGACGTGTGCGGAAAGCGTCACGACAACAAAAAGAGCTGTCAGCCCGATACCGAAGAAACTTCGATAGGGAGTAAAGAGCATCGCCAGTTCCAGCCCTGCCGCCAATGCGACTCCCCAAAGCCATGTTCGTCGGCGGGCATCGCCCAGAAGCGCCATATACATTACGCCGAATGTGATTCCGTTTGAGAAGTGATACACCCACCCCACCACATGCACGATCAGCGGGAACTGCGAATCGGTTTGATCGGGAGAATATGGACGGCCAAGAATCATTGCGCCAAATCGCGGGAAGACTTTGAACAAGGGCAGCCGTAACCAGTGTGGGCCGACTTTGTCGATCCACCCGATCACCCACGGCAGGCGAAATAAGTCGTAGGCGAAAGCCGCGAGCAGGCCGCCTAAAGCGCCGATTAACACCGCCTGGCACAACCGGCCATCGCCCTTCATCCGATCCGCCGCGGCCAGCAGAACCAGAATCACGGACGATGGAATCAGAATGTACAGCGTAAACGCCCGCATCGATCCCAGTCCATAAAACTCGGCAAGCAGGCACCAGATCGAGGTGGCGGAGAGAAAGAACACCAGCATCCGTCCCGGCACCGTCCATTGAAAAACGGGCGGCAAACTACCTGCGCGATTGGCTTGCATTTCTAAGAATCTAACATGGAACTACGCCGTCCGCGATGCTATTCGTCGGGGTCGTCGAGCTTTTTGCGGGCCCTTCGCTTGGCATCAAGCAGCGTCCCCAGGCGATCGCTTCGCCGTGGAGCATTCGACGTTTTTTTGGCGCGCTCTGGGGAGCTTGTGCTCCTCAGCGGAAGTCGGTCCACGGGTCTGGCGCTTTGCAAAAGCGCTTGCTTGCTTCGCACTGTCGCGTCGGCATTCTCCGCAGAATCAAATCGTTCCCTGGCCACCGCCTTGGAGCGTGAAACGGCAGCCAGCGTTGCCTCTGGCGCAATCGCGGGTGTGGTGGTGTACGAACGGATCCATCCACACAGCATGATGGCACACTGTTTCAAACTGTGCCGGTCCCACGCCACTCGCCGGGCTGCAACATCAAATAGAAAGGAAAAGATTGCCAGCAAAAGCATTGTCGGGCCCAGCGACGTGCGTGATGACGTGGGCCAAAGTCCATCGCGATCAAACAAATCCACATCAGGGTCAAACAGATTCAGTACCCGGCCACCGGTGCGATTGGCGATCATCGCCACCGCCGCGTCATTGCTCCGAAGCGCGCGGAGTTCTTCCGAGGCCTGCACATCCATTCCGGCCACCGCAATGCCCCGCCCACCAATTCCCTGATAGTTGAGCGCGATGATATTCTCCCCGGCATCGGGCACATCAAAGTCGGCGGTGAACATGCCTGGAGCTTGCTGCACCAACTGAACGCTTCGCGAATTGAGGGTCGGTGAAAGCGCAACTGCTGATGCGGTTGCCTGTCGGAGTGGTGAGCCGTCCGCGGAAGTCAATTCAAGTCGAACAGAAGCCCGTTTTCCGGAGACGGTCAATTGGACATCCGATGCCGCAGCGGCTGGGGCACGCGCGACGCTGCGCACCAGTTGCGCCCAGAATTTGCCGAACGATGCGTTCCCCACCCACTGCGGCGCCCATTGTCGACCGGCATCACTTGTGAAAACAGTAACGCGCCCGAGGCCCGCCTGCCATGATGCCAGCAGCGGATCTTGCATCGGGCCGGCGGTCATCTCGAGTTCCACGCCCGGAAGCCTTCGAGCTGTAGTCAGTACCATGCCATATACCGCATTAAGGCCGGATAACCCGCGTGTTGCGCCCGTTGGATTCGGAACAAGGCTTGTGGCCAGCCCGCGCGGATCTTCGTGGATCAAAGGCCGCCGCAGAACGCTCGCCTCGCGAATAAATACGCGAGGCAAAACCCGAGGATCGGCAACCGGATAGAACCGTCCGTTACCGAGATTGGCCAGATGTTCGAGCAAAGTCTGATTTGCGTCGGCCCCCACACCGATGGTTGACAGCGTGATGTGCTTCTCGGCCATCCGGCGAATAACACCCTCATAGTCACCCGCACGGCTGTCACCGTCGGTCAACAGGATGACGTGTTTAATGGCCGCACGATCCTGGCCCACCTGGGCGAGGGCTTGCTCGGCAGCTTCCAATGCGGGAAAGATCGCAGTTCCACCCGCGGGCTGAATCGCACGGATCAATTCCGCATTGTGAGCCGCATCTGCATTTAGACCCAGCGGCACGACCCAGTTCGGCGCGCTATCAAAGGCGATCACACCGAAATAATCGCCGGGCATCATCGTCTGAAGCGCTAGTACGGCGGCCTCGTTGGCTATCTGCTGCTTATCGAGCTTCGAGCCCGGAACCGGCTCACCCATCGAACCTGAGTGATCGATCACCAGCAACAGCGCCCCGGCCGGGAGAGATCGAGTGGCCGGTACGGAACATTCCACCGGGAGCAGTTTTTCCAACGGCGAGCCAATCCACCCTCCGGCCCCCAAAGCCTCGGGTCCGCCCACCACCACGAGCCCCCCGCCGGTTTCTTCAACGAACTGACCCAGCAGCCGAGCTTGATCATCGGTTATTCCCCCTGCGCCCCGCCGAACGTTTGCAAGAATCACTGCATCAAACTGCGATAGATCGGCCAGGCTTTGCGGGAATTGTTCCGGGCGAATATGCGATGAGTCGTTGATAGCGATGCCTTGGCCTGACAGGGTTTCGGCCAGCAATCGGCCCTCATCTCCCTCCACGCCATCGACGTAAAGCACGCGGCTTTTGCCGGTGATAAACGTGAAAGCGTTTGCAGTCCGAAGTGAATCCAACGCTACCGAATTATCTGATATTGATGCGCTGTCAGGATCGAAACGCGCGTGAAACCGCCGCAAACCCGAACTGGCAATGGGTGGGACTGAAACATGCTCTGCATTCAAGCCAGATCGGAGCGTCACAGACCGCGTTGAGACAACCTGCCCATCCGAATCGATTAGCAACTTCCCCCGCACCTGAGTAGCGCCAGTATTCCGAATAACCACATCCAAGGTGAACGGCTCGCCCGCCCGCCGTCTTCCTGGCGCGACAAACTTATCGATGATCACCGCGCCTTTGATTTCATATTTCAGCGGCACGACATCGATCGGCACATGCGTCGCGGCGGCGGCTTGTACCGCGGCATCCAAGTCGCCCGCTGTCTGGTTTCCGTCCCACGTCAGCACAATCCGCCGCATCGCGTCGGGCCGAAACGCCGCCAGCACAAGGTTGATCGCCCCCGCCACATCCGTGCCCTCGCCGGGCCGGCGCAACGAACGATTTGCCAGTTTTAGTTGCGGCCCCGGCAGCGCATCAATTGTGGATCGATCGTCGAAGGTGAGTTCCCCTACTGAATCTTCATCCTGCCGCGTGTCGTGATGGCTCAGATCCTCCAGCCATCGATCCACCGAGCCCTGAAGACCCCCGGTAGCGATATGATGAACGTACCCTGTCGATCCGCTCACGTCGCAAGCGACCATCACGTCCAGCCGCTTATTTGGCGTTTCCCATTGGAGCCCGCCCAGCGCCAGGATTAACAACAGCAGCGTCAGCAACCGTAGCCCGATACTCGTCCACCGTTTGATCGGATCCAATGCATGAAGCGAAATCTGTCCGAGAACGATTGTGAAGAGCGCGCCCCCGAGAAAAACGATCAGCGCGGCCGGCACCCCAACGCGCGTCAGATGAAAGGACAGCGGAAGTTCGGGAAGAAGGTGAGTCATGGGATGGAAAGCGCCGGCGATTCTACCCGTTGTCGTCGTCACCCCCTAAAGTAAAGTCGATGAGTGTTGCGAGTGGATCCAACCGAGGTCGTACGGGAGGCCAAAGGCCGTGGACCCGCGCGTTCGTGATCGCACTTGCCGTTCATATTATTGTGGGGATTGCGGTATGGAAATTAGGCCGGAGATGGTTCGATTCGAATCTTCGTCGCACCGTTAAGGACGATACGCAACTGGCAAACCAAGCCGACGTTCATCGTGACGGTTTCCATGGGCCGCTTCCGCCAATCATGCAAACTTTTGAGCCGCAATCCACGCCGCCGGTCATACCTCGATTGTCTGCCCTGGTTCGAACTCAACAATTTGAACAGGATGATTGGCAAAACCGTTTCGGCACCGTTTTATTGCTTCAGAACGACGCACTTGATCCACCCACTATCGGTTTGCCGGCGTACACCGGCCCACCACCACGCCGCCAACCAACCCTTCCAAATCGCGATAAATCACGTTCGCCAGAATAGTGATAAACATTTATCGTGTACACGCCTTAGCGGGCGTGTACAAGCAAATTAAGTGGGCGAATGCAAATGGCAAGATAGGTAAGGGGGATTTTTCTCAAACTATCATTCCGCCAAAGGTGGATTTTCCCTAGCCTCAATTTCGGACACCCGCTATCAATAAAGGTCGTGGGTCAAAAGCTAGCAGTCTCGAAACGTTTTTCTTGTCATTGAAGGTGTGCATGATTTTGCAGGATCGTGGTTTACCGCGTAGTCGCGTCGTGAAAGCACTGGTCGAATCGCTCGAGTCAAGATGGCTCTTGGCCGGAAGCCCAACCGTTACGACCATCCAGCCTGTCAACGGCGCTACTGGAATTGCACGCGATTCGGCAATAACTGCCGACTTCTTCTTTCCCAACGGCGCTATGAACGGGACGACCGTGACTGCCGGAACCGTCCTCCTCTATCGCACGGCAGATCACGCTGCGGTTTCTGCGGTCGTTAATACTACCGGAGGGAACGATGCGGTCATCCTTCAGCCCTCGGTTTTGCTGGACCCCAATACGAATTACACGTTCCAGATCACGCCGGGCGTTCAGGATTCCACCGGGGTTCCCGTTACCCCTTACTCAATTGCATTTACCACGGGCACGGCCGGCGCAACTGTCGACCCGAGTATCGCGTTCCAGCAGATCGCTTTGCCGACGGCTCAGGGCGTTGCGTTTTCAGCCGTTCGTGTAGGCCCCGATCACGCGCTCTGGGCCAGTGCGGAGGACGGGCGCATCTTCAAGTTCGCCATCGCCGCCGATGGAACACTGGGAGCACCGCAAATCCTCAGTTCCCTCCAGACGGCAAATGGCGGCCCGCGCCTCACGACCGGATTCACATTCGACCCGGCATCCACCGCCGACAACCCGATTCTCTGGGTTGCAAACGGTGCGTTTACGTTCGTCAACGCCCCGGATTTCACCTGCAAAATCACTCGACTAAGCGGCCCTAATTTGCAGACGGTTCAGGATGTCGTCACCAACCTGCCACGTTCGGTGAGCGATCATTTGACCGATCAGCCGACCTTCGGCCCGGATGGCGCGCTCTATTTTGAACAAGCCGCCGAGAACTCGATGGGCGCCGCTGACATCGTGTGGGGCAACCGGCCCGAGCATCTTCTCAGCTCCGCTATCCTTCGTCTGGATACCGCAGCTGCCCTGGCTCTAGGTCATCCGTTGAACGTGCTGACACCCGATGCTGGCGGAACGTACGATCCTTCTGCCCCCGGTGCTCCGCTCCAAATCTACGCCTCGGGGATTCGCAACGCCTATCAACTGCTCTGGACGCGCGATGGGAATCTTCTTGCGCCGGTGAACGGCGCTTCGGCGGGTGGCAATACGCCCGCCGGCCCGGGAGTTCCGGCCCTTACCAACGTCGCGCAAGTCGAGAGCGACTACCTCTACAACATTGTGGCCGGCGGCTACTACGGGCACCCCAACCCGACGCGCCAGCAGTATGTTCTGGATGGCGGAAATCCCACCGCGGGCGTCGATCCGGCGGAAGTGACGGCCTACCCAGTGGGAACCACCCCGCCCGCCAACTATCACGCGCCGGTTTTCGACTTTGGCCTTCATCGGTCTCCCGATGGCATTATTCAGTACACCGGTAATGCCTTCGGAGGCGCTCTCGACGGGAAGATCCTGGTTGCCGAGTACAGTGCCGGTGACGATATCGTGGTCCTTGATCCCGGGCCCAACGGCACCATCACCGGCGCTACACATAACATCGCCGGCTTCACCGGCGGATTTAAAAACCCGGTCAACCTCACCGAAGACCTGACCACCGGATTTCTTTACGTCTCGGAACTTGGCGCGAATCGGATTACCCTTTTGATCCCCGTGCCCCCGCACCCCAGTGTGACAGTCAACACGACGGTGGTCGCGTTCAATTCAGTGGCAAAGGGAAATCCCGGCGCGGGCCCCAGCCATCCTGGCAGCATCACGGTTGGAAACACCGGCACAATCCCCCTCACGCTCAGCACGCCGAAAATTGTCGACGACCCGTCCATGCCTGGCCAGGGCGCGGCGGCGTTCAGCGTATCGTCTGCTCCAGGCAGTATTGGTGCCGGGCAGTCGGGGGCGATCACAATTGTTTATCGTGCCGGTGCCGTTGGGCTTCAGGGCGCGGTGCTGCAAATTCAAACCAATGACCCGGCCAAGCCACTGATCACCGTGCAACTGCGCGGCATTGGAACTGCGGGGCAGTTTGGTTATCTCGAGCCATCGCTCGTTCAAATTCTGCGCGCCAACAATATTCCTACGATCGTCGGCGCGGGCCCAAACGATTCGGACATCAATAACAGCCAGTATCCCACCAACCCCGATCCATCGACTACCGAATTGTTGATGCCGCGGCTTATCAAGGCCGGCGCGGGGCCGGTGACAATTACCGCGTTGGGCACCTTCGATACCGCAACTCAACCGGCTATTCGCCTTGGAACTTATACCCCCGGCGATCCCACCAGCCGCCGTGAACTATTCTACGTCAACCAGTCCGATGCCCAGACCGTCAACCCCTCGCCCCAGGGCGCAACCAGCTTCGACCCCGACGGCAACCCATTCAGTCTATATGCCGTCTTCCCCGGCATCAGCACACCCGATGGAAGCCTCGATATTCACTACTCGGAAGACGCCCTCAACATACTCGATGCTACCCATCCGCGCAAATTCCGATTCTTCCCCTTGGAGAACCCAGACGGCTCAGTCGTTCCCAACGCATACATCGTTGCGGTCGAAGATTTCAATTCGACAACCTATAACAGCTTTACTAATTTCGTCGGAATCATTCGCAACGTGAAGCCCGCCAATGGTGCGGTCGGTGCACCGGTGCTCGGCCTGACCAATCTCGACGGCGCGCCCTCGAACACGCGAATGGTTTTCAACCGGATTCAGAATCCGAATCCGGTCAACCCGCCGGGCTTTGTCGATGCGATTCACGACACGGGTACGCTTCGCCTCAACAACACGGGTGATCAGCCGCTGGTCATCACCGCGCTGACACTGTCGGATACCGCAAACTGGACGATATCAAGTCCGCCGGCACTTCCCGCGACGATCGCCCCAGGCGAGGCACTGGACATCAACGTCCATTTCATCGCCACCACCAACCCGTCCCACGCGGACAATCAGACCAATAACACCGTTACGGTGAACGGTATTCCTGTTGTATCGGCCGGGGGTGTTTGGAACGGCACGCTCACGATCAGCGCGAACGACCCTCTCCATCCCTCGCGCGTCGTGCAACTGGCGGGGTACTGGCAAAACACCAGCGAAAACGAAAACGAGCCGGGCCTGCAAACCGTCATCAACGCGCTGTTTGGCTATTCGACCAATATTTCCAGCACGGCTCAGCCGGAATTTCCGAATGGCGCTAACCCGATCTATTTTGGCGAGGAGGTCAATTCAGGACTGTGGAACGCCGCCGATCCGTCGTCGCCGGTTTCCGTGCAACAACTCGTTGCCTATCACAATCAATACGACGCCACGACGGGGAATCCCACCGCCGCCGCGATCGGCTGGTATCCCAAGGGCGATAACAGCCCGCGTTGGATTTTTCAGGATGCAACAGGCAACGGACAATCGCTCTTCCCGCTGCTGGCATCCGGCGCGCCCGCCGCGGGCTCGTTTTCTCCCAGCGGCACGTTCGGATGGAACCTCGATGGAGAAAACAGCCAGGACGCACTCAACACCACCGACATCAATACATTTGGCCGGTCTGGCCATGCGATCCGCTTCTATCCGACGCGGGATGCCGGCGGAAATATCGTCCCAAATAGCTGGCTAGTCGTGATGGACTACGAGGGTGGAACATACGACAACAGCGACTACCAGGATCTGATCTACCTCGTCAGCAACATGCGGCCGGCTGCCGCCCCGCCTACACCGGCCAATCTCTTTGCATCACCCATCTCCAGTGGCGGTATCGTGCTTCAATGGGCACCCTCCGCCTACGGGGCCGCGGTTGGTTATGACGTCTACCGCGCCGCCGCCGCGAATGGCCCGTTCGTGAAGATCAATCCGTCTTCCTCGTCGCAGCCATCTTTTGTCGACCTCAATGCGCCGGTTGGGGCGGTAACCTACTACCGCGTCATTGCAGTCGATCTTGCCACCGGCGCACAATCTCAAGCCGCCAGCGCCTCAAGCATCGCCATCAGCACCGGAACCGCCCCGACCGGCCTGCCGGCTCCCTCGAACCTGACCGCAACAGCCGATTCGACGACGAGCATAGTTGTCACCTGGACACCGGCTCCCGGGGCTTCCGATTATCGAGTCGAACGCCTCGGACCGGCTGATGAAGTCTTTCGCGAAGTTGCCGTCGGCATCACTGGAAACACCTTCGAAGATACGGGCCTGACCCCGGGCGCAAACTACCAGTACCGTGTGCGGGCCGAGAATTCTGGTGCGACGTCCGCCTACAGCATTGTCGCCAGCGCGACCACACTGACCGT
>DAIRGS010000018.1:0-2823 GCA_036794395.1 Tepidisphaeraceae bacterium | reverse complement strand
GCGGAGGGGGAGGTGGAGGGGGCACGGGCGGTGGTGGTGGAGGGGGTGACGGCACCGGTGGCGGCCCAACCCCCATCGCCATCACACAAGACTTTGGCATAGTCCTACGCGGTAGCCACCGCATCCGCGGCTCACTGCTCCCCAAAGCTGCCAGCCCCGTCTACGCCTTTAGCCTCAGCCGGTTTTCCAAAGTCTCGATTCATCTTTCGGGACTGCGCTTCAACGCCGACCTTTCGCTGGTCAGTACGGACGGTACTTCACTCGCACTGTCCCATCAGCCTAAAAAGAAATCCGAAGTCATCAATCTTAAATTGAACGCGGGCACCTACTACATCGAACCCACCCTTATCGACTCGACAACCACCCCGTTCATCCTTCAGTTCGGCGTCACCCCGATCAAAGTAAAAACCCCGAAAGCCTTTTTGCGCTACGATCCCCAACTATTCAGCGATACCACCATTAACGACTAATCTTTCGAAGCCTACACGCTCCTCCTGCTCCAGCTCACTGCATCGCTATCGGGAATCTTGGTTGACCGTGATTGGAATGGCGTGCCTGGCGAGTTTGAATCGGTAAGATTGGGGAATGTCATCGGCGGAGAATCAGCAGAAGTTCGGCGCGGCGATGCAGTACCTGCGCGCGGGGCGGTTGGGGGAGGCTGAGGGGTTGTTACGTGCGGTATTGGCTGCGGAGCCTTCCCGCGATGAGGCAATGGGGGCATTGGCGCAAATCGCGTTTATGACGGGGCGTGGTGGAGAGGCGGTGGAATTGCTGCGGGGGGCGGCGGCGGTGAACTCAGTCGCCGTGGAGTATCGGGGGAACCTGGGGATGGTGCTTTCGGCACTGGGGCGGTTGGATGAGGCGATTGAGGTTTTCCGGGGCGTGCTGGCGATTCGGGCGGAGCTGCCGGAGATCTGGAATAATCTTGGAGCGGCGCTCAAGGAAAAGAAGAAGATTGAGGAAGCGGAGCAGGCGTTCAAAAGAGCCCTTGCGTTGCGGCCTGGCTATGCCGATGCGCTGTCAAATCTCGGGGTGGTGCTTCAGGCGCAGGATAAGGTGGAAGAGGCGATCGAGGCGTTTTCGCGGGCATCGGAGCTGAATCCGCAAAGTGCAAAGACACATGTCAATCTTGGCAGCGCGCTGCTGAAGAAAGAGCAATACGCAGAGGCTGGCGAGGCGTATCGACAGGCGCTGGCGCGAGAGGCGGGGAACGCGGACGCACTGTTTGGTTTAGGTTCCTCATATCACGGCAGGAAACTTTCGAAAGAGGCGGTGGTTGAGTACCGGGCAGCGCTGGTCGTGCGGCCTGACTTTCCTGAAGCGCATTTCAACCTTGGCAAGGCGCTACAAGATCTAGGTGAATTGGACAGTGCGGTTTCTCATTATCGGCGCGCGGTCGAACTTCAGCCGGATTTGGCCGAGGCGGTTAATACGTTTGGATCACTGATGCTGGATCTGGGGCGGCATGCGGAGGCGATCGAAGTGCTGGAGGCGGCGTTGCGGGTGAAGCCTGACGTTGGGCAGACGCATCATGTGCTTGCCAACGTGCTCCAACGTCTGGAACGTTTTGATGAGGCGCTTGAGGCGTATCGGCGCGCGATGGAGTTGTTGCCCGATAGCGATCTGGTGAGGTGGAATCGGAGTTTGATCATATTGAGCCAGGGGAAGCTTCGGGAGGCGTGGCGCGATTATGAATTGAGACGAAAGGTGCTGAAGGTGGCGAGCATCGCCCAGCCATCGGGTCCGGAGTGGCGAGGCGAGAACCTGGATGGGAAGGGGATTCTGCTGCATTCGGAGCAGGGGTTTGGGGATGTGATTCAATCGATTCGTTATGTGCCGCTCGTGCGCGAACGCGGCGGGCGCGTGATTGTGCTGTGTCCGCGGAGCCTGCACCGGTTACTTTCGCGGGAGCTCGAAATCGATGCATTAGTTGGAGGGGGTGAAACGGTGCCAGGTTACGACGTGCAATGTTCCCTTTTCAGTTTGCCGCACGTATTTGATACGTCGATCGAGACGATTCCGAATCGGGTGCCTTACGTTTTTGCCGATCCGAACGATATCCAACGATGGCGGGAACGGTTGGCCAGGGAGCCGGGCAAACTGAAGGTGGGCCTTTCCTGGGCTGGAAATCCTGAGCATCAGAATGACCGGAATCGGTCGCTGCCACTTGCGGATTTTGCATTATTGGCGGGGGCTGGGGATATCACGTTCGTCAGCTTGCAGAAGGGAGCGGGAGCGGCCCAAGCGGCGGCGCCGCCGGCGGGCATGCGGATTGTCGATTGGACCCGTGAGCTTACGGATTTTGCTGATACCGCCGGGCTGGTGGCGAATCTCGATCTGGTGATCGCGGTGGATACCGCGGTGGCTCACTTAGCCGGCGCGATGGGCAAACCCACATGGATTTTGCTGGCGACGCCGGCGGATTGGCGCTGGATGATCGGGCGGGCGGATTCGCCGTGGTATCCGACGGCTCGGCTGTTTCGCCAAGAGCGGTACGGGCAGTGGGCGGGGTGCATTCGGAAGGTGGGAGAGGAATTGAGGGGTTGGGCGAGGGGGTAAGGGATAATTGAAAATAGAAAATGGAAAATGGAAAACGAGGAGGGGGAAGCCCAGCCCAGAATCTTAATCCTACTCTTAATCTTAATCCTAATCCTAATCCTAATCTGAACGCTCGCGCGAAAGCTGCGTGCATATTGGGGAGGAATTGAGATGGGGATTGGGATTAAGATTAGGAATTGGGGTAGAAACGAGGCTGAGGAGACGGTGTATCTAGGCCCTATTCAAGCGTGATTTTCTTTCCCGCGGCGTGAGCCGCGCACAAAA
>DAIRGS010000186.1:0-13715 GCA_036794395.1 Tepidisphaeraceae bacterium | reverse complement strand
CCGGAAACGGATAGGCCGCTCCTACGCCACCGCGCCACGTCTCGACTCTACCCGTAAAAGCGGTAATCGAAACGCAGGTTGCGTTTTGGCTGAAATCGCCGTCTAATTCTTTTCCACCGGCAGGGGGCTGCCATTTATCCCGGAAACGATCCGTATGCCTGATCCGCTCGAAACCCGCATCCTGTCGCACCTTAAATCAGACCGTTACAGCCCCAAGCGCCCCAAGGCGCTCGCCCAGGATCTCAATGTCGAGCAGGAAGGCACTTACCATAACTTTCGCGGCGCGCTGCGCGACCTGATGCATCAGGGGCGTGTTGTGATGGGGGCCGGCGGCACCATTCTCCTGCCCACGCAACAACAACCCCGCGACGAATTCCCCGGCACCTATCGCCACAATAAACGCGGCTTCGGTTTTGTCGTCCCCACCGACCCCGCCAGCCACGAAGATCTATACATCCCCGAAGGACAAAACGGCGGAGCCATTACCGGCGACATTGTCCGCGCCAAAATTACCAGCCAGGGCCAGCGCGATGGCAAAACCATCTACAGCGGCCGGATCACCGAAATCGTCGAACGTACCCAGAAGCGCTTTGTCGGCACGCTCGAACGCAAGGGCAATGAATGGTCGGTTCGCCCGGATGGCAATACCTTCACCGAAACCATCCTGGCCCCCGACGCCGCGTCACGAAACATCCGGCCCGGAACCAAAGTCGTCGTCGAGATCACTTCATATCCCGAGAATTCCGCGTGGGCGCAGGGCGTCATCACCGACATCCTGGGTAAAGCCGGGGAAAAAGACGTCGATCTCAAAACCGTCATCGTCCAGTTCAATCTACCCGAGCGACATCCCGACGAGGTGCTGGCCCAAGCCCGCCAGGCCGTTGATGATTTCGATCCCACGGACCAATTGCTGGGCCGGGTTGACCTCACCGGCGAAATGATCTGCACCATCGACCCGGACGACGCCAAAGACTACGACGACGCAATCAGCCTGCGCCAGCTCGACAGCCGACTGTGGGAACTGGGTGTGCATATCGCAGATGTCTCGTGGTTTGTTCCCAAGGCCAGCGCGATGGATGTCGAGGCGCGCGATCGGGGCAACAGCATCTATTTTCCCGGCCACGTCATCCCCATGCTCCCCGAGATCCTGAGCAACGGCGTGTGCTCTCTCCAGGAAGCGGTTCCCAAGTTCTGCAAAAGCGCCTTCATTACCTACGACGAAGGCGCGCATCCCATCTCCACTCGCTTCGCGAACACCCTGATCAAAAGCGCCAAGCGCCTCCGCTATCGCGAAGCGCAGGCAATCATCGACGGCTCTGCTGAGATCCCGCATCCCGACGGCCCAAAAGCGATCGCCGATTACGATCCAAAAGTTGTCAGCCTGCTGCACGACATGAATAACCTTTCTCGCCGTCTTCAGAAGCGGCGTCACGCGCAGGGCCAGGTTGTGCTCGAGCTTCCGGAAGTCGATCTGGTTCTGGATCAGGACGGCAAAGTCATTGATGCGGTGCCGGAAGATCAAAGCTTCACGCATACGCTGATCGAAATGTTCATGGTCGAGGCCAACGAAGCCATCGCCCGGCTGCTGAACTCACAGAATATTCCATTCCTCCGCCGCACTCACCCCGAACCCGAAGAACGCGGCTCCGAGCGTCTCCGGCAGTTCGTTACCGTCGCTGGTTTCAAGCTGCCCAAAGTGCTCGATCGCAAATCCATCCAGGCGCTGCTTCAATCCGTCAAAGGAAAGCCAGAGGGCTTCGCCATTAACCTGGCGGTTCTCAAAAGCCTGACCCGCGCCGAATATTCGCCCGAGGAGATCGGCCACTACGCCCTGGCCAGCGAGCAATACTGTCACTTCACCTCGCCGATTCGCAGGTACGCCGATCTCACCATACATCGCCTGCTCGACGCTTATTTCAGCGTCGCCGGCAGCTCATCATCCCCGCGCGGTGGGCGCAAAAAAGTCAAAATTGATCCGAGCACGGTCCCCAATTCAAACGATTTGATCGAACTTGGCCGCCACCTCAGCTTCACCGAGCGCCGCGCCGATGATGCCGAGCGCGAACTCCGTCAGGTGAAGATCCTGGAACTTCTGGCCGGGAAGATCGGCGAGGAATTCCTCGGCGTCGTCACCGGGATCACCAACTTCGGCGTCTTCGTCCAACTCCAGGCTTACCTCATTGATGGCCTCATCCGCTACGAAGACCTCATGGATGACTGGTGGGACGTAAACGAAAAAGCCGGGCAAATCCGCGGCCAACGCACCGGCACCACCATCCGCATCGGCGACGTCGTCAAAACCATCATCGTCCGCGTCGATCTCCCCCGCCGCGAATTGGACATCTCCATCACCGAACTCCGCGGCCGTTCCAGAAATCCTGGCGAAGAACCCCAGAAGCCGCCAAAGCAACCGGGTAAACCCCGCAAAGGCGCCGCGACACACGCCGGGCGCGGGCAGCCATCCCACCAGCGCGGAAAGAAAACGCAGAGCCAACCCACACACAACCGTGGAAGGCGACGAAAATAAAGGCGCCTCGGATTGCCGCCGCGCCTCGCGACGCCAGCTTTTCTCGTTGCCAGATCACCGCTATCCTTCAGGCAAACCGTGGAAGTGAGTGGGTAAATGCCCGTACGACAAACAGGCCAAAAATTGTTCGATCTGGCAGATGTCCCGGTAGATTCCACGGTCAGCCAGGACCACTTGAACATCGCGGGCAAGGTGCGGAGCAATTTGTTCCCTTGGAATGGCCAGTTTTCGCCGCAGCCAATTCACGCTCTCCTGCAAGCGTATGGCCATGACGGCTGCTCGGTCCTCGATCCGTTTTTGGGCAGTGGCACAGTTCTCATCGAGGCCGGACGATTAGGGATGAGGGGGTTCGGCGGCGAGATCAATCCTGCCGCGTGCCAGATGGCTCAAACTTATGTCATGGCGAATGTTCGACCGCAGGATCGGAGACATTGTCTCGAAAGGGTCGACCGACTGTTGTTTCCATTCGCGGACTCACCGCTTTTCTCCGCCTCTGAGCATTGTGATGGCAACGTCAAAGACATCCTGCTCGCGGTCTGGAAGAGTGAGCCGGACGGACCAAGCAAACGACTATTACAAACGCTAATCGTCCTGCTCGACTTCTATCGTGAAGACTTAACAAAAATGAAAGTAATCAAGCGATGGAATGATCTGCGGAATATCGTCGTGGGACTACCATATTCGAGGCAGCCGCTCTGGGTTGCAAACTGCGATGCCAGAAAACTACCACTATCGGATTCCGAAATCGATCTTGTCTTGACCTCGCCGCCTTATATAAATGTTTTCAATTATCACCAGCAGTATAGAACGTCGGTTGAGGCGCTTGGCTGGAATCTGCTGCACGTCGCAAAGTCAGAAATTGGGTCGAATCGCAAGCACCGACAAAATCGTTTTCTTACGGTGATCCAGTATTGTTGCGATATCGCGCTGGCATTGAGTGAACTTCGAAGAGTAACCAAGACTGGCGGGCGCATAATATTTGTCGTTGGACGTGAATCAAATGTCCTGCACACACCACTTTACAATGCCGACATTGTCGCGAATGTGGCAGTCAGATGCGTGGGCTTGGAAGCTGTAGCTCGGCAAGAGCGCGTTTTCATGAATCGTTTTGGGGTAGCCATCTGTGAAGACATCATTCATTTTCGGCCAAGGCATCTGATGAATGGCGATGCCCTCCTGCCGGGTGACGTGGCGAAGGAGGTGCTTACCACCGCTCTGTCGCGCGCGCCCAAAGAATCCGTGTCCGATTTGGAAGACGCGATTTTGCGAATTTCGCAGGTTAAGCCGTCGCCGATATACAAACCGCTAATGAAAGGAGGGGTGCCGGTTCATCAACCACATTAATGGCATGATGAGATCGGAAGCCCCGCAAGAGGAGGATGTCTTAGCGAGGGGATATTTCTGACTCGCGGATCCGTCGCTACGCCGACCTGACGATCCACCGCCTGCTCGATGCGTACTTCCGCGCCGCCGGCGCGGGCTGAGTTAGTGTCGAAAAATACACGGGGCAAATAAATTCATTTCGATTTGGTCATTCGACCGGTATCATGCTCGCCCAGTAACGCGTCCACCGATTCTCAATGGCTTTACATAGGGGTGATTTTCATGTCCTGCGCCAACCGCCTCTCGGGATTAATTGGCCTTTTTTGCTTCACGGTTTTTTCCTGCGTGGCCAGCGCCGCCGAACCACAGGGGCCGCCGATTCCAGCGGCGGAGGTCGGGGCAAAGGTCTGCTTGTTTCAATTGAAGCTCGCGGAGCGCAGTCCTCAAAGCAAGATCTCCGACGTTGCCGCCCGTATGGGCGTAAAGAATTTATTCGACTACAAACTGTCCAACGAACTTTTCACGGCGTACGTTCCGAAATCCGCGGGGCCGGATGGCAAGTACGGCCTGATGGTTTCGCTGCATTTCAGGGAATATGGATATCCAGCCCCGGCGTGGACAGACGTTCTGGAAAAATATCACATCGTCTGGATTGGCGCTCAAAACAGCGAGGATGGGCGCGACACCTCGATGCGGATCGGATTGATGCTGGACGCCGCTTATAACGGACAAAAGCTCTGGAAGGTGGATGAACGCCGCCTCTACGCCTGCGTGTCCTCTCCGCACATACCCGATTGCAGTGTCGATCTGGAATATCCAGACATATTTCAGGGCGGGCTTCATTCCCTGGGCTGGGCGTGGATTGGAGACATCCCGAATTCGACGAAGAAAGGCTCCAGGTGGGCCGGGCCCCATATCCGGAAACCCGATCCGGCTCTTTGGAACCTGGCGCGCCAGCGCAGCAGGTTCTATATCGCAGACCGGTCATCGGAATATCCGCCTGAAAAGGGCGATCCAAACAAGGACATCGCCACCGAAGGGTTTCTAAAGTCGGGATTCAAGTACGTAAAGGCGGTTTCGCTCGATCCGGCGAAAATCGATCACTACGCTTTTTACACGGCTGACTGGTTCGAAGAGGGCGTCCAGTTTCTCGATGCGCCTTTGACCGATCCGGATTTCGGTAAGCCGGCAAGTGCGAAGCCCGACCAGGGTAAACCCGATCCGGGTAAAGTAGCGGCATCACCTAAAACTTCCGCGCCGCCACCTGCCGACGCCGCCCCGAAACCAGCATCGCCGCCACCCGCCCCGATCGATGAAAAGGCGGTCGCCGCCGATAGGGCGCTTTCGCTGGCCAAAAGTTACCTCGCCGCGCAGAACTACGCAGGCGCCAGATCCCGGCTTGAAAAACTGATCGAAGCCTATCCCAACACCCCGGCCGCCAAGGAGGCGAAGGGCATCCTTCAGGATATCCAGGGAAAGTGATCGCACGCGGTGATTGCGTGTCAGAGCAGAGCCAACACTCTGCTAATTGGTCGTGCGTGATTCGGCGCTGAGCTGTCTGAGAAGCCGGGGTGGCGCGGGATACCGCTATACCCCGGCGTGGGGGCTTTGCGCGGTGGGACGCGGCGTTTGGGGTAAACGCGGCATAGGGTGGAATCGAGTGAATCGCGCGTGATTCCGCACAGTCATTTAGGGCCGCCGGATGCGCCTGCAATGTTCCACGGAATCGGGCCGGCTCATTTACGAAAGCATCCCAAGCATTGCACATCGCCACGACCGGTATCGACTACCACGAGCGGCCCGACCAGCGTGCCTGCCGGAATGCAATCCGCGCTATCGAGAGATGAGCTTTAATGCCCGTTAGCGGCGCCAGTGACATGAACCTCGCGCGCAATCGCGCGCAGTTGGATCATCCCAAAATCTTTGATCAATCCGGTTTTCGGGTCCATCGGCCAGTCGAGCGTGCATACCCCGCCCTGGCGATTGCAGGTATTGACCCAGTCGATCAACTCGCGATCGCCAAACTGGTTTGCCGTGCCCTGGCCATGATAGACATTGCCGCAGTAGATCTTGCCATGCCACAGAATGCCGTTCTGTGCCGGCAGATGTACCGGCGTCAGCCGCTTCAGATCCTGCTTGCTCCAGGTGTCGCCGGCGGTGAAGTCATCAACGCCTGGGCTCATGCAGGCCCATTCATTGCTTCCAAAACTGAATGCGATGACACCAGCCGGGTTAGCCGACCGCACAACCTGGCCAATTGTGTGGTAATCATCGGGCGCATCTCTGTAAGAATCGCGCTCCAACCCGTCGAACCACCAGCCGGCAATCTTCTGGCCGTACCGCTCGGCGTACTCGCGAAGCACCTCAACGCGACGTTTGCGGCACTCGGCAGATGGTGGCGTTTTGTTGTTCCCATCATCCCCCAATCCCGCACCCACCCGCGGCTCCTTCATATATCCATTCAACCCCGCGAAGTAGCAGATCAGCTTCACGCCCTTGGCGTTCAGCGCGTCCGCCAGTTCCATGATCAAATCCCGCCGCGAGCACTTTTCGCCAGGTGCATAGCCGGTGTAATCACTGAAATGCCCGTTAGGCGCGCAAGGCCACGCGAAATAATGATCGTCGATGCAGAAGATCACCCATCCGACCTTCCCCTCCGCCATTTGCGATGCAAATCCCGCAACGTCAAATCCATCAACAAACCTATTCCACTCCGCCGCGGTCATCTGCCCCGGCTCGGGGAACTGCGGGTGCGTTGCGATCGAGTAGCCCAGCAAAATGCGGTATTGATAATGGACGAACACGCCATACTTGGCGCGGCGCATCCAATCGGTATCCGCTGCCATCACTGCCCGCGATACACCAAAAGCCGTAATCAAAAGCGCAATAATTATGCCAATGCGTGAGAAGACGACCAATCGTCTGTCCGGCATGTTGCTCCACCGAAGCTCAGCCAGCTGCTCCGTCCCCCATCCAGATGTGTGGTTCATGCCGATGGCATACCAATAACCCGCCAGTCCCCGCAACCATGTTTACCCCCAGGGCTTTCGCATATGCGTTGGGCGGGAGTACGAGGCACCCGCCGAGCCGCTTTTTTCGATCGAGCATAAGCTCGGCAGGAGCCTCGCACTCCCACGTCTTGTGTCGGAGAGGCCATATGCGATAGCCCTGTGTTTACCCCCGATTGACTACGTTTCCCGTACAAATAAGGCGGCTACTCATATCTCAGCGCATCAATCGGATCCAACCGTGAAGCCTTCCAGGCCGGGTAGAAACCGAACGCGATCCCGATCACCGCGCACACCACGACCGAAACCACGATCGCCACGATTGAAACCGAGATCGGCCAGTGCAGGATGACCTTCACCAGATAAGAGCCCCCGCGCCCAAAGAGAATGCCCACCGCTCCGCCCGCCAGGCAAAGCAGGATCGCTTCGATCAAAAACTGAAACAGAATGTCCTTTCCCCTGGCTCCCACCGCCATGCGCAATCCGATCTCGCGTGTCCGTTCGGTCACGCTCACCAGCATAATGTTCATAATCCCCACGCCGCCCACCATCAGCGAGATCGCCGCCACGCACAGCAGCAGCGTCGTCATGAGCTGGCTCGTCGAGGCAAACGCCTTGGTGAACTCCGTCATGTCGCGGATGTTGAAATCATCAAGCTGTCCGGCCCGCAGATGATGCCGTTCGCGCAGCAGCAGGGTGATCTGCCGAATGGCCGCGGGGATTTCGCCGGGCGTTCGAACTGAGACACTGATGGTGTCGATTGTATTGAACCGGATCGGCAGCGGCGTATCAGCCTGCTGCATGCTCGAAACGGCCGGGTACAGCGCGGCGTTCCCGCCGGGATAGAGATTGCTTAATGTATTGACGCTTGTCAGTGAGCCGCTGCCGGCCGCGGCGGCACTCTGGTTTACGCTGCCCAGCGACTGGCTCGACAATCGATATCTCACTGTCGTCCACGGCGCCATCAGCACGTCATCCTGATCCGATCCCACCATGCTCGCGCCCTTGGCCTGCAAAACGCCCAGGACCTTCAGGTGCGTGTTCTTCACACGAATCAGTTTGCCGATCGGGTTCTCGCCCTGGAACAATTCGCGGGCCAGTGTCTGCCCAATCACACAGACGAGGTTGACGGTCTGCACGTCGTGATCCGTAAAAAAATCGCCCTGGGCAATCTGCCAGTTGCTCACGTCCAGATCGGCCGGCGAAGTGCCGTTCATGTTGTTCGGCGACCAGTTCTTGTGTCCATACACCAGCTGAAGCCGGGCCCGCACGCTGGGCGATGCGTTCCGAACCGCCGGGCACTCATCAATGATCGCTTCGCAATCCTCCGGCGTCAGCGTCATCCGGCTCCCGCTGCCAAAGCTCACGCCACCATTGGTCGCTTCGCCGGGGAAGACCATCACGATGTTCGCGCCCAGCTTGGAAATGCTGCTCTGGATGGCGACGGACGATCCCTGCCCGATCTCCATCATCGCGATAACCGCCGCCACCCCGATAATGATCCCCAGACACGTCAACACCGACCGCATCACATTCCGCCGAAGTGCGTGCAGCGCCGTCTGCAATGTGCGAAGAATAAAGTGCATAAAACCCGTCCGCCAAGCCGGCCTTCTTGCGACAGGGGCTTTTTCAGCCCTGCCGCCCGCTTCCATAGCCATGCCGTCGATTCGGATCTCAATTCGACGTTGACAGTATATCTGACGCAGCCCCCCGCAACATTCCCACGCCCCTCGTCTTGCCGAAAATTTGCCCCGGCACGATACTCAAATCACCTATGCCCGATACGCCCTCAATTGACTGGCAAGCCCTTCACGACAAACATTTTGCGAACACCTCGGTCCTCGTCACCGGCGGGGCGGGCTTCATCGGCTCGCATCTGGCCGAAGTGCTGGGTCTACTTGGGGCCGACGTCATCGTTCTCGACGATCTCAGCGGCGGAAGCGCTGAAAACCTCAATGGCTTTGAAAATGTCGATTTCGTTCAGGGCAGTATCCTCGACGAACCGCTGCTAAAAAGCTGCATTAATGGCTGCCGATACGTTTTCCACCAAGCCGCCCTCGGCTCCGTCCCGCGAAGCATTGAAGAGCCTCGTCTCTATTGCAATGTAAACATCACCGGCACGATCAATGTGCTGGAAGCTGCCCGGGAAGCCGGCGTACAGCGTGTCATGTTCGCCGCCAGTTCCAGTGTCTACGGGGAAAATCCCGTCCCTTGGATTGAAACCCTTCCGCCACTTCCAAAAAGCCCATATGCCGCCACCAAACTCGCGGACGAAGGCCTCCTCCGCGCGTACTCGGCCGGCTTCAATCTCGATACGGTTTCACTCCGATATTTCAACATCTTCGGCCCGCGTCAAAATCCAAACAGCTTCTATGCCGCCGTGATTGCCGCCTTTGCCAAGGCCCTTCTGGCCGGCAAGCAGCCCATCATCTACGGCGATGGCGAGCAATCCCGCGATTTCACCTACATTGCGAACGTCGTTCATGCCAACCTACTCGCCGCCCGCCGCCAAAAGCCCATAATGGGCGAAGTCATCAACGTGGGTTGTGGCGATCGAATCTCCGTCAATCAGCTCGCTATCGAAATGGCCCGCATGCTGGGCAAACCCCACCTCACCCCCGTCCACCAGCTCGAACGCATCGGCGACATCAAACATTCCTACGCAGATATCTCCCGCGCCGCCGATCTCCTCTCATACAAGCCCATCGTCCCTTTCGAGCCGGGCTTGGCCACCACAGTAGCCTGGTATAGTCAAACCATGCGGTAATCCAAAAAACAGACTTCCAAATCCCAAATCTGAAATTTCAAATCTCCAATGGTTCAGCGATTAGCGCTCGGTAATTCTTTCCCCTCTTCCGCCCTTCCCCGCGCGTCCCTAAACTACCTTCCCCAAGGAGACCCCATGCACCCGCCCCAAGTCGCAATCCTTCTCGCGCTCCTCACCCTCTTCACCCTTGCCGGATGTCAAGGCACCACCGCCCCCGAATCCATCAACACTTCCAGCCCCGCGGAAAACCTCCGCCTCGTCGCCCAGGGCACCAACACCGAACTCAAATTCAAAGCCACTCAGCCCGGCACCCTCACCGCCAGCAATTTCACCACCGGCGAATTCCTCTACCAGGCCCGCCTCAAAGCCGGCGACACCTTCACCCTCATCCCCAACTCCAGCCACGCCACCCTGAACAAAGACACCGTCTACCTCGCCCACGACACCAACACCCGCGACGAATACCGCCTCCATTTCCTCGAACAGTAAAAAACAGATAATTCACCGCAGACGCACAGAACGCAGAGGAAGACAGAATTGCCACAGATGAACACAGATGAACACAGATAAGAAACGAGTGGACCACGGATAACACGGGTAAGACGAGGTAGCCATTACCTCTTACTGTATTTTGAATTTCATCTGCGTTTATCTGTGTTCATCTGTGGCCAATTTGTCTTCTCCGCGTCCTCCGCGCCTCCGCGGTGAGTCCAGTTTTTGCCTTGTTTAGCGGCCCCGCTTGCGGGGCGTGGAGAACCAGTCAATGCAATCCGATCTCTGCATCTACGGCGCAACCGCGGCGGGCGTGGTCGCAGCCATCACCGCCGCGCGCCTGAAGCGTTCGGTCATCCTCATCGAACCCAGCCGCCATCTCGGTGGCATGACCACCGGAGGCCTTGGCTTCACCGATTCCGGAAACAAAGCCGCGATCGGCGGCATCAGCCGCGACTTCTATCGCCAGATCGGAAAGCACTACGGCAAAGACGAGCAGTGGACCTTCGAGCCCCACGTTGCCGAGCAGATCCTCCAGCAATGGATCGCCGATGCCGGCGTCAAAGTCCTCTTCGAGCACCGCCTGGCTGAAGTCGACAAAGAGGCCGGCCGCATTCGTCGCCTCATGCTCGAGCACATACCCGCCGATCCCTCCAACGCGCCCGGCCGAAGCGAGAATCTCAAAGAGCACGTCCAAGTCGATGCCGCCATGTTCATCGACACCACGTATGAAGGCGATCTGATGGCCGCCGCCAAGGTGTCCTACACAATCGGTCGCGAAGCCGTCGCCAAATACATCGAATCCCTCAACGGCATCCGTCCCGTCACCCCCAAGCATCAGTTCCTCGTTCCCGTCGATCCCTATCTCAAGCCCGGCGATCCCTCCAGCGGCCTGCTCCCGCTCATCCAATCGGGCGATGGCGGCAAACCCGAAGACGGCGACTCCCGCGTTCAGGCCTACAACTTCCGCCTCTGCCTCTCCCGCAACCCTCAGAACCGCACCCTCATCGGTTCCCCTGAAGGCTACGACCCCAAAACCTTCGAAATCCTGGGCCGCCATCTGGAAAACCTCCGCGCCGCAAATAAGCCGATCAACCTCGGCATGCTCCTGAAGATCGATCACATGCCCAACGACAAAACCGACATCAATAATAACGGCGCGGTCTCTACCGATTACCTGGGCGAAAGCTGGAAATACCCCGAAGGCACCTACGATGCCCGCCGCCAGATCTGGCTGAAACATCTCACCTACACCCACGGCCTGCTTCACTTCCTCGCCACCGACCCGCGCGTCCCCGAAGAAGTCCGCAAAGACCGCAACCAGTGGGGCTTCTGCAAGGATGAGTTCACCGACACCGGCGGCTGGCCGCACCAGATGTACATCCGCGAAGCCCGCCGGATGGTCGGCGACTACGTCATCACCCAGGCAGTCTGCCGACACGAACAGCAAGTCGATGGTTCCATCGGCCTGGCGTCGTACAACATGGATTCCCATAATTGCCAGCGCATCGTCCAGAACGGCTTCGTCCGCAACGAAGGCGACGTGCAAGTCGCCCCAAGCGGGCCATACCCCGTCAGCTACCGCGCAATCATCCCCAAACGCCAGGAATGCGAAAATCTCCTCGTACCCGTCTGCCTGTCAGCAAGCCACATCGCCTACGGCTCGGTTCGCATGGAACCCGTCTTCATGCTCATCGCCCAATCCACCGCAATCGCCGCCGACATCGCCCTCACCCAAAAAACCCCCGTCCAGGACGTCAACATCCCCGCCCTCCAACAACGCCTCCTGGAAGCGGGCCAAGTCCTCAAATGGGAACCCAAAAAACCAGGCAAATGACCCCCTATTTTCCCTCCACCGGTACTCCGGGGGAGGGTAGGGAGGGGGCGTGGGTGATGTGTGTAGCTTTCTGATGACGCGATTCGAGCACAAGCGCAGGAATTACAAATGTCGTTCCTCTGGAAAATCTGCTTATCGACGCTGTTGATCGGTTTACAATTGGTAGCCATTGCCGTGGTATGTCGAGCTTCGACGGCAACGCTAATAAAATGGCGACTGATCCACTATCGCGGCGAGGACCTGCTACCAGCATTGAAAAACGCCGGTGAGGAGTTACGAAAAAATCCAGATGACGCCCGTTACATTGCCATTTCAAGCGTCGTACTGAGCACCTTGGTATTAGATGCGGCAGCCGTCATGCTGTGGCTGTGATACATACCTACGCCAAAGCGTCCTGAGACGAGCTTATTGTTGGCAAAAAACGCCAACAAAGTAAAAAACTTGCATCCGCCAACGACTCCTGCGCATGATGTCCCGCCGCCCCGAAAGCGCAATAGCTTGGTCGCTCGGGCGACCACGGAGCAGAAGCGATCCCCAATCTCCCCTGGAACCGGCGGGGCTCTTGATGCGTTTAACGTTCCCCACGTTCGCATCCCTCCTACTACTCACCATTCTTTCCGCGCCCGCATTTGCCGCCAGCCCCGTCCCCGCCGCAACCCTCTCGATCTCCGCCCCATCCACCCAGCCCTCCGGCGTCCCGGTCGTCCTCACCCTCACCATTCAAAACACCGGCCCCGGCGATTTCCCCGACGCCCGCGATTTCACAATCTCCATTCAATCAATCGGCGCAAGCGGAATCAGTGCCAACAGCATCAAGCTCTCAAACGGCCAGCAATCCGACGGCGTCGGCCGCCTGCACCCGATCGCGCCCGGCGAAGTCGTCCGCCTACCGGCCGCGTGCCCGGCACTGCCCGTTGGGAAATACTCCATCAGCGCAAGCTGCAATTCCTACGGCCACCTCGAGGACAACATCCTTCGCAACATCATCTGGCCCGCCCAGCAAACACTCCGTTCGGTTGAAATCGAAATCCATGATGACCCCGCTCTGCGCGAACAGCAGGAGCAGCAGTTGCTGGCAAAGGTGCGCGCCGCCGATCCGTTTGCGCGATACCTCTCAGCCGCGTTTGCCCGGCCCACGGTTCGCGCCGCCCTGAGCGAAGACCTCATGTCCCCCAACGTCATCACTGTCGAGCGCGCCATGGACGGCCTCTGGGGCGACGGCCCGCCCTCCGAATTTGAAGCGCTGCTGGTCCGCAAGGCGTTACAGAAACATATCCAGCCGCCGGAAGACGGAATCGATTTCGCGATGATGGGCCGGCTGATTTACGCCGCCAGCAACGATAACACGGCCCCCACTCTGGAATTGCTCGCCAGGGCCGCCGCCGCCCGCCCCGACGGACGCGTGCACGACATGGCTATGCGCACAATCACCCAGATGCGCTATCCACCGGCCATTAAACGTCGCCCGCCCGCGCTACCGGCCATCCCTCCCGAGCAATACGATCCCGAAGCCATCGCCGCCCTCCTCAAGCTCGCCCGAAGCCTCGGCTCCCCCGAACGAAAACTCGCGTACCTGCTGCTGGCCAACTACCCCCAAAGCCCCGAAGCCGCCGCCGCCATCAAGCAAGGCACCGCCGACCCCGACCCCGACGTCCAGGCCACCGCCCAGCACGCGCTTCTCAGCATGTCGCCATGAAAAAGAATGTATTTGCCACAGATAAACACAGATGAACACAGATAAACCGGAAGTACACCCCGCAT
>DAIRGS010000185.1:0-13731 GCA_036794395.1 Tepidisphaeraceae bacterium | reverse complement strand
CCAGCCGAAACATTCGGCGGCGGGCGAACTTTTGCGTTCACTCAAACCGGCGACGGTCGGTCAGAAGTTCCACCGATCGCATCGACGTGAGTTTGGGAACAGCCCAAGTGCGATGGCCAGGCAAGACTAATCGTCGCCAAATAGGAAGCATGACATGTCAATCCCCCGATAACGTCCGATAATTCGACTTATTTTATCTAAATCACGATTGTTGGACCCAATGCCACATCTTTTGGTTGACGGAAACCCTTACCGGCGAATAGGATCGCGCTTCCAGGGGATTCGGCGGAACTCCGTGGCGAAGATCACGTCGCGTGCTTTCGCACTTGCGGTGGAGACTCGATGCAGCAAAGGCAGGCCGAAAAGCCCAGCGCCTCGCGCAAACCCCCCAAGCCGCCGCCTCCCCCGGCGGAGGTTGAAGCCCTCAAGCCCGCGACTCTTGGCCGAGCGTCTGATGAAGACCTCATGCGCCGCACTCAGCAGGGCGACAAGCAGGCGTTCTCACTGCTCTACGAACGATACAGCGCCTCGGTCCTGTCTTACCTGTACCGCATGCTCGGCAACCTCGAAGACGTCGAGTCGATCGGGCAGGAAGTGTTCCTCCGCGCCTTCCGGTTCGCCCCCACGTATCGCTATCCGCAAAAATTTTCGACCTGGCTTTTTACAATCACTCGCAACCTTGCGATCAACCAGTCGCGCCGCCGCAAGCGCAGCCCCATTCGAAACATCACCGAGCTGAATCTCGAAGGCATTGATATGTCCGGCGACCCATATCAGGTCGCCGCCCATGCCACCGACGACGTCGAAAAACGCGAAGAAATTGCCCGCATCCTCAGCGCGCTCGATGGATTGCCGACGGACCAGAAAGAAGTGATTGTGCTGGGCGTGTTCCAGGATCTCTCGTACGCAGAGATGGAAGAAATCACCGGCACCAAAGCCGTCACGCTACGCTCGCGAATGTTCCACGGCCTGCGACGCCTTGCACGCATCACCGGCGCGGTGCCTGAAGAGGACGAGGCGAAGGAACCAGATAAGGAATGACGAATGACGAAATTCGAATGACCCTTCGACAAGCTCAGGGCAGGCGAATCAAATCCAAATGACCAAATGACGAAACAAGGACATATTCGAGTTGAAATGAGCAACCGTCTGCACTGGCTTCCTGTTTCGTCATTCGTCATTTGAACATTCGGATTTCATCATAGAGTAGCCTGTCCTGAGCTTGTCGAAGGATCATTCGAGTTTCAAGTTTCCAAAAATGCCTGCTGAGATCGACACCAACGACCCCTTCCTTTCCCTTCTGACTGATGCCCTCCGCGCCGGTCCCGGCAGCCCCGAATGGCATCAGGCGGTCGCGCAGCTCAAAGCCTCCGGCGAAAGCGTGGATGAATACAAACTGCTGATCGAGGCGCGCGAAGCGCTAGAGAGCGGGCGCGATTTTCGCAGCGTTCGAGCGGGTGCGGGTTTTACCCGTAAGCTACTCAACGGACTTGACCAGCAAAACCCGCCGACCCCAAGCCGGTTTCATGTTGCCACCTTGATTGCCGCGATCGCGGCGGTGGTGATCATCGCGATCGTGGCCATTGCAGTGTTCGAGTTTTATCCACGCACCCCTGTCGACGACAGCGCCAAGGCCATCAGCGAATTAGCATCCACCTATTTTGCCAAAGACATCAGTTCCGCCATCTTCGAGAACGGGATTCCCGCCGCCTGGCGCACCATCGGAAGCCTGCCCCTGGACACCACAAACGGCCTGAAGGTCGCGGGCACCACCCAACCCGCGCAAGGCGACTACGCCGGCGGAGGCATCGTCCTGAGCGAGCCGGTCCCCGCTGCCCAGGCGCTTGCCCTTCAAGCATCCCTGCACATCGACCACCCCTCGCCAGACCTGATCCCCCAGGTTTTCGCGGCCAACGATTCCAACTTCAGTGCCGACCGAGCCATCAGTTCCCAGGAACTGGTCTGGCAAATCCAGAACGACCTCCAGAAAGTCGTCGTGAACGGCAAAATGGCCCGCGAGGCAAAGCTCGGCTCCAAAACCGATAACCACTTGATTCGCGTGCTGCTTAAAGGCGATCTGGCAATTGTCGAAGTGGACGGCCAACGCTGGGCCGGTCGAAATGAGCTGGGCGACAAACCCCGATACCTCGGCGTCCGCTTCATCCGCACCGGCGCCCAACCCGCCGGCGACATCAAATTCACCAACGTTCGCGTCTCAAGCGCAAATCCATAAACCCATAGACCGCGCTAAATAAAAAAAGGCCAAAGGCGGCCCCCTTGCCGCCTCAGCCCTAGAAAACCTTTCGCCCCACCCCCCTTCAATCATTAAGCGCGAACCTCCGGCCCCCCTATATGCGTGAATTCCTCGCCGCCGGGGCCAAGATTTTTGCGGAGCCCGCATCGACCGGCTGCTCATCGATCGCAACCTCTTGCACGTCCTCACGTTTTGATGACAATCCCATTGAATCAATCCCGTTGTCGTTTGGTTCGCGAGATGTATTTATGTTGACCGAACCTGAGGATATTCCCCCCTCCCAGCCGTCGCCCCCGGCATCTCCTGAAAGAGCCCCAAGCCACGAGCCCAACAGCGAATTGTTTCCAATCGTTTACGAACAACTGCGAGGCCTGGCGCGACGCCGCATGGCCGAAGAACGCGTCGATCACACCCTGCAAACCACGGGTTTGGTTCACGAGGCTTACGTTCGGCTCCAAGCCGGCGGGCAGATCGAGTGGGCCAGTCGAGGCCAGTTTTTCGTCGCCGCGGCTGAGGCAATGCGCCGAATTCTGATCGATCACGCACGCGCCAGAGGCCAAACTAAACGCGGGGGGCGCCATCGGCGGGTCCTGATTAACGTCCTCGATTTGGCCGCGGAAGAACAAATTCCCGAAATCATGGCCCTTGACGAGGCTCTTTCCCGCCTTGATCAACAGTCTCCCGATGTTGCCAAGGTCGTGAGGCTACGGTTTTATGCCGGCCTGAGTGTCGAAGAGACGGCAAAGGTGCTGGGCGTATCGCCTCGAACCGTAAAGCGGGAATGGACTTACGCCCGCGCCGTGTTGTTTCGCGAACTGTCTGATCCGGATGTCGCCTCCGCCTCCAGATGAAACCATGGCGGTCCACGGAAGAGCGCTGCAGAGCTTTCTGATCCGATCGATACGGAATACCCATGAATATCCAACAGGACGATGCCGCTCTCCGCGATATTCTTGATGAAGCCGTCGAGATTCCCCCCCGCAGCCGCCCCACGTTTCTCGATGCCGCCTGTGGTCAGAACCGGACCCTGCGCAAACGGCTCGATGAACTGCTTGATTCCCTGGATCATGCCATCGATTTTCTGGTCGACCCCACCGTTGACGCGCCGCCATCAGCCCACGGCAGGAACATCCACGGAAACACCCATCAACTGGGCACACAGATAGACAAATATGAGCTGCTGGACGTGATTGGCGAAGGCGGAATGGGCACTGTCTACAGAGCCCATCAAAAATGGCCCGTTCGCCGGGATGTAGCGCTCAAGGTCATCAAGCTGGGGATGGACACCGGGAAGGTCATCATCCGCTTCGATACCGAGCGGCAGGCGCTGGCAATGATGGACCATCCCAGCATTGCCAAAGTGCTCGATGCGGGAGCAACCTCCTCAGGTCGCCCTTTCTTCGTGATGGAACTCGTCCGGGGCATGCCCATCACCGAATACTGCGACCAGAACCTGTTGAACATCGAGCGCCGCCTCGACTTGTTCATGCAGGTTTGCAACGCCGTGCAGCATGCCCATCAGAAAGGGATCATTCACCGCGATCTCAAGCCGTCCAACATTCTGGTCACGATGCTCGATGGCCTGCCGGTCCCCAAGATCATCGACTTCGGCATCGCAAAGGCCACCAGCCAGACCATGATCGGACAAGACCCGACCGAAGTCACCGAAGTCTGGCAGATGATGGGCACACCCCTCTACATGAGCCCCGAGCAAGTCGAGCACAGCGGGATCAATGTGGATACCCGCAGCGACGTGTACGCACTGGGCGTCGTGCTCTATGAACTGCTCACCGGCACAACGCCCTTCGACCGTTCGCGCCTCAAGAGCGTAACGCGAGAGGAACTTTGCAGAATCATCCGTGAAGAAGTGCCGCCGCGTCCTTCCACCCGACTCCTTCCGCTGGCTCCGGATCTCGCGGCGACCGTTGCAAGCCAACGCCAATCAGACCCGAAACGTCTGGTTCAGACAATCCGCGGCGATCTCGACTGGATCGTCATGCGCTGCCTCGAGAAAGATCGCGCTCTGCGATACGAGTCCACCAGCACACTGGCCCTCGATATCCGTCGATATATCGGCCACGAACCGATCGAAGCCTCGCCCCCTTCGACCCGGTATCGGATGCGTAAATTCGTCCAGCGGCACCGCGGCGCGATCGTTGCGGCCGGAGGTTTCGCGGCCGTGCTGGTGGCAGCAACCATCATCAGCGTCTGGCAGGCCTACCGCGCTACATGGGCCCAAGGCGTAGCGATTAACCAAAAACGCGAAGCCGACCACATGCGAATGGTCGCCGAGCACGAGGAGTTGGAAACCCACATCTCTCTAAGAAGGGCCGACTCGGTCAAACAACTACTTCAAACAATCCTGGCCAGCGCTAACCTCAACAGCGGCGCAAGCAAAGACGTCAACCTGCTGGACAAGATCTCAGGCGATCTGGATAAGCGCTTCACAGGCCAGCCCCAGGCCCAACTTGAGGCAGGCGAGATCCTTGCCGAGGCATATGAAGACCTTGGAAATGACGAGTCATCGCGCAACCAATACCAGCGGGCCTACGATATTTCGAGCCGGTTGCCCGATGGCGTGAAATCAGAACAAACCCTTCGCATCGCCGCGGAGCTGGCATACCACCAAAATTCCATCTTTGCCGATCACACTTATCAGGCCGCTCGACAAACGCTAGGCGATTCCAGCCCCATCACCCAGCGGGCAATCAGAAGCCTGGTCCACCAACTTTCCCCCGGCGGAGGCTTCGGGCGTCATTCCCAGCAGAACATTGACCGTGCCGAGCAGCTCTCGCGGGACCTGGTTGCACAAGTTGAACGTCGGCCCGTCGAAGCCACCACGCCTGAGACATACCAATACATGAATCAGTTGGCGGTGCTGCTCAATTCCACCCAGAACTACGTCGAAGCCGAGCAGGTTGCACGCCGGGCCCTCAAGCGGGCCGATGCCGACGGGCATGTTGGCGGCATCACGCGAGGCGCGCTCGGCTTCAGCCTCACCGAATCCCTTGCCGCCCGGGGCAAACTCTCTGACGCCGTTCAGGTCGCGTCCGCGACCTACGCCGACGAGCGCGTTGCCATCGGGGATTTCCACCCGAATACCGAAAAAATGTTAAAGCGGTATGCCGAAATCCTTGCGGCGCTGCACCGATCCGCCGAAGGCGACAAGTTGATCGCCGATAGCCTGGTCCGGGCCAAAGAACTCTATCCCAAGGGAGGCTCGGCGGTGGTGGGCCGAAGCGCCATTCTCGCGCAATACCGGGTCGATAATGGAATGGTCGCCTCGGGCCGGATTCAGATGACGGAGGCGGCGAAACTTCAGCTTCAGTTTAGAGATGGAAAACGAACGGATGGGAAGTACCGCCTGCTGGTGCGCGAAGCCCTGCTTCTTGGACTGGGCGCCAAGGCGCAATTGCCCGATGGCAGCGTCCTCGCCCAGGTTTTTTGCGCTCTGAATGAAATCTGGTGCGACCATCCCGAAGAGGCTCCAGACCTCGAAAGCCTTGAGCCATCCGGCGTCCGCTTTACCTTGCTCCCGTTGGGTCAGGCGAATAACCGAGACTCAATCACCGCTACCCTCGCCGACACCCCTCCGCCCTCGTCGCCACGACCCGGGTTGTATTTGATGACCGTCGAAATCTCTCCCCGCGGCTCGGCAAAACGCGCGTATTCAAAATGGGTTTTGATCTCGGATTGGAATATTTCAATCTTCGCCGCGCAACAAATCGACCTAACTGGTTTAGACACATCTAGCGCCTCTTCAGATCAGAAGGTCTGGGAGGCAAAAGTCCCCGCGGTCACATTATTGAACAGCTTCGCCGATGCATTTGTAACCCCAGCTCCCTTGGAGACCGCCAGGGCCACAACCACCGTCGAATTGCCGGCGGGACGGTACCGCTTTGCGGCCGCGTCGGTCGATGGCGTACTACTCTTTGTGGATGGTCGCCGCGTGATTAATTCCTGGTCCGCACACCGGGCCCGGCGGGATGTATGGGGCCTTGAACTGGATTCCGGGCCCCACGTGCTAACGGTTGAGCATTTTCGCAAAGGCCGTGGAAACTTTCTGTGGGTGCGGATTGAGCCGCTGTCTCTGGCAGCGCCGAATTCTCCTCGCTTCCCCGCGCCTTCCGACACGCCAACTCTGAGCCATGCAATTGACGAATTGGAAGGGCCTGCCGGCGCCGATGCCCTGTCGAGCCTGGCTGGACTCCTCGCGCATGACGGCCAATTCCCCGCTGCCGCGGAGCGATATAAGGCCGCAATCGCAATGGATCAATCCGAACCGTTCTGGAGACGCCAGCGGGCGCTGCTCGGCCTCTTAATGAACGACCGTTCGGTCTTCCGCGAGGAATGCAACCTGATGCTTAGCGCCGGCTCCGTTTCAAATGACCGAAATGCGGCCGCGCATACCGCGATCATCGCCTTGCTCGATCCCGCCACCGCGCAGAATTCAAAACCGGTTCAAACTCTACTTGGCGCTGCCGATCCCGAAAAATCGCGCCCATCCGAGCGCGCCATCTGCCAGTTCGCCCAGGGCGTCAGCGAATACCGCGCGGGGGGCTATGACCACGGCATTTCGATCCTGGCAGAAGCCTCCGCGGGCCGGCTTACAGATGAAGCCCGAGTTGCCGCGAATTTGTTTAAGGCAATGGCAATGTACCGTCAGGGCAATCCATCAGCTGCATTGATTGAGTTCCGGCGGCTGGAGCAGGCATTCGACGGTTTACCCAACGTGCATCAAACGCAAATCGACCCTCCACAACTTCAGGATCGTCTCATCTGCCAGGTGGCCCTTCGCCAGGCTCAAGCATTGATTGATCCCCGCACACCGGCCACCCGTCCAACTACACGACCAGCCGTGGTCAAGCGATCCGCGCCCGCAGCCGCATCCGAACCGGCTCAGCTGGGCGTAGAGTAATCAGCGCCTTGAGTTTCGGCGCCTCTGTATTCAGATAGATTGTCTGCCACTTTTGCGCCAGCGTGGCGATCACCAGAATCGCCTCCATCCACGCAAACGCTTCACCGATACACTGTCTCGATCCGCCCCCGAATGGAAAGTATGCCCATCTAGGTCGCGAAGATTTATTTTGCGGGTTAAATCGTTCCGGATCAAAACGCTCCGGTTCCGGCCACCATCGTGGATCGCGATGTGTCACCCACTGGCTCAGCAGCACAACCGCGCCGGCCGGTAAATCGTGCCCGGCAATCGTGCAGGCCTCCGTCGGTTCCCGCCCCAACGCCCAGGCCGGCGGATAGAGCCGCATCGCCTCGGCCAAAACCATCCGGGTATAGCTCAATTGCTCCACATCCTGCGCCGTCGGCGTCCTGCCGCCCAGCACTTCGCCAAGCTCCTGGTGCAGACGCGCTTCCACGTCGGGGTGTTGCGATAAAAGATAAAACGTGAACGTCAGCGCGTTGGCAGTGGTCTCGTGGCCGGCGGTGAACAGCGTGATCGCCTCGTCGCGAAGCTGGCCATCGCTCATGCCCGTCCCATCGCCCTCGGTATCGACAGCCGCCAGCAGGCGGGAAAGCAGATCGTCTTTGGCCGAGTTACCCGCATGTCGTTCACTGATGAATTTTTCGATCGTGCCCTGAAGTTTTCCCCAGGCCCGCTTAAAGCGATAGTTGCTCGGGAGCGGGAGATAATTCAGCAGCGGCCCCCAGGGCGACATCGCCCGCACGAACATCCCCACGCTGATGTCCATCGCCTCGCCAATCACCTCGACATCCGCCCCAACGTCAGCATCGAACAACGTCTTGGCGACTATGCGCAACGTCAGCTTCATCATCTCGGCGTGCAGATCGATCTCGAGCCCGTCGCGCCACGAATCGGACGTCTGGCGCGAATAATCAGTCATCATCTGGGCGTAAGTCGCGACCCGCTGCGGATGCAGCGTGGGCTGAATCAGCCTCCGCTGGCGACGATGCACATCGCCCTCACTGGTGAGTAATCCTTCGCCCAACGTATCTTTCGCGCGGCGCAGTGCAGGGCCTTTGATAAACTTCTCATCCTGCGTCACAAGCACATCGCGCACCGCATCCGGATGCGTAAAAAACCAGTAATCCCACTGCGCGACCCGGAAATTGGTGGTATCCCCATATTTCTCCGCCAGTTCCTCCAGAAATAGCAAAGTGTCGCGCCGCCGGCGCAGCAGAAAACCCAGGCGGTCCTTCAATGACGGTCGCGACACCTTCGGAGCCGCTGGAACGAGTTGTTCGCCGGTTGCACGCATAAGGGCGCCTCATCAGGGAAGAATTTCGATGCTGGTTTCGACGCCGTGCGTGAGAATGTTCCCCATCACCCCGATCATCTCGACAGCCGCCTCGGCAGCACGCTCCCCCGCATGCCCATGCTTGCCCCCGGTGCGCTCCCAGGCCTGCTCTTCGTTGTTCGTCGTTAAGACGCCAAAAATAATGGGCAAATGTTCGGAAAGCGATATCCGCTGAATCCCCCGCGCCGCTTCCCCCGCCACATAATCAAAATGCGGTGTATCCCCGCGCACCACCGCCCCAAGACAAATCACCGCCCACACCCGCCCCGTTCGCGCCACTGCCTGCGCCGCAACCGGCAACTCAAACGCCCCGGGCACCCGCCAGACTTCAACGTGGCTCGCGTCAACCCCAAGCTCCTCCAGCCGCCGCAGGCAACCAGCAAGCAATTCATCAACCAACTTTGCATTGAACCGCGCAGCCACCACCCCAATGCGCACATCTTCCGGCAACTTCAGATCAGCAGGCTTGGGGGCTTGTGTGCTCATTGCACATATTCTTCTACTCCGCCATGAGAATGCAAACCGATGTTCTGAGCGTCGGATGACGAGGCGGGTGCCCCTTATTCCCTCCCTCGGTACTCCGGGGGAGGGTAGGGAGGGGGCCTTCTTTCACTGCGCGAGATCCACTCCTCTCGGCGCTGTTGTAATTGATCAGGCGTTTGTGTGGCCTGGGTCACAGCCGCTACTCCTTAACCCGTTATCATGGCGCACCCGGAACAAAAGCACGAAACCGCTATCGGGGACGAAATATCATTCTAGCGCGCGAATCAGTTTTGATTTTCCGCGCCCCATAACCGATCCTACTCTTTAGACGATTCAGGCATGTTCAACCTGCTCTCAAAACGACTGCTCGGCGTGTTGCAACTCACGCGGATGGCGCTTGTGTTTACGGCGCTGGCCGACAGTTTCTGCACATTGCTGGTCTTCGCCAGCTCAGTTCACGGCGCGCCAGACGACCCCGATCGCATCCTCACCCCCACCCGATATCTCTCGATTGCCGCGATGTCGATCGGGCTGTACGGCTTTGGGATGAGCCTGAACGATATTATCGATCGCCGGCGCGATCGGCAGATCGCGGCCCATCGCCCGTTGCCCAGCGGCCGGGTGGGTGTGATCACCGCCCACGTCATCTGCGGGTTGCTGCTACTGATGTCGCTGATCGGGGCGACGATCTATTGCCGTGCCAGCGGCGATTGGCGAAGCCTGATCTTTGTCATGATCGCACAGGCCCTGATCTGGTTTTACGACGCGGCGGGCAAATACCTCGTCGCCCTCGGCATCATCACCCTGGGCCTCATCCGGCTCTTTCACGCGCTGGTCCCCGCGCCGCAAATCCCCGTGCTTTGGCACCCACTCCTGTTGTTCAATCATGTGGTCATTCTTTCAACGATCGCCTACCGCTGGGAACAAAAACGCCCGCCTTTGGGACGAGCGCATTTGGTGTTGATCGCTGCGGGGCTGGTCATTGTCGATGCCGCGGCCATTATCGCGCTGGGCACGCGCCGCGGACAGGCGGGCGATCCACTTCATGCGCTTCAATTCGATCCTTCCATGGCCTGGAGCAACAAACTCTTGCTCCCGATCGCGGCAATCGTCGCGTTTGTCATTGTGGGGATTGTCATCTACCGCCGCACGCCCGGACAGCGCGATGCGGGCCAGAAACTAATGCTCTATGGTCTCCTGTGGCTGACGATTTACGACGGCTGTTTTGTCTTCGAATACGTCGGCTGGTGGGAAGGGCTACTCATGCTCCTGTTCTTCCCAGCGGCATGGCTTTCAGTGGTATTGATGCGCTGGTGGTCAAAATTCGTCTCCATTTCACACCGCCCGGCTTTTAAGCGCGTTCGCGCCTGAAAGCCCGCTAAACCGCTATTGCTCAGGTTGCGGTGGCACTTCCGGCGACAACGCGCGCAGGCATTTTTCGTGGCACGGTGCTTCCAGCCCGTGGGCTGCGGTACGCCGCAGCCATCGGCCATGGGCCGATTCAGCAATCGCGCCAGCGACAATCATCGGCGCCGCTGATTAGATCCATGGCTGTTGCTATTGCTATTGCTGGGTCAGCGGACTACCGCCAACGTGCGTGAATACACGCACCACGGGCAAGATGCCCGTGCCACAAGCGGACTGCTGCGCGCCCTCTCGCTCAATTCCTAACTTAACAACCGCGACGAGCCGCGTGTATACGATTACGATGATGGAATGATTGCGGGCCGACGGGCCTGCTTAGGGGAATTGTCCACGCGAATAGACCTTGAAGGAGGCTTGACGTGCGAGGAATGCGAACGTTGCTTTCGATTTCGCTATTAACAGCCGCGACGGCAGTCCAATGCCGCGGGGAAGAATGGCCCAAATGGCTCGGGCCCAACGGCAACAACATCAGCACCGAACCCATCGCTTCCGCCTGGCCCGCCGAGGGACCCCGAAAGCTCTGGGAGCAAAAGGTCGGCTACGGGTACGCCAGCCCGATCGCGATGGATGGAAAAGTCTATCTTTTCTACCAGACCGGCACGCAAGACACCCTCACCGCATTCGACGCCGGCAGCGGCAAGCCGCTTTGGTCGCAGGCCTACACCTGCGGCACCAAAGCCGATCGTGTTAATAACAAAAATCCAGACAATGACCTGCCCGTGGTCCTCGCCACACCCACCATCGATCACGGCAAAATCTTCAGCTACGGCGCCGGCGGAGATCTGGTCTGCCGCAAGCTGGAAGACGGCTCACAACTCTGGGCCATCAACATCCTTCATACGCTCAATTCCAAAATCCTCGGATGGGCACAGGCCTCCAGCCCGCTGGTGACAGACAAATATGTCTACGTGCAGAGCGGAGACGGCGGCCCAACGGCGGTCGCGGTGGATCGCGAAACCGGGAAGATCGCCTGGAAATCCGAAGCACAAACCTACGGCGGTTACGCGGCGCCCGTGCTGATTGACGTCAAAGGCACACCCGTACTTATCGTCTTTGGCGGCGAGCAATGCTACGGAATGGACCCAAAAACCGGCAAAACGTATTGGTCGGTGCCCTTCGAGAACCGGCCGAAGGTCAGCGCGGCAACGCCTGTTTATCACGACGGTCATTTGTTCATCGCCTGCGACTACGTGCGCACGCCGGGCACCTGCCTGATGCTTTCGCTTTCGGGAAAGACCGCCAAAACCGAGTGGGAAAACTCCAATATCGCCCAGAAGTTTCAGCCGGGCGTGCTCGACAATGGTCACTACTACACCAACAGCGAAGGCACGCTCAAGTGCATGCAGTGGCCATCGGGCAAAATCATGTGGGAGAACAACCTTCGCCTCGGCTCTGGAGGCTCGGTGGTGCGCGATGGCGATAAGCTCATCGTCATGGGCGAACGCGGAAAGCTCTACCTCATTCAAGCCACTCCCCAGACCAACAAAGTCATCAGCCAGGTTCAACTCTTCGATTTTTCCCAAACCTGGTCCAGCCCGCTGATTTACCGCGGAAGGCTATACTGTATGGGCAAAGACAATCTCGTGTGTCTCGATATCGGAGACCACGAGGTGATAGTGCCCGAACGCGAAACCCTGACAAGCAAGCCCGCGAACTGAATACAAATTAAGCACAGAGATCACAGAGCACACAGAGCACACAGAGGTGAAAACAATGCCGCAATGCAAATTCTTATCTGCGGCCATCTGCGTCATCTGCGGCTAGTTTTCTTATCCCCGATTTCCTCTGTGTTCTCCGTGTCCTCTGTGGCCTCTGTGCTAAAAAAATGTTGATCGTGTCCATGCCCGGAGTTCCATGATTCGCTGCATGCTCCTTCGAACTTTGCTCGTCGTTTCAGCATCGACGCTGGTCGTCCGTGCCGACGATTACCCGGCATTCCACAATGGCGGGCCATTACTTGGCGTCGCGGGCCCCACGAGCGCGCCCCCGATGAAAGTCCGGTGGCAATTTCGCGCCGAGGATGACCCGGCTCCCGCAAAAGCCGGTCAGCCAGCGAGCATCGTGACCCCCGGATTTGAAGCCTCCGCGGTGATTGTCGAAGGCATTGTTTATTCCGCCGACCGGGGAGGAGCGCTTCGCGCGATCGATCTCAAGACGGGCAAACGCAAGTGGACCTTCCGCACCGATGCCGGTTTTTCCGCCACGCCCGCCGTCACCAAAAACATCGTCTACATCGGCGATGAGGATGGGACGTTCTTTGCTATCAAAGCCAGGACGGGCGAGCAACTGTGGAAATTCGATGCAGGTTCATCGATCCACTCCCCCGCGAACTTCATCGGCGACAAAATCGTTTTTGGCGACGACGGCGCGGACATTTACTGCCTGAGCCCCGAGGGCAAAAAGCTCTGGGAAGCCAAATCGGGCGATCGAGTCAATGGCGCCCCCGCCATCGGAGCCGCGGCCCCGGGGCAATCCCCCAGCGTGTTCGTGTCCGGCTGCGATGCCCAACTCCGCGCCATCGATGTCGATACCGGAAAAGAACGATACGCCAAGGAACTCGGCGCCCTGTGCCCCGGTTCACCCGCCCTGCTACCCGATCGAATCGTCATCGGCACCGACGGCGGCAAGGTAGTCTGTCTCTCCGCCGACGGGCAAAAGGAGCTTTGGGCCTTCGAAGGCGTCCAGAACAGCGCCATGGTCTACGCATCCCCAGCGGTAGCCGATGGAATTGTCGTTGTCGGCGCCCGCGACCGTAACGTCTATGGCCTCGATCTCGCCACCGGCCAAAAGAAATGGTCCTTCCCAACCCGTGGCGATGTCGACTCTTCCCCCGTGATCAGCTCCGGACGCGTCTACATCGGCAGCAAAGACAAACACCTCTACATCCTCGACCTGAAAACCGGCCGCCATCTCTGGGATTTCACCGCCTCCCGCGGAATCACCGCCACCCCCGCAATCGCCGATGGCACCGTCGTCATTGGCGACACCGCGGGCATTCTGTACTGCCTCGAACCCGCCAAGTAAGAAATACGAAATTGCCACAGATGAACACAGATGAACACAGATGAACACAGATAAACACAGATGAAGACCGCATTTTGCATCTGCGGCCGTCCGCGCCATCTCCGGCTAAATCTCTGGTATTGGCTTTCTCTGCGTTTTCTCTGTGCCCTCTGTGTTCTCTGTGGCCTCTGTGCTTAATTCTTAGCATTTGAATTCTTCGTGCCTTCGTGCCTTCGTGTTTAATCCTGTTAGTCGAGAACCCCTCCGTGTCTCTCTTCGAGCCTGAGCCTCAGC
>DAIRGS010000483.1:0-2956 GCA_036794395.1 Tepidisphaeraceae bacterium | reverse complement strand
ATCCGGACGGTGCATTTTCCGGATTAAATCGACAGCCCCCGTACCGGTGGAGGGAAATCAACGGCAGCCGCCGATACGGTCACGCACCCTGTGCCCGCAGCTACGTACAATGACTTCAACGCAATCGGGCACGCTCTCAGCCAAGCGCCCATAGTGCGGCACAACGCGCACAGCCGCTATCGTCATCAATAGGCCATTTGGGGTTTTGCGACAATCCTGACGCGGCGCGGTAGGTAGTAGTATGCGACTTTACACTGCGCTGATCGTTCTGGTTTTGTCCCGGTTTGCCGTTGGCGCGCCCCCGGCAAGCGAGTGGGTTCATCCCGACGCCGCCGGCAAACTGGTTTACAAAACAACGGATCGCGGAGATCGCATTCTCGATTTCTCGTATGCCGGTTATCGATCAGGAGGGGTTGCGCTGCCCGACGTTCCGGTCGTGAAGACGCTTTCGCCGACCGGCGGCGCGGATGATTCTCCGGCGATTCAAGTCGCACTGGATGAAATTGGCAACCGACCGATCAAAAATGGCTTCCGAGGCGCACTCCTCTTAAAGCCAGGCGTGTTCAACTGCGCCAGTGCAATCACGATCAAGAGCACAGGAGTGGTGCTGCGCGGGTCGGGGTCGGGTTCCGATTCAGGGACGATTTTGAAATTGTCGGGGGCGGCGCACGTTGGGATCAGCATGGGAGGGAACGTCCCGATCCGGCCGACGGGCCAGTCGGTCGCGATTACGGACGCGTACGTGCCGGCAGGATCAATCTCGTTTCATGTTTCCGATATAGCGGGTTTCGCCGCGGGGGATGCGGTCGTTATCAACCACCCCGCAACACCTCAATGGGTGGAGTTCATGGGGATGGACAATCTGGTTCGCAATGGCAAGAAGGAGAACTGGGTTTCGGGGCCAATCCTCGCGGAGCGGAAGATCAAAGCGGTGGCAGGTAATCAAATAACGCTTGATGTTCCCCTTGCCGATTCGTACGACGCGAAGTATTTATCGCCGCCGGGTGCGTCGATGTCGCACGCGATGTCCGACCGGCGGATTTCGGAGGTGGGCGTTGAGCGACTGCGCATCATTTCACCCCCACAGGCGGTGGGAATCACCGACAAACATTATTCGGGAATTCATCTGGGCGCAGTGGAGGACGCCTGGGTTCGCGACGTCGCACTGGTGGATATGGTCGGGAGTATTTCAGTCGCTTCGGCGGCGCGGCGGGTGACGGCCGAAGACGTAACGCTGTCGCATACCGTGCCGACCGTTGGCGCGGCTAAGCCGGCCGATCTGAGCGCGGATGGATCGCAGATTCTGTTTCGAAATTGCAAAGGTGACGGAGCGAATCTGTTTTATTTCGTGACCGGAGCGCGCGTCACCGGCCCCATTGTTCTGCTGGATTGCACCTTCACGGGCACGGGTTGGATTCAGCCGCACCAGCGCTGGGCGACGGGGCTGTTGTGCGACAACTGCCAAGTGCCCAATGGCGGGATCGAGTTCATGAATCGCGGGCAGATGGGATCGGGACATGGGTGGACGATCGGCTGGTCGGTAGCGTGGAATTGCCAGGCCAAATCGCTGACGTTTCAGAACCCGCCGGGCGCGATCAACTGGGCGATTGGATGTGTTGGTGAGCGAAAACTCGAAGCGATGCCGTTTACGAAAGAGCCGAAGATTCCTGAGGGGACGATGGAATCGAACAGTACAACGGTGGGGCCGAAGAGCTTGTATCGGGCGCAGTTGAGGGAGAGGTTGGGCAGCGCGGCGGTGCAAAATGTTGACACAGAGAGATGACCCAGGTCACTAACGGTGGAACGTCCCTACTCCACGTACGTGAAACTTGGTGGCATCTTCGCATGCTGTGCAGCCTGTGGGAAAGCGATCATGGGCAAAACACCGCATGTTTGTGAGGACCGGAATGAGTGAAGGGAACATCTATTTCTGCAAGTGGGAGCGGAAAGCCGAGACATATCACATTTGGGTCGCGAAGCGTCCGCGGCTCAGGGCAAAAGGAGAATCACTCGATGCCGCGTGCGAGGAATTGGTGAGCGTCATCTGTCTGTCCACCGGCGATGGCGAAGCTTGGCTGGAACTCGATCCTGCGTACCCGAAGACACCAACTGAAGCCTGTTACTGCAATCCCGAGTTGTACCGGATTTGCGGGAACGGCCAATTTACCGCGGAATGGCCGGGCCGTCGTAGCTTGACGCGCGGGACGAGCGAGGAGCAATTTCGCTGGGCCGACCATTTTTTTCAGGCGCCGATGTGCCGAAGCTGTGCCCGCGCCACTGCTCCAAGAAGCGATCTGCCCTTGCGCCTCAACCAGGTCGAGAGCGGCTTTGACGGCTGGTTCGGCCATGTTTTGCCCGTGGGAAGTACAACGATCCAGATCTTCGCAGAATCGTTCTTGGAGCTTCTCACTCCTTCTGAATGCCGGGTGCTGAACTTCCGGGCCGTTGAAAAAGCCCCGTCAAAAAGGACGCTCTATGAGTTGGTCGGTCCTCCCACGATTCCGCTCGTCGCAGTGGCGGGTTTGCCTATCGACGGCTGGCGCTGCAAACAATGCGGGCAACGGCTTTGGGGCTATTGGATTGACGGATTGAATATTGTTTCGTTTATCGCTCGTTCAGATTTGCCAAAGCCGCTACCCACGATGTTTACGGTGGGAGAACCTCCCGAGGCAAAGCTTTGCGTTACCGCCGAACGCTGGCGTCAGCTGGCGGGTCGTAAGGGAACGAACGGGATTAAGAGCAGTCGAATTGGTGTTGTCGACGACGAGGACGTGGTGCGAGTTCCGGAACTGCTGCGCCGATAATGGCGCGCTGAGGTTGTGCCAACCTCATCTCTTGCTGGCATGACGATCAAATCTTTCCGACGCTATATGGCCGTGCGGGATTCCGCGCCATTGCTTCAAGTGGCACGGCCTTCCCCTTCGGGTCTGCCTTCGGCTCTGAGGCTCAGGCTCGA
>DAIRGS010000184.1:0-13888 GCA_036794395.1 Tepidisphaeraceae bacterium | reverse complement strand
CGCGGCCGGACTTACACCGGCAGGACACGCAGCCTTGTGGGCTGCAACGCAGATGACGCAGATGCTCACAGCGCGGCGGAGCGCAACAAAAAAAGAGATGCAACCACGGAGACACGGAGGCGCGCTTGATGGATTGAGGCCACACTTGAATTGTGAATGGAAGAGATAAAACCACGGATTACACGGATGCCACGGATGGGAAAGACGATTTTTCTGTATCCGTGATATCCGTGTAATCCGTGGTTCAATCCAAGCTCGCCAAGAACCCGCGCAGGCTGCGAAGAGTTGAACGGTTAGCGGTGCAGATGAAGATAGGAGCTGCCTGCATTTCATCTGCGAGCATCTGCGCAATCCGTGGTTAAATCCCTCTCCCGCAGTTGCTCCGTGGTCTCCGTGCCATGTTGAGGATGCGGAGATGGCGATTGCTACAGGGGCGAAACTTGCGGAAGTGTGGGCGGGGCACCCGAATTTTTGGACGGTTGCAGCGTGCCCGCGCGTGGAGGAGAAGGTGGAGCGCGTATTGGAGATCATCGCAGCCCTCGTCGGTTCACGCTGATCGACTAATGGTGAAGTGTTTCGCGCTCCATTGCCAAATTGAATTACAGCCTTCGGAGACGATACAATCGATCGCGTAATTGCGTTCAGATTCCTGCCTGCGCGGGTCGAAATTTGACCGTTATTACTCTATAATCTTTCGTTCATGGACGTGTCCCCGATGCAGCAGATGGAGCATGGATTTGGCACGGGTTGCTGCGCGTCTCTGATAGTGCTTCCCGGCTACGATTTGATTTCGCGGCATGTCTCGATCTGGCACTTTTAAGCGCGCACCTATTCACGGCGATCAAGGAAATTCATGGCTGATACGACCCCGCCTCCCCCACCCCCCCGACCGATCGATCGAATTGAAGACCTGCAAATTGAGCAGGAGCTTCAGGACAGTTATCTCACGTATGCCATGAGCACGATCATGGACCGGGCGCTGCCCGATGTCCGCGACGGGCTCAAGCCGAGCCAGCGCCGGATTCTCGTCGCGATTAACGACTTGAATCTTTTGCCGGGCCGTAAGCACATCAAGTGCGCGAAGGTGGTTGGCGACACGAGCGGAAACTACCACCCACACGGGGACATGGTCATCTACCCGACGCTGGTCCGGCTGACGCAGAACTGGAACTTGCGTTATCCATTGGTAGATGGTCAGGGGAATTTTGGCTCGACCGATGGCGATCCGCCAGCGGCGATGCGTTACACGGAATGCCGCATGGCCCCACCGACGGTGGACATGCTAGAAGACCTCAAGCTGGATACAGTCGATTTCCAGCCCAACTACGACGAGCGGCAAGGCTTTGATGAGCCAACGGTTCTGCCGGCGAAGTTTCCCAATCTGCTGGTGAACGGTTCAACCGGCATCGCGGTGGGCATGGCATGCAACCTTCTGCCGCACAACATCCGCGAAATCTGCGATGCAATAATCAAGATTATCGATAAACCCGATCTCTCGCTTCAGGAACTTCTCGAGATCGTGCCGGGGCCCGATTTCCCGACAGGTGGGACCATCTGCGGGCGCGATGGGATTGTCGAAGGCTACAAATCCGGCCGCGGGAAAATCTGCCTGCGGGCCAAGCTGCACGTTGAGGAACCCAAGGCCGGCAGCCGGACCAGTGTCGTCATCGATGAAATGCCTTACGGCGTCATTCGCAAAACGATCGTTGAATCGGTGGCTGAGGCGGTGAAGCGGGGACAAATCACCGATATCTCCGCGGTGAACGACGAATCCGGCCGGCACCATGCGGTGCGCATCGTGATCGATCTGAAGCGCGATGCCGATCCGAACGTCGTCATCAATCAGCTTTACGAATACACGCCGTGCCAGATCACCGTGAGCATGATCAACATCGCGCTGGTGAATCGCCAGCCGCGAACGATGGGTCTTAAGGAGCTGATTCAGCACTTTATCGATCATCGCCGCGATGTCATTACGCGGCGGACGAAGTTCCAGCTTCGCAAGGCGCAGCAGCGTGAGCATATTCTCGAAGGGTTGATCTTTGCCGTCTGCGATATTGACGAAATCATTCGCCTGATTCGCAGCAGCAAGACGCGCGATGAAGCGATTGAGAAATTGATGCTTCAGGGATTTCGCATTGATCCCAAAAGCGAGCAGGCGGGCAAACTGCCGACGCGCATCACGCTTCAGCACCCGGAGATCTTTGCAGTGGAACCGGGCGGCATCGTGCCGACATTCCGCGTGTCGCGGGCTCAGGCCGAGGCGATTGGCCGGCTTCAGCTCATTCAGTTGGTCGGGCTTGAAATTGAAAAACTGGTCGGTGAATACAACGAAGTCGCCGAGCAGATTGAAGAATACGAACGGATCCTCGGTGATGCCGGCTACCTGATGGACATCATCCGCGAAGACACCTACGAGATGAAGGAGAAGTACGGCGATGATCGTCGCACCGACATCACTGGCGCGGTGTCCGGGTTCAACATGGAGAACCTGATTCCTCAGGAAGATGTCATCGTCACCGTTTCGCACGAAGGATACATCAAACGGCAGCCGGTTGGAGTCTACAGATCGCAGAGCCGGGGCGGACGCGGAATCAAGGGCACCGAATCGCGTGAAGGCGATTTTGCCGAGCACCTGTTCGTCGCCAATACGCACGACTATCTCCTGTTCTTCACCAATCAGGGCCGGGTTTATGAGCGGCGGGTTTACGACGTCCCGGAAATGAGCCGGACGAGCCAGGGCCGGGCGATCGCCAACCTGCTGGAATTTCAGCCGAATGAGAAGGTTGCCAATGTTCTTGCGATCAAAGACTTTGGTAAGGAAGAGCACTTCCTGACCTTCGGCACGAAAAAAGGCGTGGTGAAGAAGACCGCGCTTGGCGCTTATGGCAACATCCGCCAGAACGGCATCATTGCAATTGGCCTGGAAGAAGGCGATGAACTGATCGGCGTTGAAATCACCAGCGGACAAGATCAGGTTTTGCTCGGCACGCAGCATGGAATGGCGATCCGGTTCATCGAAACGGATGTCCGCGCGATGGGCCGGCCGGCGGGTGGCGTGAAGGGAATCGAGCTTGAGGCGGATGATGCGGTTGTTTCGATGATCGTGGTCCCGCAGACGCAAGACTTGACCCAATGCATGGTGCTGACAGGCTGCGTAAACGGGTTTGGCAAGCGAACCCCCGTCGAGGAATACCGCCTGATCCGTCGAGGGGGCAAAGGCGTTATCAACATCAAGACCACTGACCGCAATGGCGATGTCGTCGGCATGAAGGCCGTTTGTAATGAGGATGAGCTGATGCTCATCACGCAAAAGGGGATTCTGATGCGCACGCGGTGCAGCGAGATTCGCGAAACCGGCCGCAACGCGGCCGGGGTGAAGCTGATCAATCTCGATGATGGCGACGTGCTTGTGGCCATGGCCAAGGTGGATGCCGAGCCGGATAAGGTGGAAACGGTTGAAGGGGCTGATGGCGCCGGCCCGGCTCCGGAGGCCACGGGCGGTGGCGACACTCAGCCCACGGAACCGCAAACGCCTCCGCCGGCCGCGGCAGACGATGGCGATCCCGGACCGGATGAAAGTCCGGCGGGCGCATGAGCGGGGACCGGTTTTCTCAACAGCTTCCGCCACGGGCTAATCGCCGCGTGGGGGTTGGTGTGGCGTGGGTCGCCATTGTTGGGGTGTTGGTTTTCGTCATCATCCGCACTTGGCTGAATGCGCACACCCCTGCCGCTGAGCAAGCCGGGGATGATATCTCGCTTCAGATGGCGTCGCGAAATGCTGTGGGCTATCGCATTCTTCTCCAAACCAGCGGAGCTGAAGAGAAAGGCCGCGATAAAATCCGCCAGGTGAGTGGCCAAATTGGTGCCCAGGCTCATACGCCCACTCAGCGACTTCAGAACGTCACCGTCATTGGCGAATTAAACGGAGCCGCTGCGGCAATTGATGAACTCGACCGCAGCAGGTCGATGCTAAATACACCGGACCTGAAAGCCGATTCCCAATCACTGCGAACGCTCTACACCGAATCCCCCGCCGCACTCTCACTCCAATCGAGAAGCCAGCTTGTTGCCGATCTGGGCTGGCATGGACAACTCGCTCTAAGCTTCGGGCAACCATCAACCGATCAGCCGCGGCAGAAGATTGTTTCCAGTTCGGTTCGCGCCTTGGTTGCGAGCATCGGGTTCGAGCTGTTGATTGGCGTTTTGTTATTAGCCGGCATTGGTCTGTTCACCCTCGCGATCGTGCGGCTCGTGGATGGCCGGGTTCAGTTTGTTTATGAAAAGAGCCGGCTCGACAGCGGTCCGTTTATCGAAGCATTCGCGTTATATCTGGTCGGTTATGTGGGGATCGGCGTCCTCTTTCATTATGCGCATATTCGTTCAACCTGGAGCGCGTATGTCCTCGACACCGCGTGGGTGATTTTCGCCGCGTGCTGGCCTTTACTCCGTGGAGTCAAATGGAACGATCTCCGCCGCGGACTTGGCTGGCAGGCTGGCCGTGGGTTTTTTCGCGAAGCGCTGGCGGGAATCGGAGCGTATGTGGCCACCATGCCACTGCTCGCGGTTGCGATCTCTATCACCGCGCTGCTTTCATCCATATCGGGCGAGAAACCGATTCATCCAATTGTCTTCGGCGCGGGAGGCGCGAGTGCTCGTGCGATCGTCGGCCTCTATGTGCTTGCCAGCATATGGGCCCCGATCGTCGAAGAAACCATGTTTCGCGGCGCACTGTTCCATCATCTCCGCGCGTCCCATCGCTGGCTCTTCTCGGCGCTCCTGTCCGGCGTCATCTTCGCATCCCTCCACCCCCAGGGCTGGACCGCCATCCCACTCCTGGCGGCCATCGGCATCACGTTCGCCGCCATCCGCGAATGGCGCGGCACGACCATCGCCTCCGCCGTCGCCCACGCCCTCAATAACGCCGTCGCGACCACCGTGATGATTCTCGTTCTGGGTTGACTTGCAGGCGCACAATCGACATGGCTCTGCGGAATGCCAAATCACGTCATCACGTAGCGGCGCGTCCTATTCTCCTATGGTCGTGCGCCGTCCGATGCCATTGCATCGAAGTGGCACGGCCTTCCAGGCCGTGGACGGGGCGGCTTCGGGTCCGGCGACGCGTGACATGTGGGAAAACCAACTCCCCTTGAGCGAGCATTTCCTCCGACAATCCACAAGGTTGTCCGTGTGTCGAAACTTGGTTTTCCCAATTTCAATACGTCGCTCGAGAGAATTCAGAAGGGCCAAGGGCTTACAGGCAAAAATACAATGTAGCTTGTAGCGCACGTTGCGCAGCTCAAACATTCTAATTCTCCTGTTTTCTCTGCGTTCTCCGCGGCTCTGCGGTGAATCCTGAGTTCTCCGGGCTAGCGCCAGGATTTCTCTTGCATTGACGAATTCGTTCGTTATATCATCCCACACGTGGACGAATTCGTTCGTCACATTTCGAATGACGCTTTTGGAGTTCATCCAAAATGGCCAGAAAAGCTTCAGCGCAGCCCACCGATGTGGAGCTGGCAATTCTTCGGGTGCTCTGGGAACGCGGCCCATCAACCGTGCGAGAAGTCCACCTCGCGCTGTCCGATATTCGCGACACCGGGTACTCAACGACCCTCAAAATGATGCAGGTCATGTTCGAAAAGGGCGTGCTCACGCGCGATGAGGCGTGCCGTCCGCAGTTGTATTCCCCGGCCATTCCGCAGGAGCAAACCCAGGCGAACATGGTGGACGACCTGGTCCAAAAGGTTTTCGGCGGCTCGGCCCGCAAGCTGGTTCTCCGGGCCGTTCAATCCGAGCGCGTGACCGCTGAAGAACTTTCCGAAATCCGCAAGCTGCTCAAGAAACTCGAAGGAGGCCGGCCATGACCCTTACCCCCCTTCTCGATTCGCCGGTTGTGATACGGATCGGCTGGACGCTGGTGCATTCGCTTTGGCAAGGGGCGGCGGTGGCCATCGCGCTGCTCCTGATCCGCACGGCAACGCGCCGTGCAAGTTCTCACGCGCGTTACGTGTCGGCATGCGCCGCGATGGCTTGCCTCGCGCTATTACCCCTCGCCTCGTTCTTCTTCATTGCTCCGCCTGTAAGTCAAAGACATGCCGCAATCGAACAAAACGCGGTCCCGAGAGGATCGTCCAGCGCCTTCAAGGCCGATGTGCCTTCTGACATCGACGCGCGTTCTGAAACCCATCGATCGGACCTTCCATCCGCAGCGCTCGCCAAAGGCACTCCCGCCCGTCAAGTCGTTCCCAATTCCCATCCAGCCGTGGCTTCGCACGAGACAACCACGGCCCGACTTCCACAGATCGTGCTTCCGTGGCTTGTGCTCGTGTGGGCGACCGGTGTGGCGGCAATTTCACTTTGGAACTTTGGAGGCTGGATCGCCCTCCATCGCCTCAAAAAGATGTGTACGCGGCCTGCGCCCGAGTTTTTGCGCCAAGCCGCGGAACGATTCCGAAAATACCTGGCCATCTCCGCTCCCGTCCGCGTCCTTGAATCGGCAACGGTCTACAGCCCGATGGTTATTGGGATTTTACGGCCGGTTGTGCTCATCCCGGCCAGTATTTTGAGCGAGTTGTCAGTCGATCAACTCGAATCGCTGCTTGCCCATGAGTTGGCCCATATTCGACGTCATGATTATCTGGCCAATCTTCTCCAAAGCGTGATCGAGACACTCCTGTTCTATCATCCCGTTGTCTGGTGGATCTCGAGTGTCATTCGCGCCGAACGCGAGAATTGCTGCGACGACATCGCCCTTGAGGTTGCCGGTGATCGCGCTTCATACGCCAACGCGCTTGCGGCCATCGCCTCGGCCGCGGCGCCCGCCCTCGCCCCGGCGGCTACCGGTGGGCTTCTGCTTGCGCGTATCCGCCGCGTTCTTGCACTGCCGGAACTCGATTCGGCGCGCGCGCCGCGCTGGATCGCCGGGGCGGCGGGCCTGGCGCTTGTCGCGGCAGCCGCGATTCCACTGCTGATGCCCCCCACCGCTCGCGCCAAATCCGAGCAAGCGGCAATTTCAACAACGCGGCCAAGTACAGCTCCCACATCGCGACCGGTAACTTCCACGAATGCGGACGAATTGACACTTACTTTTGTGGGCGCGGATTCAAAACCACTCGGCGGCGCGTCAGTGACCGTCGCGGGGTCTGGAGCATTGATCATCGTGACAAATGGCGAATTGAAGTCTCATGGTTCTGCGATAGAAACCGTGCTCACGGACAAAGGCGGTCAAGCACGCATTCGTCGATTAGCCGATAAGCAATCGAGAGTGCTTGCATTGCATCCTTCAGGCTACGCCCTGCTCGATTCATCGCAAATCGGGACTTCACCAACGATTCATATTCCGGCGTGGGCTGCGATCGAAGGAACCGCGATGATTGGGACAAAGAGTGCAGCTGGCAAAAGAGTCGGGCTCTTCACGTTTCCAATTCTCCATCAAGATCATAACAACTCTATCGAATTCAATTCGGCCGCTGTCGTCGATGCTAGCGGGCACTTCAGGATTGAGCGAGTCCCACCCGGCAAGGTGAACGTTGGGATCGAGCAGACGATGCGGGAGGGACCGTTTACCTCGGTTGGATACCCGCAATCAGTCCCAGTTACCGTCGGTCCTGGAGAGGTCGCGCAGGTAACCATTGGCGGCAAAGGTCGCCCTGTCATCGGCCACATCCTCACGCCGCCGGGCGTTGGCCAGTCCATCGACTGGGCGTACGCGCGAACCAATCTTTCGAATAAATCCTTCCCCCGCCGAACCCCCGGCGTGGAACAAATGATCATATCCATTCCCGTCGGCGCGGATGGTTCGTTTCGTGTGGAAGACGTATCTGCCGGTGAATACAAAATCGAAGTGAAGGCCATGCCGTCATTCATTCGGGATGATCCAAACAACAATTACTTCTCTCGCGGCGACGAAGTGATTGCCGACGCATCAATGCCGTTCACGATTCCACCGATGCCGGAAGGCCGCAGTGACGAACCTTTCGACGTCGGCGCGATTCAACTCGCTTCCAAACCCCAGGCCCACTCCGATCCCGAAATTGACCACGGCCCGCAGGAACAATTTGCCGGTACCGTCCAGACGCCGGACGGAACTCCGGCCGCAAATGCAACCGTGTTGCTTTGCCCCAGCGGCTTGGAGTTTTTTGCTACCGTCAAGAACGGTCAGCTCCTCGCCTGGGCGCCCTCCTTGCGCCGCATCGTTACCGATGCCCAGGGCAGATTTCATTTCAGCGTTGCACACGGAAACTACACTTGCCTGATCACTCATCCAACAGGTTCGTATCAGGCCAATGCTGAATTGCCAAAGCCGGACCAGATCATTTCACTAAAAGCCTGGTCACGAATCAGCGGCCATGTTTACAGTGGCGATAAGCCCATCGGCGACGTCCAGGTTCTAGCGACGCGACCACAGTATTCGACGACGACCGTCAGCCACGCCGATGGCTCATTTCTCCTCGATTTCGTACCCGGCGGAGCCGAGGTATCCGTCTCAAACAGGATCGAGGTTCCGTCGCCGAATAGAAGTTCGAGTCGTGCGAACCTGACGCGGGTCATGGTTGAACCGGGCCAGACCAAAGAGGTTAATCTTGGGGGCGGGGGTCGCGCCGTTTTTGGCCGTGTGATCCTGCCGCCCGAGAGGCCGGGTCGATCATTACGCATAGAATCATTGATCATTCCCGATGTCGTTCATGGTGGCGACGGCATCCCGACCAGTTGGTTTGACATGAGTCCTGACGCTCGCAGGTCATGGTACACAAACCACTGGAACGGGAGTCTCGAAGCGGATCGGTCTTACCCAGTGGTCTTCAAATCCGATGGCCGTTTCAGGGCCGAGGGACTGCCTGTCGGAAACTTTGTCCTGATCGTCGAAGCTTACGACGCCCAGTTGACTCGCGATCAACTGATGTCATTCGCGTATGCATTTGAGATCACCAGCGCCGCACGAACCGATCAGCCGCTCGAATTCCCCGTCTTCAAATCGGATGGGACATTTAAAGCCACTCCGCCTGAGAATAAATCGCGTGCCCCAGGTCCTCAAGCGTTTGTTCAACCGACTGTAGACTCAATTCTCCAGCCGCCGCTGAAGTACCGGATTTACGAGGAGAAGATCAAGCACGAGAAGGCAGTGAAATCTGCCACGGAAGCGGTTGAGCGGGTTCGGACACTTGTTCTTGAGGCGGTCGAGCGAGCGGTAGCGGTCGAGCGCCGAAACCCCGCTCCATCGGAAATAGCACAGGCCAGAATCGAAGTGACCACCCTGGGTCGGCTTCTCATCGATACCAAGGAATCACTCAAAAACGAAGTTCAGGCGGCGGCGGAATTCGATGCTAGGAAACCGCCGTTCATTGGCGTATTTGGGAGCGTTGCTCGGCCCGGCATTTTTACGCTGCCTAAAGGCGCTGGCGTATTGAAAGCGGTGCTCGATGCAGGGGTCGATCTCAACGACCCGGCGTACACGATGATCACAATCACGCATTTCGACGAAGTCGGTAATCATCCGAAGAGCGCAGCGTTCTCTCTGGCTGACCTGAAACGCGGAAATGCGCCTGATGTGACTCTCTCGCCCAACGACATTATTGATGTCCAGCGTCCCGCCGCGGGAAAATGGGGACATTAGCTTTGATGATGCGCCGCGATAAACCAGGTCTGTAACTCGTTGGTTCGAATCACGCTGCTGACCACCAGGTCGTTGGTACCGTCGTCGCCGGCTATTTCCTTTCCTATACGGCGGCGCTGAGTGCTGGCGGAGTTTCGATCTGATCCGGCCGAAACCGGATCACTGACAGAACGGTCCACGCGGCAAATACCAACAGTACGATTCCCTGTACCAACTTAAATGGCGTTTCCGTTTGTGTTGGCGCCAATGACTTCAACGCCGGCACCTTCAGGAACGACTGCACGACAAAGGACAAACGCATTTAAATAGAGCGAGATCATCGCGGTGATCACATACGTCGCGCGCCAGCCGCCACGCATTTTCTGCCGATATCGGGCCGGAGTTGAGTTCGAACCCCATTTCATCCCAGAACGGTACATCCCAGAACGGCACATAGCGAACAGCCCGGCAATCCCTATACTCTTGGCCCTCATAACACCGATCCGGAGTTCTTCATGGCTGAAAACAAACCTAAAAAAATCGTGCTCGCATATAGCGGTGGTCTGGATACCAGCGTCATTCTTCCGTGGCTGAAGGAGCGCTATCCCGGGGTAAAGCTCGTTGCATTCGCGGCGGAGCTGGGCCAGGGCGATGAGCTGAAGGGGATCGCGGATAAGGCGTACAAGAGTGGCGCGGACGAAGTGGTCGTCATGGATCTGCGGCAGGAGTTTGCCGAGAAATATTGCTTTCCGATGTTGCGGGCGCACGCGGTGTATGAGCAGGATTATCTGCTGGGAACGAGCATTGCCCGGCCGCTCATCGCGGCCAAGCAGGTGGAAGTGGCGCGGCAGACCGGCGCGGATGCCGTCGGCCACGGAGCGACCGGCAAGGGAAATGACCAGGTGCGGTTCGAGCTGACGTACATGGCGCTGGCGCCGGAACTGAAGATCATCGCTCCGTGGAAAGATCCAACCTTCGAACTGCGTGACCGGGAAAGCGCGATTGAATACGCGGAAAAACACAATGTTCCGATCCCGGTCAGCAAGACCAAAATCTACAGTCAGGATCGCAACCTCTGGCATATCAGCCATGAAGGCTCAGAGATCGAACACCCGGATCAGGAGCCGAACTGGGCAAAGTGCCTGACGATGACCGTGCCGCTCGACAAGGCGCCCAATGAGAGCGAAGTGGTCGAGGTGGCGTTTCAGTCGGGCAATCCGGTGTCGGTGAATGGCCGTCCGCTCGCGTCGCACGAGCTGATTGCGGAGCTGAACAAAATCGGCGGCCGTCATGGGGTGGGCGTGGCGCTGCTGGTTGAGAATCGACTGATTGGCATGAAGAGCCGGGGCGTGTACGAGACTCCGGGCGGGACGATTCTGTACGAGGCGCATAAAGCCCTGGAGCAACTGTGCGTTGAGCGCGACACACTGCACTACAAGCAGCAGGTTGCGTTACGGTATGCCGAATTGGTCTACAATGGCCAGTGGTTCCATCCGTTGCGCGAGGGCCTGCAGGCGTTTATCGATCACACGAATGCAACGGTGACGGGATCTGCGAAAGTGCGGCTTTTCAAGGGCCGAGCACAGGCCATCACCGCGGCAAGCCCCCATACGCTTTACGATCCGCAACTGGCCAGCTTCAGCATGGAAGGCTACGACGTGACGGCGGCGCGCGGGTTTATCGATCTTTTTGGTTTGCCGATGAAAGTGGCTTCACAGGTCAAGCAATGGTGATTGGATGGCAGATCCGTTAACAAGCGAACCTCGGTTTATAACTTGCGGATTTCCCCGTTATTTGGTTAATTTAGTGTACGAGGATTGGCTGCGGCGGAGACTGTAATTCGGTGTGGTATCGGTCTTTGAAGTTACCGCGATTTTTGCCAAGGTTTCTGAGTCGTACGGCATCTTTATAAGGATAGCGCTATGCTTGCCTTCTTTCTTAATTGGTATCAGTCCGTATCGCTGATTGGGCTTGTCGCGTTAATCATCGTTTACTTCGCCCTCAAGCGCCGGCAATAACCGCAAAAACTCAGTCCTGAGATCAATACGCCCCGACCCGCGTTGAAGCGTGGTCGGGGCGTTTGCTTTATGGCTGAACGTGACTGGGGAGCGGAGTTCTCAACCATCAAGCTCGCCGGCATGCTCGCGGAGATATCGGAGATATTGAACGATATCGTCGAGTTGAGGATCGGGGAGCACTTCGGGTGAGAACGCGGGCATATTGCCAACGTGGTGACGGACTTTCACGCGCATAATAAATGGAGGGATGCGCTTGTCATTGAGCGATGGGCCGATTCCAGACGCGCCGCCGGGATGGCACTGATTGCAGTATTGCATGAACACGCGTTGGCCTTCGGCAAGACGGGGATTGTTGCGAAGTTCATTGGGTGGAATGACGTTGGCTTCACGGCCGGAATCGCTGCATCCAACCAGGCATCCGATGCTTAACATCAAGCTTGCGGCCAGGGAGTTTTGATGGCTCATCGCGATTCCTCCCGGGTAATCCGCCACAACACGCCCGTGTTTTCCGCAGGATGAATGCCGCGTTCGTCGGTGGTCATCACGCCATAATCCACGACGTAGAGGGCCTTGCCCGAAGGATCAAACTGAGCGGCGATCGGCCTTTCCAGCCCCCCGCCTTTAGTCTTGGAAGCCGGTGCATCAATCCGCCCGCGATTGACGGCGAACGGATGAACGATTCCGCCGTGTGTCTCAACACGCACGACGCGGAACCCAACTGGATCGCGCACCATGCCTACGCCCGGCGCCATATCGCCGAACTCGGCGACGAAAGCATCACCCACGTGTCCGAAGGATGCGTCTCGGGAGAAATCGAATCCGTCGGCGGAGGAATGAACGCCAAACTTGGCCACTGGTGCAGGAGGCTGGCCGGGTCGCCCCGCCAGCAGGCGGCGCGGTGTGGGGCCTTCGGGGGGAGCGAAGCGGTCGGAGTTGACGGGTTGGCCGGCAAAGTAATCGGGCCAGCCGTACCAGGTTCCGGGCCGGACTTCCCAGAGCAGGTCGCCGGTTCCCCAGACGGGGCGGCTGCCGCGTACGTCGAACTGGTTTTCAGTGGCGAACAACTTTCCATCCGGGGAGAAGGCAAGGCCGAACGGGTTGCGCATGCCCCATGCGACCATCTCGAGCTTTCCGCCGGCGAGCGGAACCCGCATGATGCCGCCGGTGAACGGCACCTGGCCTTTTATGACCTGGCCGGGCTTGGCGGGCGTTCCAAACGATGAGTATGCGCCGGTTAGCACGAGTTTGCGGTTCTGCGGAATGAACGGCAGCAGGTTCTGATACCACCTTCTCGAGGTGACTGTGAACGGATCGGCCGATTCGTAATTGACGCCGGTCAGCGTCACATCTTTGGCGGGGATATCGTGAAAGTTGGGATAGCGGCGCAGCCAGCCGAACTGGTAGTCGTCAACGCCAACGACGCCGCTGTTGGTTGCAGTGCCCTGGCCGAAATAGAGGTAGCCATCGGGGCCGATGACCGGCGCGTTGGTGTGATGATCGCCATTGCTGGGCAGGCCTTCGACCAGGGCGGTTGTGGTTCCATCGGGGGCGACCTTGAGGATTCGCCCGCCGAGCGCTTCGCCGCCCTCGGCGACGTAGAAGTTTCCGTCCTTGAAAGTAGCGCCCGTCCAGGGGCCGTTGTTCCCACGAGCAATGACATTGATGACATCCCGGGCGTCGACCCGCACCAGCCGGGGCTCGGTCCAGATTTCGCCGTAGCTGTAGCCCGACTCGACGACGAAAACGTGTCCTTTGTCGTCGAATGTGACACCGGTCGGGAAGTTCAGGCCCTCAATGACGGGCTCGATCTTATAGCCCGGCGGGAGCCAGACGTCGGTGGCGTTGAGGTGGCGCTGGCCATCCCAGCGTGCCTGGCCGCCCCCACCGGCAGGCCCGTGCAGCGAGCAGCCGCCCGCGTAGAGCATTGATGCGAGAGAGACGATCCGAACGATGAGCTGTTGGCGCGATAGTGGCATTCACCTTCCCTGTAGCCGGGTCGGCCATTAAAACGGCCCGGTTGCCGTTTCGTCAAGCCGAGTCACCGGTTACGTCAAATGTAGTTTGTGGGTGAAGAAATTGAAACGGCAGCGAGTGGCATGCGGAAGGATTGCACTTCGCTACGAAATCGCCACTAAATGAATCGTGCGTGATTCGGCGCTGATGGGGCATCGTGGCGGCGGGTGAAATGGGTTTCGTGGTGGTTCGGCGAGGCTAGAATTGCAGCGCTCTGAGAAGCCGGGGTGGCGCGGAGTACCGCTATACCCCGGCGTGGGGG
>DAIRGS010000017.1:40191-43958 GCA_036794395.1 Tepidisphaeraceae bacterium | reverse complement strand
GCGTCTGTTGCGGCGGCGGGCGGGGGTTTGAATGTGTTTGGGGTGGGGTATGCGGATTCGGCGGATGGGGTGGTGGCGGGGCAGCCGGGGAATACGGTGGAGATTCGCTATACCATCATGGGGGATGCGAATCTGGATGGGGTGGTGGATGGCGGCGATGCGGTGGGGGTGGCGCGGAACTATCTGGGGGTGGGGAAGACGGCATGGGATCAGGGGAACTTCAATTATGACTCGGTCATCAATCTTTCGGATGCGACGATCGTGCAGAAGAATTTCAAATTGTCCGCAGTGGCGAGCGGGAGCCCGGCGCATGTGTCGGCGGCGGCGACCTTGGCGGGGGCGAGTGTGACGGGTGCTCGGGATGTGAAGGCGGAGGGCACGGGGTTGCCAATTGTGAAGGGGACTGGTGTGGACGATGTGACGGATGGATCGGTGAAGAAGCATCGAAAGGATCAGAGAGGGTCGAAAATCGCGCCCCGCAAGCGGGGCGGCTAAACGATGAGGAGCTGCGCACGGTGGAGGAAGTGAGGGCGTGCGCGGGGGCGGTGCCGCGTTTTCTGTCCATCGGGAGAATCACCTGGACAGGGAGGGGTTACGACGGATTGCGGTTCACGCATGATTTCAGCACGGGTTTTTGAAATCCATCCGCAGATCCATTTCTGATGATCCGGCGGATTCCGGATAGACGGCGCGTGGGTATCGGGGCCACTATGTAGCCTGCGATTACACCCACGGAGGCGGCCTCATGAGGAACCATCGCGTGCGCATAGAATCGTTGGAAAGACGAGTTTTGCTGACGGCTTATTTTGTGTCGCCGGGCGGGAGTGATGGGGCGGCGGGGACATCGGCGGGGACGGCGTTTGCGACGTTGCAGCACGCGGCGGATTTGGTGGTGGCAGGGGATGTGGTGACGGCGCTGCCGGGCACTTATGCGGCGGGGTTTTCGATTGGGTGGAATCAGCCGCAGAATGGGACGGCGGCGTCGCGGATTGTCTTCAATGGGGTTGGGGCGACGATCACCGGTCGCAATGCAAAAACCGCCGATGGGATCGATCTGGAGGGGACGAGTTATGTGACGGTGAATGGGTTTACGATTACCAATCCTACGCCCAATAATGCTTCAGTGGCGATTACGCGGGCGGGGATTCGGGCGGTGGAGGCCAATGGGGTGGCGATCATGAACAACTCGGCCGATGCGATGGGGACGTGGGGGATTTTCACGGGGTTCACGGACGACATTACGATCAGCGGGAACACGACCAGTAACTCGGTGGCGCAGCACGGGATTTATGTATCGAATTCCAGTCAGCGGCCGGTGATTACGGGGAACACGGTTTTTGGGAATCACGATTGCGGGATTCAGATCAATGCGGATTTGAGCCAGGGGGGAAGCGGCATTACGTTCGGGGCGCTGATCGAGGGGAACATCATTCACGATAACGGAGCCGGTGGCGGGGCGGCGATCAATCTGGACGGAGTGCAGAGCTCGCGTATTCAGAATAATTTGCTTTACAACAATCACAGCAGCGGGATATCGCTGTTTCAGATCGATGGGGCGACGGGGTCTAAGAACAATCTGGTTGTGAACAACACTATGTTGATGGCATTGGATGCGCGCTGGGATGTGAATATCAACACGGGGAGCACGGGGAACATCGTTTACAACAATATTCTGTTTAACGCCTCGACGCATGGGAGCATTGCCATTGCGGCCGACAGCCTGGCGGGGTTTGTGAGCGATTACAACGTGGTCGTGAATCTGATGAGCAATGATGGGGGAAACAACGCGTTTCTGACATTGAGCCAGTGGCGCACGCAAACGGGGCAGGATGCCCATTCGGTGATTTCGACGCCGGGCGCGGTGTTTGTGGGAAGTAGTGACTATCACCTGAAGGCGGGGAGCCCGGCGCTTGATGCGGGGACGAGCCTGGCGAGCCCGAATCAGCCGCCGGCCGAGGACTTGGAAGGCAATGCGCGACCGCAGGGAGTGGCGTTTGATGTGGGGGCGTATGAGCTGGTTGCGCCGTCACAGAACACGATCAATGGGACAGCATCGAATGATGCGATCGGGCTGGCGCGTAATGTGGATGGAACGCATATCGACTGGTCGATTGGGACGACTGTGGGGAAGGTGCTGATCAATGATCCTGGCGGGCTGACGATCAATGGCGGCGGGGGGAGCGATGTGATTACGCTGGGTAATGGGAGCGGGAATCCGCTGCCGAACCGGATCCATTTGAATGGGACGTTTACGATCAATGGATTGGCGGTGGGGAATGCGCTGGCGGGGACGAATTTGGATGTGGGGCAGAGCACGGTGTATGTGAGTTACGTGGCGGGGAGCAGTCCGGCGGGGGTGATCGGGCAGGCGTTGAAGATCGGATACAATGGGGGATCATGGAATGGCCTTGCGACGGGAAGCGCCGGGGCGATTACTTCGGCGGCGGCGGCAGCGGGGGCGGTGAATGCGTTTGGCGTGGGGTATGCCGATTCGGGGGATGGGGTTGTTTTGGGGCAGCCGATCAACACCGTTGAGATTCGATTTACGGTGATGGGGGATGCGAACCTGGATCGGGTGGTGAACGTGACCGATGCGCTGCTGATGACGCGAAATTGGAATGCCAGTGGAGCGGTGGGATGGGATCGGGGGGATTTTAATTTTGATGGGGTCGTGAATTTGGGTGATGCTGGGTTGTTGCAGAAGAATTGGAATTCCACTGCTACGGGTAGCGTGAGTGCGGCCGCGGTGAATGGGGCGGAGCCATCGGGCGCCGCGGGTAGCAGCGACGTATTTTCCCAAACTCAACGGCATTCACGGGGAATGCGCAGAACCTGAAACACGCAACCTTTCTTGTTTGAAATCATTGCTGTCATCCTAATTAACCGTGCGTGATTCCGCGCCATTGCATTTTCGTGGCACGGCCATCCTGGCCGTGCACGGGGGAGCCGCAGGTGCGGCGCCGCGTGAGATGTGGGAAAGCCAACTTGCCGGAACCGGGCATTTTTCCCCGACAAATCAGGAGGTTGTCCGTATAGCGAAACTTGGTTTTCCCAAATCGGACCCGTCGCTGGAGGTCATCTCCCTGGCTCATGGGCTGTCTTCGACCCTGAGGCTCAGACCCGAAGGGGAAGCCCATGTCACGAAAAGGCGCGGAATCGTGCATAGCCATTTAGAGCGAAGCGAAGGATCGGCTATTCGAGAGGTTCACCCCATATCAGATCCTTCGCTTCGCTCCAGGATGACAATGGCTGATCATGACCGAAGCGCGGGTAGAGCCGGGAAGTTTTTAGCCAGGTCGTCGCTGGTTGGGACGTTGAGCCACTGGCTGAGCAGGGTTGTGTAGAGGCAACGGAAATCGACGGACATTTTTACGTCACCATTTTGGAGATCGGAGAGACTGGGGGTTGCGCCGAGCAGGCCGGGTTTGACGGAATTGCCGGCCAGGAAGACGGGGCCGGCAGTGCCGTGATCGGTGCCGAGGGAGCCGTTTTCGGCGGCGCGGCGGCCGAACTCGCTGAAGGCCATGAGCAGGACGCGATCGGCTAATCCCGAGCTTTTGAGGTCGTCCATGAATGCCTTGACGGCATTGGAGAGCTCGCGGAGGAGGTCTTCGTGTTGGGAGAGCTGAGCGTAGTGGGTGTCGTAGCTGGATTGGGATGCGTAATAGACACGCGTGCCCGCGCCGGATTTGATGAAGCGGGAGACGAGCTGGAGTTGGGTGGCGAGTTTGGATTGGGGATAGGGGGGGTAGGGGGCATCGGAAGCG
>DAIRGS010000017.1:0-40181 GCA_036794395.1 Tepidisphaeraceae bacterium | reverse complement strand
GGGCGGGCCAGATCGCGGGCGGTGCCGTACGCGCTCAGGACGCTGCGACGGACGAAGGCGGCGACGTCATCGGTTTTTGGGTCAGGGGCTTTGGCCGTGTTGATTGGATTGGGAAGGTGGAGGGCGAGGTCTTCGGCGTTGTTGATGGCGGCAGACTCGGTGCGACGGCCGAGCAGGGCGCGGGGTAACTCGCTGTCGCCAACGTAAACGGTATCGGGGCCGGCGACGGGGCGGGGGAGCTGGTCGAAGGATTCGCCGATCCAGCCGCGCTGGTCGTCGGTTGGATTCAGGCGGGCGGTCTGCCAGATGCGCATGCTTTCGAAGTGGGAGCGATTGGGGTTGGGATAGCCGACGCCCTGGACGATCGCGAGGCGGCCCTCTTCCAGCAGCTTGGACATTTGGCGCATGGCGGGGTGAAGGCCGACGTGATCGTTGATCTTTAGAACTTCATCGGTCTTGATGCGCAGCTCCTTGCGGTGCTTTGCGTACGCTTCATCGCCGAAGGGAACGACGGTATTGATTCCGTCATTGCCGCCATCGAGTTGGATGACGACGAGGATGCGGGCATCGGGATTAGCTCCGGCGGCGCGGGCCATGTCGTCCAGGAATGTGGGGACGAGCGGGGCAAGGGCCACAAGGCTGGAACTCCGCAGGAAATGACGTCGGGTGATCATGGTTTATCCTTACGCGAGCTGGGCCTGGGGTGTGGCCAGCAGCATCGCAATGGAGTCTGGGAGCGAATTGCCTGCGTGGGCGGTAATTTTCTGGAGCTCTTCGGGCGGCAAACGACGGCCGAGGAGCAGATCGCTGAAGAATTGGATTGAATCGGGAAGCGTGTCGGCGCTGCCGGCGCGCCTGGCGAGGGCGGCTAAATCGGGAACGGAACTGCTAAGCGACAGTTCGCCATGGACGAGGGCGGCGGCGTAGTTGGCGCGGGCGAGGACGGTGCGGGTGGTCAGCCAGGAGCGGCCTTCGTTCCAGCCGCCCACGTTGGGGGGAGTGAAGAGATCCTGGCCGAGCCTGCGAACCCACTCGGCTAGAACGAGCGTGCTGGGGGGCGGATCGAATAACTCGAGAGCGCAAGCGGCACCGATCACGAACTCGACGGGGCCGGTTACGTGGGCGTTGAGATTGGGTTCGGAGAAGAAGAGCTGCGATCGCAAGATGGTTTGAACGGCCCAGGCGATGTCCAGATCATGATCGCGCAGACCCTGGGCGATATCGGCCAGATCTTGTTCGCTGGCGACATTTTCGCCCAGGAACGTGAGGCACAGTCGCCAGGCGAGGCGCCTGGCGGTGGGGGGTTGGGCCAGGAGCAACCTGGCGAGGGACCGGGCATCGAAGGGAGCGGTCTGGCCGAGTATGGTTTTGTCGGCATCGTCGTGCCACTGGGGGCGGAGTCGGAATTCGCCGTCGGCGACGGATTGGCCGGTCAGGGCGCGGGCGGCTTGTTTGACGTCGTCTTCGGTGAAGTTGCCGACGCCAAGCGTAAAGAGCTCCATCGATTCGCGGGCGAGGTTTTCGTTGGGCTGGCCTTTGCGATTCGAGGGGGAATCAAGCCAGACGAGCAGGGCGGCGTCGTGGAGCATTGCATCGAACAGCTCGGCAAAATGCGAGCGGCCGAGCTTGCGGAAGGTATCGTTCTGGCGGCGCATGGCCGCGAGGTCTTTGACTTTGAAATTGCTGGTGGCGAAGTGATTGTGCCACATGAGGGCGAGCCGCTCGGCCAGCGGATCGGGCGAGAAGAACATGCGGAGGAGCCACCAGGCCTTGAGCCGCTCGGCATCGTTGGAGATCACCGCGGCGTCGGCGACCTGGGTCGAAAGGGCCTCGAAGTTGGGGCGAAGGCCATCGGCGTGCGCGCTGCCGGTTAACAAGCGGGAGACTGAGGCTTCGGGGCCGTCGTGTAGATCGCGCTGGAGTTCGCTCCAGGTTGCGCCGAAGGCGGCGCAGCGGTGCAGATGCACGACCCGGCGGATATCCCAAGGGGCGGCGTCGGTCGAAATGTAGGGTTCCCAATGCGCGTTCATTTCATGCTCTGGAGGGTTAGCTCGATGTCGCCGAGGTCTCTGAACGGTCGGGTTTCGAGTTTGATGGGATCACTTCATCATATCCTTTTCACTGAGCGCGATGTCGCCGAGGTCTTTAGTCGCGCCGGGGGTTACGACCAGATTGTCGGTCACCCATTTGAACATTCCGCCGTAGGGGCTGGAAGAAGCGCCCAGGACGTAACGAATATCGGGGGGCAGGTAGAGCGTGAAGCGGCCATTTTCGTCGCTTCGCTCTCCGACGATCCCTGACCTGTTGGCCCGTTTGAGTTCGGGGATATAAGTGTCGATCCGCAGCTTACCGGCTTTAATCGGATCGCCCTGGGGATCGAGCAGACGCCCGGTAACTTTGCCGGCGGGCTCGAGCTTGATGGTCAGTTTGCCGTCAGGCGCATCAGCCATGCGAACGGTTGCGATCTTTGCCAGGTGACGTTCATTATCACGAATCACGATCAGACGCGTCTCGTCTTTGGTGAATCCGATTGCGTCGAAGCGCCCATCCGAGAAATTGCTCGGGTAGCTAGAGGTCAAACTTGCCATGTTCCCAACGACGTCAATCTTGCCGGCTGTTTTGCCATCGGGGTCTTTGCAGGTGATGTGGATTACGTTGCCGCGATCGAGGGCGAAATCAATTCCGGTGGTCGGGCCATCAGGGCCGGCATCGATTTCTCGAACGGAATTGTAGAGCGAGCCGGATACATTCTCAGGCAGGAGAGTGCGGATTCTGCCGTTGGCGTCCTTGGTCTTGACCGCATCGAAACCCTGGCCGAGGGCGTAATCGAAGCCCGCAGTGCGAACAGCGAGGATTCCCGGGCCGGGGGCGACGACCAGCCTGTAGGTGCCATCCGGCGCGGACTGAGTGTTGCACGGCGGTGTGGCCCAGCCCTGACGGAAGACGGGAATCTTTGTTGCTACCTGATTGGTAGCAAGTGGTCGGTAGTCCACTTCCACGGGGATCGCAACGCCATTGTCTTTGTCGGTGATCTTTCCGCTCACCCATACTCCCTTGAACAAATCGACGTCGCAAACCGCAGGCTGCGCGCCGGTTTGTTCAGGGGCTTTGCTGATCATTGGGATGTAGGGCTGATCGGGAAGATCGAATCGAAGTTCGGTGTTCTGGCCGCGTTCCAAGCCCTTCAGGACGAACCGCCCCTGCGCGTCGGTAACGGTTTTAGCTTGAACTCGGCTGTAGAACGTCTCAACCCTCGCGTCGGCGAGCGGCTGGTGCGTCTGGGCATCAGGGACGACGCCCGTCACCGACCGTGCCGGTGGCATCACCAGTTCAAATGTACTGGCCAGCAGCTTCATGACCGCATCGCGATCGCCCGGGCCGATGGGCTTGACGAAGTTCTTGCCTTCACGGGTCATCACCCACTGCCCGTTGATCGCGACCTTGTCGCTGTAGAACGACAAAGAAACCCGTCGCTCTTTGCCCAAGCCGGGAATGCTGAACCGGCCGTCGGCGTCGGAACTAATTGGATCGTTCTTTTCGATTGCAGCCAGCGGAGACCCGATGCCGCGATAGTTCTCGGGAGGACGCTTGAATTGCGCTGTGGTGAGGATCGCGCTGGCCATGCCCTCAACCGTGATGGCGACGGCGGAAACCGGGCGTCCTTCGAGATCGACCAGGCGGCCGTTGATCGGCAAGTCCTGGACGAGGTTCAAATTGACGTCACCGGCGGCATCGACGTGGTCGAAGGCTTGCCAATCGAGGCCCACGCCATTGGCGGTGGCGACGATTTGCGTTTTCTGCCAGAGGTCTGCGCCAGGCTGACCATAGCCCAGGGTAAATGCGGACGCGGCGGACTTGTTGAAAGTCAGTTGGAAGCGTCCATCGCTCCCGGCGATGGTTCGCGCGATGACGGCGGGATGGTCGCGCTCAGTGCCGCGCGGCCAGGCGGGGGCGGCGGTCACCTTGGCCCCGGCAGCAGGTTTTCCATCAGGATCGAGGACGCGGCCTCGGACATGAACGATGTCGTTGGAAGAAGGTTGTGTGGCGGGCGGGGTTTTGTCGGCGGCGGAGGCGGTTGAGTGGAGGTGGGGGGCGATCGCGGCGATGGCGAAGCAGGCCGTGACCAATGCACCGGCGAGCCAGTGGGATGAGCGGCTGGATTCGGTGTCGGGGATTCCAAGGACGCGGCGAAGGCGGGGGAGGAGTTTTCCGCCGGACGCGGCGGGGGCGAGCCGCGGGACGCGAACGGATGCGACGGCGGCTAAGGCAGTGACGTACGTAGCGCGATCGCGCGTGACGGTTAATGCAAGATCGTCACAGCAGTGTTCGCGCTCGATGCGGATCTGCCGGGACATCCACCAGATCGCGGGGTGATAGAAGAGGAGTGTTTCGACGACGCTTTGGATGAGATTAACCAGATAGTCATGCCGGCGGACGTGGGCCAGTTCGTGGGCGAGGATCGATTCAAGTTCGGCGATCGAGAGATCGGTCAGGACGCTGGCGGGGAGGAGGATGATGGGGCGAAACGCGCCCAGGACGAGTGGCGTTGTGGCGAGGGTGGATTGAAGCAGGCGCACGGGACGGGAAAGATTGAAGCGTACGCAAAGGCGCTGAGCGGCGCGTTGGGCGCCGATGGGGACGGATGCGGTCGAGCGCGAGCGAAGCTGGTGGAGGGTGAGCCAACCGCCGAGGTTCCAAATGGATAGGGCGAGAACGCCAAGGGCCCAGGTGAGGACGAGCCAGGGGAGCGTGGCGCGGGCGGTGGGAAGAAGGTTGGTAGTGAAGGTTTTGGTGGGAGAGGGCGGTGGGGGGGAAATGGTTGGAAACGCGATAGTCAATTTGGATACAGGTGGAATTGAGATGTTCTGATGGGCGTTGGGGCGATCGGGTGAATTTGAGATCATTGGTGTGGTGGGGGGATTGAATCGCGAAGCCGCAAGCGGCGAGGAGGAAACGGGGGTGTTGTTAGTGATAAGGGCGATGGTGATTGCGGGGAGGATGAGCGAGGTGAGGAGTGCGACGCATGAGGCGGAGTAGCGCCAGCGCGGGTCACGGGATCGCATGGCGCGCAATGCAATGACGAGGATGGCGCTGACGATGGCGATCTGCCAGAGGGAGTGGAGGAGGGTCCAGCCGAGGCGGGTGATGAGCGGGGTTTGGAGGATTGAGTTGAGGAGGTCCATTGCATTGGCTCCGAGAGAGGAATTCCGTTAATTAAATGATCGTCGGTGAACGTCGCCCAGGTCTTTGGTGGTGCCGGGGGGAAGCGTCAGTTTTTCGACGTCGGTGATGTATTCGCCATCTTTAAACCCGCGAAGGGTGTAGGGTTCGCCGGGGATGAGGGGCATCTGGAATTTTCCCTCGGCGTCGGTATTCACCACGGGCAATTCAAAAGGGAAACCTTCTATAGCGGCGTTGGTCATGGGCTGGCCGTCGGTGCCCAGGAGTCGGCCGGTAATGTAGGAGAAGGGCTCGAGCTTGATCTTGAGCCGGCCGTTGGGGGCATCGTCCACGCCGAGGGTAATAATCCGGCCAATCTTGCGGGGGTATTGAAAGAAGAAGATACGGCGTTTTTCATCGGGGCGGAAGGCCACGGCATCCACCGTGCTGGTCTTGAGCTTGCGATAGCCGTCGCCGGGGATCTGGTGGTATGCAAGCACGCCTTCGACCGGATTGTTGTCGGTGTCAACCAATGTGAGATGAATCGTGATGCCGGGATCGCATTGCATGTCGAGCGTGGTTTGTTCGACGCCTTGGGGGATGTTGATTTCCTTGACGGCGTGCTCGAATTCGCCGGACGGGCGTGGCTCGTAGGTCAGGAAGGCGCGGCCGCCAGGACCCCGGGGACATTTGATTTGATCGAGATCGACCATTGTGCGGTAAGGGTGGCCGATGGCGTTGGCGGTTACCAGCGCTGGGCCGGGGAGGGCGACGAGGCGATAGGTGCCGTCGGCGGCCGTTGTATATCGTTCCGATTGGCCGCCGGGAATCTCTAGCCCACGGGCATGAAACTCGGGGAGTTTGTCGAAGTTCTTGTTGGTGAGATACGGGAGGTAACGAATGCGGGCGGCGCCGATGGGTTTGCCGGTGACTCTGTCGGTTACTTTCCCGGTGATCCACACGCCGCGATGAAGATTGAAATCGACGGTGACAGGGCCCATCCCCGGCGCTTCGGGAACATTGGCTTCGCACATGAAGTAGGGCTGGTCATCCGTGGGGATTGCGGTGAACTTCACATCCTTGCGCTTGGGGACGCCTTGGGCCTGGTAGTGGCCCTGGGCATCGGTGACGGGCTGGGAGGCGACGGTGCCATCGCTGACGGTTACGCCGGCCAGGGGCTTTCCGGTGACTGCGTCCCGTACGGTGCCGGTGACGACGCGACCGGGCGAGGCGGTGAACTCGAATTTCGCTCCGTACTGAATTCCGGTGGCTGCGAAGGGCTGGTACTGAAATGTGCGGGTTTGCTGGGGCACGTCTTTGGTGAGCACATCGAGCCAACCCTTGGTGATTCCGGGGCCCTCAACGTGAAGCGAGGCGGTACGGTTGCGGCCAAGGCCGGTCATGCGAAAGTGGCCATCCTTATCCGCGACTGCGGTCGGATTGATGCCCGCGGCGAAACCCGGGAGATTGGGCGTACTCTCATTCCCGTATTCTTCGGGAGGGGGCGAGCGGTTTACCCCCAGGTCTTTCAAATCAACCGCCTTGGGCTCAAGGTTGGTCAGCGTGATTTTTGCGCCGGCGACGGGCTGGCCTTCGAGGTTGACGATGCGGCCTTCGATCGGCATGTCGTCGGCGGCGAGTTGGAGTACGACGTTGCCGGCGGCGTCAACGTGATTGGCCCGAGCCCAGGCGGGTGCGTAGCCGGGCGATGTGGCGGCAAGCACCGTGCTTTCCCAGGAATTCCACGTGGAGGCGAACTGGGACTTTTTGAATGTGATCGTAAAGGTCCCATCGATGTTGGACTTGCGTTCAGACAGGGCAGTCTTGAAGGGCCATGCGACGGTTTGCAACCGAGCGCCATTGGCGGGCTTGCCGGCGGGATCGAGAACGACGCCGTGAACGGTGACGGTGTCATCATCGCTGGCGGCGGCTGTTGCCGAAGTGGGAAGGGCGGCAATCAGCAGTGCGATAAAACAGATTGCAATCACAAGTGCTCCTGAAAGCCAGCGCGATCGGCCGGCATCTGTATCGGGTGTTCCAAGAACACGACGGAGGCGCGCCGCCAGGCTTCCACCTGAAGCAGCTTGGGCCAGGAGCGGGATGCGTACAGACGCGACGGCGGCCAGGGCAGTGACGTAGATGGCGCGGTCGCGGGTGACGGAGAGCGCCAGATCATCGCAGCAGTGTTCCCGTTCGATGCGGATTTGGCGCGAGATCCACCAGGTGGCGGGGGTGATAGAACAGGAGGGTCTCGATCATGCTTTGGACGAGATTGACCCCATAATCGTGACGGCGGATGTGGGCGAGCTCGTGGGCGAGTATGGATTCAAGCTCCGCGAGCGAGAGTTGGGTTAGCACGCTGGCCGGGAGGAGGATGACGGGGCGGATCGCGCCAATGACCATTGGCATTTTGGCGAGAGTGGATTGAAGGAGGCGCACCGAGCGACTGATGCCAAGGCGAAGCGCGAGCTTTCGGGCCGCTTCTTCGGCGCGACTGCCGGCGGGGCGGGTGGTGAGGGATTTAAGCTGATGGACCGCGACCCATCCCCCGAGGTTCCAAAAGGCGAGGGCAAGCACGCCCAATGCCCAACTCAGGACAATCCACGGGGCCGCCGCCGATAGATATATAGATGCTGAAACGGATTGCGTGGGGGCTGGAGTGGGGGTATTCGCAGGGTTGGGAACGCGAGGCTCTGATCGAGTAACAGGGGCGGGTACTGGTCGCGACGGTTCCATGCGGTCGGCCGCGACGACTGACATCGTGGCTTGGCGGGGTGCGGCGGCTTGTGGCTCGGCTGGCAACTGCGGATTCGGTGCGATCGCGACCGCATTGACCGGAGTATTGGTCAGGAGATACGTACACAGCGGGGCTAGAACCATCAACAGCAGGGCGGCGCACGATGCGCCGTATCGTGCCGCGGGTGTGGATCTCCTGAGGACAAAGCCGGCGATGAAGAGTACCGCCGCGATGAGAGCGCCTTCCCAGAGGGAATGAAGCAGCGTCACGCCAAGTCGATGAACGGCGGATGATTCGAGGATGAGGTGAAGCAGGTTCACGGCTTGTCTCCTTCCATCTTCTTGAGCAATTTGCGGATCTCGGCGACTTCATCGGCGGGGAGCTGTTCGGATTCGACTGCGCGCAGGACCAGCTTGCGGGCCGACCCGCCGAACACTTTCTGGATCATGTGCCGGACGATCTGCTTTTGGGTTTGCTCCTCGGGAACCGCCGGCGAATAGAGCTGCGGGCGCTTGGACTCATCCCGCGTGAGCAGGCCTTTGTCGCACATGACCTGCATCATTTTGGCGGTGCTCGTGTAGCCGGTGTCGCGGCTGTGTTGAAGGGCTTCGTGAACGTCGCGAACGGGGCTCGGCCCGCGATCCCACAGCGCCCGAAGAATGGCGAGCTCGACGTCGTTGGGTTGGATGGATGGCTTACGGGGCATCGGCGATTAACCTCCGTGTGCGAATAAATTCGAGTGGAGCGATGAGATTAAAGAATAAATTCGTTAATGCAAGAAGAAAATATTCTTTATGGGGTCGAACTGCCGTTTGTGGCGGCGGAAAGGGCTATTCCGGCCAGGAACACGCTGGGTGGAAAGCCGTAATGAGTTTGTAACCGCCAATACCCGGGTTCTGAGCGTAAGACTCAAAGAGGTGGTAGTGCGCATGCGGGACGAGAAGTTGGAATACCATGCGGGTTCGCCTTCGCGAAGGGTATCGCGGCGGGCGATGCTGCGCGGCGGCTTTGTGGCGGTGGGCCTCGCGGCGGGATATGTGTTCTATCGGCGGACAGAAGCCGAAAAACGCGTCGCAGTCGCCCCGCCAGCGACAACACGACCAGCCGCGCCGGAGGCAGCACCCGCACAAACCCAGCCCGTCGAGGAGCCGGAGGGCGTACGGGTGGCGCGTGTGTATCGTGAATCAATCGTGCCGGCGATGGCGGCATTTGAATTGCGAAACGGGGCGGCGGTTGGCCGGGCCATGGGAATGTTGCATGAGCGGATGGAGGCGCACCGCCGGCGCGTCGGACGGTTTACGCGCGATGTATCCAGTTGGGGGACGCGGCTGGGGATCCTTAAACGATATCCATCCGATGCCTGGCGAAAGATGACCGGCCGTGGAAATGAAGCCGGGCAAGTACGCGCTTTTGTGAACGACAAATTCCGGGACGACATTATTTCCGAGCTGGGCCTGCGGCAGGACGTGGTGGCGGTTGTGGCGCAGTACAACGAGGACATGGCCGCCAGCCGGAATGCGTTGTACGCCGAATTGGAATTGCCGCTGAAAAAGATCAAGGTCATTCGCCCCGCCGAAGATATTTCGATCGACCGCCTTGCCCGGGATGTGCGCGATCAGGCGCGCGCCCTGAGCGGCGGATTGGCATCGCAAAGCGTGGCGGCGGGGCTGGTCGAATTTTCGGGCGGGTGGCTCGCGATGGACGCGGGGCAGGCAGTGGCGTCGCGCGTGGTGGGCCAGATTCTGGCCCGGGTGGGAATGGCCATGGCCGCCGAGGGCATTGCCGCCGGCGGGGCGACTGTCGAAGCGACGGCGGCGGGTGGGGGCGCAGGCAGCCTTGGCGGGCCGGTCGGAACGATCATTGGCATCGGGGTCGGCTTGATTGTCGGGGTAATCATCGACTGGCGATTAAGTAAGACGTTTGAAGCGAGAATTTCCGAACAATGCAATCGCTTTTTGGATTCACTCGAGCGACAGCTCCGCGATGGCGCATCAGGCGGCTCGGGGTTGCGCGCGGCGTTGCTCCAATCAACCCAACTGACCAATGAAGCGCAAAGCCATGCGGTAACGAATGCTTTGAGGCAGCAGCCATGAACGTGATGTCACAGTCAATGGCAATGAAAGTAATTAAAATGAAACAGATACGGAATTGCGTTGCTCTCGCTGGAATCGCCGCGGCGATGCTATGGATTGGCGCGGCCCCTGCCGGAGCGCAGGTGGTCGGCCCGGCTGTGCGGGCGGCGACGGAACAGGTGTTTCGCCAGGCCAGCAAGCAGGGATTGGAAGAGCTGGCCGAAATGGGCGGGCGGGCCGCGGTAACGGAAGTGCTCGAGCAATCCGCGCGAGAGGGCGGCGACGCCCTTGTGCGCCGGGCCGCGCAATACGGCATCGAAGACGGACCCGCGGCCTTGCGCACGATCGGGCGTTCGCCGGCCAAAATGGTGGGGGCGCTGGATGGCCTGTCACCGGGATGGCGCAAAGCGGGGATCGCCGCGGTCGAGCGGAATCCGGAGCTGATGACGCAACTGGTGAAGGAATACGGATCCGGCGCGATGGAAGTGGCCGCCCGGCATCCGGGTGTCGGCGAAAAACTGGCGGAGACGCTGGGCGAAGATGGCATTCAGCTCGGACGAAAACTGACGACCGATGAATCGATCATCGCGGCCCGGCAGGCCGGGGATATTGCCAAGCTGCCCCCGGCTGAGCGGTCGGCCGTGCTGGGAAAAATTGGCGCAATGCCGCGCGCGGTTCTGGGTTTTCTCGAAACACATCCCCGAACGCTCACGACTGCCGCCGGCGTGGCGGTTGTGATGGCAATCAAGGATGATGTCATCGGGGATAAAGGAAAGTCGGTTGTGCTGGCGGATGGGCGGGTGGTCAATACTCCCGGCCATGCGGGGTTGATTGAACGGATGTTTCCGTCTGTTTCCAAGGCGGCGCACGAGCCGGTGATGTTGATTTCGGGCGTGCTGGCCGTGGGAATTGCGGGGTGGTTTGCGGTGCATTTGCTGGGGAAGTGGAGAGCGCAGCGCAGGTAACAAGAAGTGTTTCCAAATGACCGTGCGCGATTCCGCGCTTCGTGGCATGGGCTTCCCAGCCCATGATTGAGGGAGTTGACCACCAGCGCCGGGTTGGATTGGGGAAAATCAAGTTTCGACCGTTGGACAACCTTCTGCACTTGCCGGGAGAAAATGCCCGGTTCCGGCGAGTTGGTTTTCCCACATCTCACCCGGCGCCGGGCCCGAATCGTCCCCGACCACGGCCTGGAAGGCCGTGCCACTTAAAAAAGCAATGGCGCGGAATCGCGCACGGTCATTTAGCTGTAAGAAGAATCATCTGCCCGGCGACCATGACCTCGGCGGATCGCACGCGCCGGGTCGCGGAAAATCTTCTGGGCGGGGCGGCCTGGCGCGCGACCCCTGATGTTGTAACTTGATGGATCAATTCCATTTTGCGCGGCCGGATCGTCCGGCAACATGTGCGTTGCACGCATTCGGCAACTTCACCATAATCCGTCAATCTCGTATCGATCGTTCATGTTGAGGAACCGCTATGCCCATCATTCCCGCCGACAAGGCCAAGCCCGAGTATGACGTTGTCATCGTCGGATCCGGAGCGGCTGGGAGTCAATCAGCCTATACGCTCACACTCAACGGCCTGAAGTGCGTGATGCTTGAAGCGGGCCGAAGCTACGACGTCGTCAGCGAAACGCCGATGTTCAACACGTTCAATCAGGCTCCGTTGCTGGGCGAGCCCACGCCGCAAAAGCCATTCGGTTTTTACGATGCGACGGTTGGAGGCGGGTGGGAAGTGCCGGGCGAACCTTACACAAACGCCCCCTCTTCCAAGCCCAATGAACAGTTCACCTGGTGGCGCCCGCGCATGGTCGGTGGTCGGACAAATCACTGGGGCCGCATCTCGCTTCGCAACGGTTCATACGATCTGAAGCCCTACTCCCGCGATGGACTTGGTTTCGATTGGCCCATCAACTACGACGATCTGGAGCCGTACTACACGAAAGTCGAGATGCTCATCGGCGTCTTCGGGACCAACGAAGGATTGGAAAACACGCCCAATTCTCCGCCGGGCGTTTTGCTGCCGGCGCCAAAAGGAAGAGCACACGAACTCTATGCGCAGAAACATGCGAAAAAGATCGGCGTACCGATTATCCCGATTCACCGGGCGGTGCTGACCAAGGCACTCGAAGCGGACAAAATCGCTCCGAAGCTTCACCCTGATAACCCCAAAGCGCAGCAACTGAGCGCCGACGCGATGAAGCAGCGTACGGCGTGCTTCTGGGCGACCGAATGTGGCAGGGGCTGTTCGATTCGAGCGAACTACCAGTCCACCACTGTCCATTTGCCGCCCGCACTGGCCTCGGAGAATCTCGATCTCATCCCGAACGCCCACGTTCGTGAAGTGATTTTGGGTGACGATGGCAAAGCAAAGGGCGTGGTTTTTTACGATAAGACCACCGGCCAGGAAAAGCGCGTTACTGGCAAGGCGGTGATTCTTGCTGCCGGGGCGTGCGAAACGGTTCGCATCCTGCTTAATTCCAAGAGCAAAGCCTTCCCCAACGGCCTTGCGAATTCCAGCGGACTGGTGGGCAAGTACATCATGGACACTGTAGGCGCGAGCCTTCAAGGCCAGATCCCCGCTCTCGAAAACCTTCCACCGCACAATGAAGACGGGGCCGGTGGCGATCACTTTTACGCGCCGTGGTGGCTGTATAAGGAGCAGAAAGCCGGGAAGCTCGATTTCGGCCGGGGATATCACATCGAAATCGGCGGCGCTCGTTCGATGCCCGGCGGGTTCAACCCCGTACCCGCCGACCTTTCACGCGGAAGCTACGGCTCCAAATTCAAGCAAGATGCCCGCCGGTATTATGGCTCGATCATCGGCTTTTATGCCCGTGGCGAGATGATCCCCAATGAAAACTGCTATGCCGATCTGGATCCGGTGGTGAAGGACAAATTTGGCATTCCGGTGCTCCGATTCCATTGGAAGTGGAGCAGCCACGAAACCAACCAGGCGATCCACGCCGAGAAAACGTTTGCCCAGCTCATCGAAGCCATGGGCGGCACCGTTCGGGGCTCACGCAATGCCAAACCGGGCGACAGCCTCGAACGTCCGGGTCATATTATCCATGAAGTCGGCGGCGCGATCATCGGCTCTGACGCCAAGAAGAGCGTGACCAATCGGTGGAATCAAACCTGGGACGTGAAGAACCTGTTCCTGAACGATGGCGCTCCGTTCGCTTCAAACGCCGACAAAAATCCCACCCTGACCATCATGGCCATGGCTTGGCGCGCCTGCGATTATCTGATCGATCAGGCCAAGAAAGGCAATTTATGAGCGACAAAACTACAGGCGCAGAAGGCAGCGCGACAATTATCCCGCAGATTTCTCGCCGCCAGGCCATGCAATGGGTGATGGCCGTCACGGCAGCCGCGGCGCTTCCGCGCGGCACGTTTGCGCAAACCGCCAACGCGGCCCCGGCTGCCAAGGGGTATGGATTCGATCCAAACCTCGTAAAGGGGTACCAGCCTGGCGCGTTCTGGCCGCTCACGTTTAACGCCGGGCAGCGCGAGGCCGCCGCGGCGCTGGCAGACGTCATCATCCCGAAAGATGCCCTGGGCCCGGCGGCCAGTGAAGTGGGCGTCCCCGCCTTTCTGGATGAATGGATTTCAGCGCCGTATCCCATTCAGGAAAAGGATCGCCCTGTCATCATCGAAGGCCTCGCATGGCTTGAGGGCGAATCGCAGAAGCGGTTCAAGAAGGGCTTTGCGCAGCTTGCCGATGATCAGAAGCACGCCATCTGCGACGACATTGCCTTCACTGAAACGGCAAAGGCCCCATTCCGAAAGCCGGCGGTGTTTTTTGATCGATTCCGATCGCTGTGCGCTGCCGCGTACTATGCGACACCCGAGGGGTGGACGGCAATTGGATACGTGGGAAACGTAATCCTGACCAAGTTCGACGGCCCCCCTGCCGAGGTCTTGGCCAAGCTTGGAGTGTTGCAAACCGTTGCAGAGTGATGCATTTCGCGGCTCGGGAAGCGTTGCAAACCGTTGCAAAGCGATGCATCTCACAACTCGCGAAACGTTGCAAAACGTTGCAAAACGATGCATCTCACAACTCGGGAAACGTTGCAAACCGTTGCAAAGCGTTGCATTTCGTGGCTCGGGACATGTCACGAAGGGCGTGCGTTGAGCGCCTGATCGTCTTTCCCGGCGGGCAGATTGAGGGGCGGACGGCCACACGCCAATCTGATGCGATTAAGCTGCGACAGCAGTCCGGGGAACCGAAGCAGCTTGATCTCGAGTTTTTTCTTTCCCGGGAAGTCCATCATCGAGAGACCAACGAGCATCACAATCACACCTGGGCCGGGAACCAGCGGGAGCGACATCGCGAAGCCGATAAGCAGGATGAGAGCGCCCACGATATTCTTAATGATTTTTCGCGTAAGGCTGGTGCCGTGAACGTGGGTCGGCGGGCGGGTGAAGTAGTTTTCAGGAAGTCGAATCGCGACCACGACCGCGCCGGCGATTCCAGCGAGGAAAGTGGTAATCGAAATCACGGTAAGCAAGACGAAATGTTCAGACAGCCAAATCCGCATGCCGGGATGTTAGCGGGGCTCACATGAAGGGCGGGGTTATAGAATTACGGCAATGATGTAATCAGCGTGAATCAGTGTTCGTCGGAAACAATTGCGGCATCTTCGATCAAAAGATAGTTGTGGCCGCGATATGAGGTTGTCCGGCCGGTCAGGCGGAACTGCATTGAGGGATTAGACGCGGCGGTTGCCTCCATGCGGGCCAGATATGAGTTGGGCAAAAGAGGCATGCGGAGTGTTCTGCCGCCGAATTGAAATACGAGGGCGGTGCCGCCGTCTTTTTCAGGTGCCAGGTGGCCAACGAGATCGGTGAGAAGCACGGCGTCTCCGAACTGGGCGGCGGGGATTTCGCTTGGGCGGGTGGTGCCTTCCTTTACCGGCTCGAGCACGGATGAGGGGCGCGTCGTCGCGGGTTGGGACGCGGGCCTCGTCGTCTGCGCGAAAGCGATCATCCCCCCACCCAAAACGACCAGGGCGATGGTTATTCTGAAGTTCAACCGTCTACTCTTTTGAAACATCATTTCACCCACGGCGTCTTTTCCGTGACCTCCGTTGCGTCGTCGGACCAGCTTACACGCCCCGACGACATCAGGGAATCCGGCCAACGACCAGGACGTCTCCATGCGCGATCTTCAGAACCCCAAGTTGATGTACCTCAAAGGATTCTTGTTCCTGCTGATTGGAATCCTTTCGACGGCGATGCTGATTCTCGAACATCCGACGCTGCGCAACACCGCGCTCCTGGTGCTCGCCATCTGGGCATTCGCACGGTTTTACTACTTCATATTTTATGTCATCGAGCACGACGTCGATCCCACCTATCGATTTGCAGGTCTGTGGTCATTCGTCATGTACCTGCTGCGAAAGTCTCGATCAGATGGATGACGCCCCAATCCAGGCGCTCGCGCCTTGCAGCCGCCACACTAGGATGCCGGGGCGATGGCACTCAGCGCAGTTATTTTCGACGTCGACGGAACACTTGTAGACACCAACCAGCTGCACGTGGAAGCGTTTGTTCGGGCGTTCGCGTCGCGGCAGTACAAGGTGCCGCCCGATCGAATATTTCAGGAGATTGGCAAAGGCGGAGATAACCTCGTACCGGCGCTGATTGGACGAGACGGAGATAAGACCGACGGGGATGCGATCCGCAAAGCACAGCCGCTGGAATACAAAAAGCTTGTTGAGAGCCGCGGATGCCGCGCGTTTCCCGGCGCGGCGGAACTGATCCGCGCACTGCGAGATCGGGCGATTCAAACGGCGTTGGCCACTTCGAGCAGCAAAGAACAACTTCAAGTGACAGAAAAAGGCTGCGGTATTGAATTCTCGAAGTTGGTGGATGTAGCGGCAATGGCCGATGACGCATCAAAGAGCAAACCTGCTCCCGATATCGTCGCGGCAGCGGTGCGCAAGCTTGGAATGTCAGCGGCACAGTGCGCGATGATAGGCGACACGCCGTACGATGCCACAAGTTGCCGTGGCGCCGGCGTCGTCTGTCTGGGAGTGACCAGCGGCGGGCACAACATCAAGGAACTGATCTCCTGCGGTGCTCGCGCCGTTTGGGGAAACGTGGCTGAAATACGGGCGAAGCTCGAAGAAGTGCTGCGCGTTGCCTCGCCACAGCCCGCGCCGTTGACGCAGAGCGTATTGGACAAGCTGATGCGCGAGGCGCTTGAAGTTGCCGAGCGGGCGATGGCCGAGGGGGAAGCGCCGATCGGCGCTGTCGTTGCACGGGGGGATCTGACGATCATTGGCCGGGGGTTCAACCAACTGCATCGAACCGGCAACAAGACCGCCCATGCCGAGATCGTCGCATTCGCGGATGCCGCGGGAAAAAGCGAGCCCGAGGCGAGGGACACGATTCTTGTGAGCACGCTCGAGCCGTGCGTAATGTGTACGGGCGCGGCAATGGAGGCGGGAATGGACACAGTTGTTTACGGCCTGAGCGCGCCCGCCGATGGCGGCACCATGCGCGTGCGGCCGCCCAGCAGCCCAGATTGCCAGATGCCGAGAATCGTGGGCGGAGTTCTAAAACGGGAAAGCCGCCAACTCTTCGAACGTTGGATGAAAAAAACCGGCAACGATCCCATGCAAGTGGCTTACGTCACGCAGCTCTTGCGGCTCAATGCCAACGAATAACTATGTGACCATGAACGAACACGCGCTTGTGGTGCAGGTCTCCAGACCTACACGTGCAGGCTTGGAAGCCTGCACCACAACAGCCGTTACACAATTCGGCAGGCTTCTTCGAAGTTCAGGCGTGGGAGCCTCGGGCGCAGGCTTGACGCATCTCCGTATCCAAGATTGCAGAGGAAGTTGGATTTCCAGCGGCCTTCCGGGAAGAATTCAGCATCCACTTTCGCATTATCGAAACCTGACATCGGCCCGGTATCCAGCCCAACTGCGCGAGCCGCGAGAATGAAATAGCCGGCCTGAAGACTGGCATTTCGAAATGCGTGCGTCCGCGTGTATTCCTCCTTGCCCGGCTGCTTGAACATATCGCCAAACCTGGGGTTGTGTGGAAACAGCTTTGGAACGAACTCGTAGAACTGGGCGTCCATCGCCATGATCGCGCAGACCGGAGCGGCCATGGTCTTCTCAACGTTCCCGGGCGCCAAAGCGGGTTTCAGACGCTGCTTGGCTTCAACCGATTTTACAAATTCGATGCGAAGCGGGAGCGTGTTGGCCGAGGTGGGACCCATGACTGCAAGATCAAAGACTTTACGAAGCAGGTCGTCGCTGACATCGCGCGCTTGCCATTGGGAATAGGTTCGAGCGGAGCGGAACAGTACATCCATCGCATTGTCATCGATTGGAGTGGCCATGGCGTCTCCCGGCTTGAAGTGTTACTTGCGGCGTTTGGGTTTCGCGTCGGCAAAAGGATTCTTATCTTTCCCGGAAGATTTCATGGGCCGCTTCTCGCTCAACACATCGCGATTCAACGCGGCCCCGGCCGAAGGACTCGAAGGATCCTCTGTATTGGATTCGATGGGGCTGACAGCCGCGTCGGCGGAAAACACCGCACCCAATTGCGTGTTCTGTTTAATCAGTACGGGCGGATCTGAATCTAATGGAGCAAAGGCCGCTCGACTACTGATGGAACGAGGAGGCGCAGGCGTTTGAGAAGACGCTGGCTCTTGTGACGATTGCGGCAGATTGGATCGAGCCGGCGAAGGCCCGGCTGGAATGGTCGTTTCCCGGCCGGAAAGTTGCATCAAAGCTTGATGGGTAATCGATCGCTCCGGCGCTAATTCCAAACCCGCTTCCTGCGCTTGGGCGCGTGCCGAGTGTTCCGATCGCTCAGTCCAGAGCCGGCCTGTCGCCGGATCATGAACGGCATAGTAAACCGCGTTGGGGCCGCGAACCTTGTAAAGCCCGCCTATATTCGCCATCGGCACAGTATAACCACGCAACAATGGGCCGCGAAGGCAATATTGGAAAACGATCGTGTCATGTTGGAGGCGTGTCCAGAGAATGACCAAACCACCCGTTATCCGCATCGAACAAGTAGAAACGCGATACGAAGATTTCCACTACCGAACGCCGATCAAGTTTGGCGGTGTGGCGCTGGATCGTGTCACGCTCCTTAATGTGAGCATCATCGTCCGCTCGGCGGATGGGACGCGTGCCCTGGGATTTGGATCGATGCCGATGGGGAACGTCTGGTCATTCCCTTCGCGGACACTTTCGTACGCACAGACGCTCAAGGCAATGAAACAACTTGCCGAGCGAATCGCGGAGATCGTGAGGAATTGGGATGATTCGGGCCATCCGATCGATCTGACAGTGGCCATGGAGCCGGCCTTTTTTCAGGTTGCCAAAGATGTTGAGAGGGACCTGAAATTACCTGAAACCATACCCGCGTTATGCACGCTGGTCGCCGCCAGCGCTTTTGATGCGGCCCTCCACGACGGCTTTGGGAAGCTGCTCGGCGTCAATGTTTACGATGCCTATGACCGCGATCACCTACGACATGATCTGGGCCACTATCTCGGGCCGGAGTTCGCAGGTGAACATCTCGAACAATACATTTCCCCGGAACCCCGAAACCAATTGCCGCTGTACCATCTCGTCGGCGCGCTCGATCCGCTTGAGTCGTCAGATATCGCCTCACCCGTCGACGATGGATTGCCCGAAACGCTTAGTCGGTGGATCGATTACAACGGGTTAACCCATCTCAAGATCAAGTTAAACGGGGGTGAATTGAATTGGGACCTGGAGCGCGTCGTCAGGGTTGATCGGGTGGCCGAGGCTGCCCAGCATGCACGCGGCGTGCGTCAGTGGTGGTATTCACTCGATTTCAACGAGCGATGCGCAGATGTTGACTACGTTATCGAATTTGTGCGCCGGCTGAACCACCAGGCTCCCCAGGCCTTTTCGCGCGTTCAGTATATCGAGCAACCCACCGCGCGAGATCTGAAAGCAAACCCGCACCAGCGCATGCACGAGGTTTCCAGGATGCTGCCGGTGGTAATTGATGAATCGCTCACGGATTTAGAGAGCCTTAAGCTGGCGAGGGAAATGGGCTACACCGGCGCCGCTTTAAAAGCCTGCAAAGGGCAGACGCAATCGCTCTTAATGGCCGCGGCGGCTCGGAAGTATGGGATGTTTCTTTGCGTGCAGGATCTTACATGTCCCGGCGCCTCGCTCATCCATTCGGCGGGACTTGCGGCGCACGTTCCGGGCGTGGCGGCCATCGAAGCGAATGCCCGCCAATATGTACCGGCGGCAAATGCGGGCTGGGCAGATCGGTTTCCAGGGGTTTTCCAAATTACCAACGGAATGGTAGATACCGGAGCCCTGCGTGGGCCCGGCTTAGGCGCAGTACCGATTGAGCCCCTCAAATAGTGACAATCTATCCATTTCGCCCTCAAGCATAGTAGTTGTGTTCTTCTACAAATACCTATATTCTGCGACTGGCTTTGGGGGCCACTTTTATTTTGAGGAACAGCAATGCGGGCTCCAACTAAGGCCGCGGATTTATCTTCGCGCGTTTCCGAGCTTCAAGAACAACGTCAACAGCACCTGGAGGCGGTGGAGAAAATTTCCGCCACCCTCGCCGAGATCGAACGACTCGTCGGTGGCGCCGGTAACGGCGCTCCCCGTCGCGGTCGCCCGCCGGGCCGACCCAAGGCATCCGGCGGCAGCGCCATCGGTGCGGAGGCAGTGGGTCGCTCAGGCGGTCGTGGAAAGAAACGCACACGCGGCAGATTTGAAATCACCGGCGAAGACTCGATCATCGGATTCATCAAAACTCATCGGAATCCGACCACTCAAGACGTCAAGAAACATTGGGCCAGCGAAGGCCGCGGTGGCACGGCGGATAACGCGCTTTCGAAGCTCGTTAGCGAACGTAAGATCCGAAGAATCCCAATGGTTGGGCAACGCGGCAGCACGTATTCCGTTTAATTGAATCCAGCATCAAACGAAAGCGGGATGCGCTCCAGATGAAGGGGCGCATCCCGTTTCTTTTTAATTGTCTGTTATTTGGCCGCGTCGCGTGTCGCGGCGACGTTTTACCTAAATCCACTGGTTGCGAAGAATTCTAAGCTGGTCGTAATCTTCCTGATTGAGGTATTCCGGCTTTTCGTTCCGGTCGCCAAGAAGCTTTGAGAAAAAGATCGTCGCTTGCACCATGATCTGCTGGCGTGGGACGCCGGCGTTAACCTGCCCCATGTAGTAGTCGTCTTCCTGGCTTGCCAACCGCAGGGCTTCGGTGCCGGCGTTGCGACGGACCATGTCGGCGAGCTGGCCGTAAAAGAGCCACAGTTTGTCGCTGGCCCCGGCCGGTGCGTTGCAGTGCGAGCGGAGCGCATGCCGGAAGTAGCGAAGCTTCTTTTCCCAATCGAGCCGTTTGTCCAGACCCAGAGTTACATACTGGCCAACCTTATAAGCCTCACGGGCGTGTTGGTTGTGCGATTGCTCGGCAACCTTAACCCGCTGCGCGTAGTAAGATTCCGGAAGCCCGATGTCGGGAAGGGGCGGAAGTTCGGCCCAGTCGTGGCGCATATCGTTAGCCTGCTGGGAAAGATACGGTGCGACCATCGTGGAACCCGATCCGTTATGTGTTGCGCCGTATCGCATCTATTGTACCAACGATTAACCCGCGTGAGTATTGCCGCAGATTTTCGGTGATTCCTTTACTTGTGACGATTGGACAACTTCAGGGCCGCCGTGTCCGCGGCGAGTTCCTGCTTGTCGGCTGCAATTCCCGTGAAATCCGACTTCACAAGGCTGCCGAGCAACGAATGGTCGGCCACCAGGGTGCCGAGAAGATCGGCGACTTTCTGCGACAGGGTGGTGTCCACCGCCTGATGAGAATGCTTCGCGGCCTTCTGGGCTCCATGCAGCGACTTTAGAGCTCCTGCGTACGCCTTGGCGTCGGCAACGATGGTGTTTCGAACAGCCTTCAGCTTGGCCAGACGTTTGGCGATTGCGTCTTTCAGAGAAACCTTGTCAGCAGCGACCTGCTCGGCAAGAGTGAGGGTCGTTGTGCCGCCGGTCGTATCGCCGCCGGTCGTATCGCCACCGGTCGTGCCGCCACCGGTCGTGCCGCCCGTCGTGCCGCCAGTGGTTCCACCGGGGGTGGTCCCCGGGTCGGCAGGCGTCTGTCCGCCGGTATCGCCACCAGGATTCACGGCGGCAATCGCGGTCAGATTAAAGTGCCGGAACGTCGCGGTGGCGGTCTGGCTATTCGTATGGCTACACACCGCCAAACCGAGGTCAATCGCGTTGGGAAGAGTCATCGTCAAGGACTGCATCTTGGTCCAGGTAACGCCGTCGGTGCTGTAGTAGCCGGTAAAGACATTGCCCTGGCGGGTCAGGCGCACCCACGCATTGGGGTAGCTGACCGACCCGTATTTGACGTAAGTGCCAACTGCATTGGCGGTGGTGCGATAGTTAAAGCGATATCCATCCGAGGCGGTTGAGCCCACAAACACCATCTGCGCCCCGGCATCATTGCCGGTACGAATCATCAGGCCGGCGCGAGTGCCGGATTGAACGTTCGAAAGCGAATTGACCTGCACCTGCACATCGAAGTCGCCGGTAACCTGTTCGTAAGCCCAGCGGAAGCCGTCGGCGTTGCTGCCGGCGATGTCGCCACCGCCACCGGTGATGTTATAGTCCTGCCCGGCCTTAACGACGGTCGTTGCACCGGCAGGTGTGGCGTTGATGTCGAGGCTCGTCAGCACATCGTTAACCACCGGGGCCGCAGCCACCTGCACGGATACGTTGGTGCTATACGATTCGCCCGCGGCATCCAGCGCGGCGACATGGTAGTAAACTGCCCCGCTGCCGGGCGCTCCATCCGTAAAGGAGGTCGCGCCGAAGGCGTTGGCATTGAGTTTCGTCCAGGGGCCGCTGGGCGAATAGGCGCGGTAAACGTTGTAGCCCTTCAAAGTCGCGTCGCTCACGCCGGCCCATTGAAGCGTCACACCCCCGTTGGTGTTAACTCCCTGAAGATCGATGACTGAGGGCGCTTGGGTGGCCGGGTGGATATTGGTGATCAGGTAGACGTTGTCCTGGAAGTCGCTGTTGTCGAAGCTGCCGTTCTGGTAGTCCATCGTCATGATGAACGTGTTCGGAATGATGTTGCCCGCGCCATCGCGAGCCGGATAAACGCGGACGGCATGACCGGAACGGCCAAACGTGTTGATGTCCACGGTGTTGGCGCTATTCAGGCTGTTTTCGCCATCGATGTTCCAGCCGAAAGTGCCGGTCGCGGTGAAAGACGCAGAGGCAATTTTGGTATTCGATCCGTTGATGGTCGGCAAGAGGCTCTGAGCCCACCCGGCCTGGTCCTGGAAGAGCCAGTTGATGTTTGAGCTGCCCTGTGCGTACCAGCCAATAAGGGTCTTGGCGGGGTCCCAGGTGCTGTGGTCGAACTGGTTATGGTAGCTGGCAAGCTGGGTAACAGTCGCGGGGAGAGTCGGGTCGGCAATGTTCCAGAACGCCGAGGTAACATCTTCTCCATAATAAAGCGGAATCGGGTCGGCATTGGGCAACTGATACCGAAGGGTGTTGTTGATGTTCGTGCCGTAGCCGTAGATGAGGTTCGTAATCGTCTGAAGGCTCGGCTCGTTTTCGTTCTCGCTGGTGTTCTGCCAGTAACCGGCCAGGTTCACAACGCGAGTGGAGGTGACCGGATCGTTGCTAATGATGGTCAGTGTGCCCTTCCATACGCCGCCGGCTTGCTCTGGCAGAAGTCCATTGCCCGTGCCCCAGTCGTTAATTTCGTTGTATGGGACAGCCGGAACAGTCTGGGCGATGAACTTGATCGTAAGATCAAGCGTGCCGCCGACGGCAATGGTGGTGCCGGGCGCGGGGGCATTGGTGATCGTCCAGTTGGCCGAGTCAGACAACCACATCGAGTTGATGGTCAAAGGCTGGTTTCCGGTATTGCGAATGCGCAAGACGTTGGTGTCATGAACCGAGTCGACAAAGCCCGCGGGGTTGTCGGTGTTCAGGTTCTGAATGCGGTTGAAGACCATCTGAGTGGTCGAGGGAGTACCCGTCAGATTTTCCAGACCCAGGACGCCGCCCAGGGGCGCGGCTTTAACATTGCGGATAATGCCAACGATGTCGTTGGAGTCATAGGGCTGAATATTGCCAAAGGGAATGTTGTTGTCTTCGGCGGTGAAGATGAAGGCATTGGGAACAATGGAGCCATCTGCGTTCTGCAATGGGAAGAATCGAATCTTCCGGGGAACGCTGGCATCCCAGGAGTTCAATGTGTCTTCGCTAAAGGCAATGCGCTGCTGGCCGTTGTCGGTGAAGGTGGGAAAGTTGGCATACAGACCGAAGCTGCCAGGGCCTGGATCGAAGGTGGTGGCGCCGTTTGCGGTCGGGTTGACGGTCTGGCTGTCGGCCTGGTTGATGGAGAACAATTCCGTGCGGTCAGTTCGATCGCCGGGGATGTAATATCCAAAGCGCGACGCGGGATTATTGGAAACCGCAAAAGAGGCCAAAAGCGTAATCGTGACAGGTCCGTCGCCGGCTTTCATAAGCCTTTGCATCGGCACTTCCTGAGACGAACCATCAGGCGTTGCCGGGTAGTAAGTGCTGGAGAACGCGTTGGCGTCATTCACGCCATCGCCGACGATTGTGGGGATGTTAAATTCGCGAAGAATCGCGGCCAGCGAAGGCTCGTTTCCCCCTCCTGTGCCGGGGGTTCCGATCGCATGAAGCGGGATGGTGAGCGTCGGGGTGGCCGGGTCGTTGCTGAGGATCTGGAGCAGGGCGGACTGAGTGCCTACGTGAGAGGCGGTGTATTGGAAGCTCAGGGTGGCCGATGCGCCGGGGGCGATTCCCGAAGGGATCGTCGAGACGAGGTTGAAGGCTGAGGCGTCGGCCGTGGCAGCGGCAGGATCGTTGATGATGCTTACGCCCGCGAGGGGGAACGCGAGCGACGCATCGCCGGTGTCCGTGATCGTGAGATTAACCGTATTGCTCGCGGCGGCCCCCGCGTTGCCGGCAGCGACAGAGTTGAACACAAGCAATGAACTGCCCGCCACAATCGTGGCGGCGGACATCAGTGTCCGGCCCTCAAGCGTTTCGATGACGGCGGAAACAGCACGACCCATCCGGCTGGCAGGGGCATTCAACAACATGGATATCTTCTCCGTAGATCCCGATCCAGAAACCGCGACTCCCTTTTGACTGGCGAGTGAAATATACCCCCGGAAAAATTATGTGCTTGACAGGTTGCAACGTCATAAACACGCGTGTCGTTTATTATCGGACGGGCCAATTTCCCCACGAAATCGCCACTCACCACCTAACCCGAATTATTCACCACGGAGGCACGGAGGACACGGAGAAGACCAAGGCACGAATGTAGTTGCGGATGAATTCCCGTCACCGTTATGAGCCGCAGGTTGCGCCGCTTACAGACGGATTTTCTCCGCATTTCTCCGTGCCCTCCGTGGTGATCCATGAATTTTCCGGGCTGAGAATTGAATAGCACGGGAGCAGAAGAACGCGTTGGCGGTGGATATGGCGGGACCTATTCCCGAGTGCAGCCAGCCGGTGTGGTGGATGCTCTTGCCAAAGTTCGCAGTGTTGGCGACTTGGCTGCGCGTCCAGCCCGGGTGGCCGCACATTTTGCCGGTGCCGTAATCAAACCAGGGGAAATTGAGCGGGATCAGTCGCGCGTCGCCGCCACGGGCTGCGTCGTGGGTATCATCGCCGTGCGAACTTCGGTCTGAAGAACCCGAAGGTATGCAACGATGTCGCCCAGTGCGGTGTCATCCAGCGAAGGGTTTCCACCGCGCGGGGGCATGGTGAGGTTGAGGATCGATCGCGAATCGCCCGGCATCCGCCCCGTTTTCAGGAACGTCACCAGCGGCACATCAGGGGTCTCGGCGATGAACTTGCTCTGCTGAAGATTGGCGCCCAGGTTCGGTATGCCCTGCCCGCGCACGCCGTGGCATGCAATGCAGCTCGAGTTAAACAGCTGGCGCCCGCCCTCAACTCTGCCGCTCTGGATTGTGCCGTGAAACGAAGCGCGGGTAATGGATTGCGAGATGCGCGCCGCGGACAAGGGCCGCAACAGCGTAATGCACTTGGCGCCGTACTCGGCGACGTACAGATTACCCGAACGAATATCTTCCGTCACATCCAGCGGTTGATTGAGTTGCTCAGTCCCTGCAATGCTTCGGGCCGACGTATACTCGCCATTTTGATCAGGGAAAACGCTGACCAGATCGGAGCCGGCATTAAACCGGCACACCACCAGCAGGTGGTTGAGCCGTCCATCAAATGCATTGCCGATATACTCGACAACGCCATTGGCCGAGACATGGGGACCAAAGTCGTAGACCGCGGGCGTCCAGTCGGGATCGGGTTTGGTACCAGGAGGATAAAGCGTGATCGTCGCCGGCCCGTGAGCGCCACCCGGATTGCCGCCGTTTAGGACGTAATGGCCCTGCTGCGGATTGGGATGGCCATAGAAGCGGCCTGGACTAACGCGGAAAAGCCAGTCATCCTCATCGAGCGGAATGTTGTTCAGACCGGGAACATTTCCGCCGGCGGGCGAGTTGCCGCCGGCGCTTGAGCCATTGGTAGGAACATAGAGCCGGCCATCGGATGTCCACACGAGCGACCAGGCGTTGCGAATCCCGCAGGCATAGATCGTCAGCGGCGCATCGGTAGCAAATGGGTCGTATGTTCCACCGCCGTCCAATGTCTTTACATCGAGCGGCTCGCCAGGGGTGATGCGTGACGTGTCGAGACGAAGGATCGTTCCGCTCAGAAGCCGCTCGGGACGGTTTCCCCAACCCGAGTCCGGCGCGCCATACGCGCTGTTACTTCCCTGGGGAATGTACAGCGCCCCATCGGGCCCAAACTTGGGTTGATTGGTCAAATGATCGCGGATGGAGCGCGGAAGGCCAACGACGGCATCCTGAACAACCGAGAGATCCGCTCCGCTGATTCGTGTGATCTTTCCGGTCCAGTCGGGGACATCGGCAAAGGCAAAATGGCCGCTGGAGGCCCAAAGAATCAGATTATCGGCAGTTGATGCCGGATCGAAGCTGAAACCCGTCAGCAATCTTGGGCCATGATTGGCTTTTTGCAGCGAAAGGAATATCTCCGGCGTGGCAAGCGTGCCATCCCCATTCACATTGAATCGGAACAGACGGCCATCAATTGAACTCGCATATAGCTTGCCGTCGGGACCAATGCGAACGCACGTGAAGGTCGCGCCCGACGCGGTCGGCAGCGCGATCCGCTCGAACTGAACCATCGGATCGGAATCAAGCCGAACGCGCTCAGATAAAGATTGGACAGCGGTAATGTGCGAGTCGGCCGCGTGAGGCCTGAAACCGTTAAGGACCCAACTCTTGACCCCGCTACCGCGCGCCAGCCAGGTAAGCCCCACGACCAGAAGCAAAACGACCAGCGCAAGCTGGAAGCTGATTCTCCGGTGCGAGACCGTCAAATCGTTGGTCTGACCACTATGCATTTCTTCGCTCTTGAGAAGCAACGCAGCACTCCACTCCGGACCATAGCGATATCGGCACGCATCTGGGGCGGCTAAAGCCGGGTCTCGGCTGAATTTATTGCCTCAGTGTAGATCTCATCGCACCCACGAGAGGTCTGACACCGTTACGGTACAACAAGGTGATCGGCCAAGACAATAGGTGCTTTCCGGAGGTTTAGATCGGCAACTGGGTCTTCAAGCGGCAACTTCGGGCAACGTCCGAAAATAACGCCGTTAACCCCCTGATTTGGCAGGAATTACCGCGCAAAAATCTAAAAATTTATTGAAATCTAGATGGGTGGTGTCTCGGCTGACCCCTTGGCAAGCGGAATAACCTCAAACCGGCTTGCAAGGAATTTGGAATGACTTACGAGGGGCGAGCGGTACATTCGCCAAATGACTGCCGCGCCAAGGATAAATACCGCTCCGATCGCCAATGCCCAATAATCCAGAGTCGTCAGTTCCGTGCTCACGCCTCCGTGATGGATCTGATAGGCCGCCAACGCAAGCTGCGTGGTATCGAAAAGGCCGTGCGCGATCATTGCGGGGAAAATCGAACCCGTTCGCCACACAATCCAGCCCAGGAGGATGCCCAAGATCGTCCTGAGCGGGAAGCCGTGAATGTCCAGATGAATGCCCGCAAAAAGGAGGGCCACAAAGACAATTGTCGCCCAAACCGGGATGCGGCGCATCATGGCGGCCTGAAGTGGCCCGCGAAACAGCATTTCCTCGCAGAAACCCGCGAGCACCCCAATCGCCACCACCTTGAACACTGGAAACGTCTGAAGCGCCGTAACGAACATATTCATCGAATCGCTTGCCGATTCAGGATCCGGCGGCCAGTAGTGATTCTGCAATTGTTGCAACAGCGGGGCCCATGTTGACAACCCCATCCCCAGTAACGCCGCAGCTACAAGTATGGGCAATGGTACCGGTCTGAAACTGAATGTTTCCCTGGGGCTCCAATTCAACCCCCATGCGAACAGCAGGGTCGGGGCAAGGATGAGCAGGATTTCATTTCCAAACACCTCGGCCATCAGTCCATGCTTCAGGAAGCTCGGGCTGACATAGAACAACAGCAACAGCACGGCACAGAACAAAATCATCGCCGCGTCGACTGCGGGCGGGCGCTTCGGACCGCTCCGACTGCTCCGTCGAAATACCTTCAACGATACCGGCTCCCAGGCCGGGTTCACCAATTGCTCGCTGCTGAACAGCCGCCCCGCCAGGCTCAGGATGATCCCGGAATATAAGCAGGAAGAAACAAACGCCAGAAGGAACTGTGCCGTGGTCGCACGGCCAGTCAGCACTTCGCGGATCACAATCGTCGTGCTGGCCACGGGCGTGATCAACAGCGCGGGCGTGGGCTTTGGCTCCATCATTCCGATGGCAAATGCAGTCAGCGGGATTAGCATGACCGGCGTTGCAAAAGAGTTGGCTTCGCGAAAATTGCGCGCAACCAATCCGACGATCAGCACAACGGCGCTAAAGAAAATCAGGGCCGGCACCGCAGCCAGGTACGACAGCGCCAGCAGTTCCTTGGAAATACTCAGGTTCAGCGGATGGTCGCTCACCAGTGTCAATGCTCGAAGCAGCGTGAGCGACATGCTCAGCATATTCAGCCCGGCCGTCAGCAGCGCACACAAAAGTACGAGCAACCCCTTGGCCGCCAGAAGCTCAAACCGCTTGGCGGGTGTAAGCAGGAGCGATTCCATCGTACCCAGCTCGCGTTCGGTCGTGGTGGCATTAAGAGCCGGGAAAAGCGCACCCAGCATGCCCGTCATCAGCAAAAGCACGGGTAAGATCTGCGCCAATTGATGGCCGAACCGCTGCGCTGGATCCGCTACATCATCCGTCGTTAATTCAACCGGAGCGAGCACCGACACAGGCACGTTGCGCTCGGCAAGTCTTTGCTCCGTCAACCAGCGTTGATAGTTCTCGATGACCTTGCGAATCTTACGTTCTACGAAATCGGCGGTGGTCCGGCTTCGATCAAACAACACCGTCACCTGAACTCTATTGCCATCTCGAGCCCGTTGCTCCATTCTGGGCGGCACCTCGATCGCGGCGTCAATTTCACCGTCAGAGAGCGATCGTTGCACCTCAGCCGGGCTTTGCGGCGGCGCCAGCTCCAGGCCGTTCAGCGGATCGGCCAGCAGGCCGCGCAGGTATGGTGCCGACGAGGGATCATTGAGCACCACCTTGCCGACTCGCTCTGTTAGCTCCTTCTTTTTCCCCTGCGCCATGACCGAAATGCCGATTGCCAGCAAAGGGTACAAAACCAGCGGCAGCCCAATCATCACCAGCAGGCTGCGCCGATCGCGCAGCATCTCCCGGAGTTCCTTGAGGAACACGACCCGGATGATGCTAAGCCTCATGTTCGTCCTCCCCCACCAGGGCGAAGAACGCGCCGCGAAGGTTCTGAGTGCCAGTACGCGCACAAAGTTCGGCCACCGTACCCTGCGCGAGCACTTGGCCCTGGCCGATCACGCCAATGCGCGAACATATGGCTTCCGCTTGATCCAGAAGATGGGTCGAAAATAAAACACACTTCCCCGCCTGGGCGAGCGACTGGACCGCACGCTCAACCGTCCGGCTCACAATCGGGTCTAGCCCGCTGGTAGGCTCATCGAGAATAAGCACCGGCGGATCATGCACCACCGCCCGCGCTAGGCCCACCCGCTGCTTCATTCCGGTGGAAAGTCGGTCGTTCGGCCGATCGGCATAGGAACTGATTTCAAACAGATCCAGCACATGCGCAACGCGCGATTCCAGATGATCGCCAGTCATCCCGTACAACTGCGCGAAGAATTTCAGCGTCTCGCGGGGCGTGAGCCGGCTATAGAGCCCGATTGCCGCAGACAAGAATCCGATATTCTGGCGAACCGCTTCGGGCTCGGCCACCAGATCGTGCCCCGCGATTCTCGCCTGGCCTCCGGTGGGCGTCAGCGTGGTGGCAAGGCAGCGTAACGTGGTCGTTTTGCCCGCACCGTTTGGCCCAAGCAATCCGTAGATCTCACCAGCCTGGCAATTGAGCGTGGCGTCCACCACGGCATGGACCAGGCCGCCATCGGGATCTTCATAGGATTTGGCAAGGTGTTCAACTTCGATCAAACCGCACTCCGCAGTAGCCCGCCTACCGTTCGACGGTAACCGATGATCGGCATTTTGAACCGCGAAGCGTTCGGTCGTCCAGCAATCATCTTTTAAGAACCGCAGCCTCTTTGACTGACGGCAACTCGTTCAGGGCACGCATCCATTCGTCGGCCATGAGCTGGTGCCCGTTATAAGTTGGATGCACGCCATCCCAGATCCAATAGTCAGCCGGGGCTTTGGCGCAGGCTTCGTCAAACACTTTCTGATAATGCGCGACCGGCGCGTGGTACTTTGCCGCCAGCTTTTCGACGATAGCCCGGCGTTTGGCTAGTTCCTGGCTGTAGCGGTCCCAGTCGTCCTTATGCTTGCCGGAGGGAAGGCCGAACGGCTCGCCGAGAATCAGGCGAACATTAGGAAGTGCCTTCATCGTATCAGCCAGCAATCGGTCATACGACTCCTCATATTGCTCAGCTGATACGCCGTGACCCAGGTCATTCACGCCGATCAGGATACTGAGAATATCGGGCTTGAGTGCGAGGGTGTCGCGCTCCCACCGCTTGGTCAGGTCGGCCACGGTATTGCCGCTGATGCCACGATTAATGAAGGTGAGCTTCCGGTTCGGGTAGGTGGACCCGCACTTGGCGGCAACGATGAAGACGTAGCTGTGACCGAGGATATGGTTGGGGTCAGCGGTGCGGCCGCGGTTCATGTCGGTGATCGAATCGCCTTGAAAGAGGATGCGGTCGTTCAGCCTCAATGCCGGGACGTCAGCCGGCATATCGGCGGCAGGTGCATCCAGCGGCGCGACGAGGGCACACAGCAGGGTAAGTGACGCGAAGTATCTCATGAGTATGGTCTTTGTGGTTCAGAGTTATACGTCGCAGATGCGGCCACCTTGCGCGAGCGATGCCAGGGGTTCGCGGGCAGGGATGAATTCCTGACCCAGCCAGCCGGTGTAACCCGTGTCGACGATTGCGCGAATCACGGCTGGGTAATACAACTCCTGCGTCTCATCAATCTCGTGCCGGCCGGGCACGCCGCCGGTGTGGTAGTGGGCAAAGGAGTCCTTGTGCTTTTTGATGGTGGCGATGACGTCGCCCTCCATGATCTGCATGTGGTAGATGTCGTAGAGGAGCTTGAAACGCTCGGACCCAACCCTCTTCACCAGGCCGACGCCCCAGGTGCTATGGTCGCACATGTAATCAGGATGATTGACTTTGCTGTTCAGCAATTCCATGCAGACCGTGACCTTCTTTTGTTCCGCGAAGCCGACGATTTGCTTGAGTGCGTCCGAACAGTTCTTCATCCCCTCATCGTTATCCATGCCCGCCCGATTGCCGGAAAAGCAAATGACATTAGGCCACCCCTCGGCGCTGGCGGCTTCAATCCCCTTGCGGATCAGGCCCAGACACTCTTCCCAATTCTCCTTGCGATTGAGGCCCTTGGGAATGGTGTGGCTGCTGACCATGGAACCGACGAGGTTGTACTTTTTGATCGTTGCAAATTCGTCGGGCTTGACCAGATCGATGCCTTTGAAGCCGAATCGAGCCGCCGCGGAGCAGAGTTCGTCAAGCGGGATCTTGGCATAGCACCACCGGCAAACCGTCTGCTTGATCCGGCCATTATGAATAGCGGGGACATTGGCGGTGTTGGCGGGGATTTGATCGGCGTCGGCGAAGACCTGTCCGCCGAGCGTTAACGCAGCCGCCCCACCGGCTACGCTTGAAAGGATTCGCCTGCGACTGATTCCTGAAGTGCGACGCGCGTTCATGTTTGGTTCCTTTCAGTTGAACCGTGGAGGATTGTACCAAGGCAGGCAGCGAAAATCGTCCGGCCCGGGGCCAGACGACTTTCGCTGCCAATCGGCCCATTCCCGCTGATGCGTCATTAACTGATTTGAAGGCAACCATCGTAGAAATTGTTGACGAATTGCGTGAAATTGAGCGTCGCGTAGCCCTGGTTGTCCTCAAGTGAATCTCCGGATTCGCCCCAGGGGTTGCGGACGACGTAGTGGGTGGCGCCGGTGGCGTCCCGAGAGACGCTGATGAGCGTGTAGGCATGGTCGGCAACCAGATCGGGTGGGCTGACGGTGCCCAGCGTAATCGCGTTGCCGCCGGCCAACCCGTTCGACAGCATATTGAACAGCGAGCCTTCATCGTAGTTGCTTGAAAAGAACGCGGTGGAGTTCACCCCCAAATCGGCGTAAACGTCGCCCATCCACCCGCTGCTGATTGAGGCGTAGATATTGTCGCCCGTGCGGAAGTAACAAAATGCCTTTTCCATGACCGCGGCCCAAATCGTATTATTCGAGCCGGGGTGGGCAAATTTGTAACCGCTGAAGCCGCCGACAGCGAAATCGCTCGCGACACGCACGTAAACCGGTGCGCCTCCTTGAAAGAATTGCACGGCAAAAGTGCCGTCCCCAAGGTCGACCGCCGACTCCTGAAGCATCGAAGGTTTGACGCCGGCGAACGCGGCCAGCGAGGCAACGAAGTAGCAATCGCCGACCTCGCCCTGGTTGACGTCGCCGGCGACAGGCCCGCTCCCCCAAAGTGACAGGTTCACCAGCAGGGTGGAGCCGGAATCGCCCGGGTCGGCAAGGCTCACGCCAATCGACTTAGAAATTCCTCCCGCGAAAGCGGCCACCGCGTGAACGTTTCCGTTTCCGCTGAAATTGTCGGTGGAGTCAATCCAGGCGCTCACGTTCGCTCCCAGGCTCGCGAGGGTATCGTGAGCCCCGTCGATGCTGTCGAGCGTCGTTCGGACCATGACCGATGCGTCGATCTTCACGGTGTCATTGCCGCCGCGGGTGTACACAAAAATGCCCGCGGCGGGGAGAGGGTCGGTGAATGTTTGTCCGTCCGCAGTGATGGTCAATGTCGATCCATTCTGATCGATCTGTATGAAATCCGCAGTGCCATTGGCGGTGATGACCAGCTCATTTCCATATCGCGTGGTGATTTCGACCGTGCTCGGAACTGCCGCGACCGCGACATTGGATGCGATGGATGTTGAGACGCTGTTGGAAGCCAAGACCTCGTAGAAATAGGTAGTGCCGGCGGTAACCGAATTGTCGACGAAGCTCCCGGCATTCGCGGAAGTGACATGGGCGATCTGAATGTAATTAACGCCGTCCGTCGATCGCAAAATCAGATAGCCGGAGGCGGAGGGGTCGTTGTCCGTCCAGCTCAATTCGACCGCGTTCGCCGCGACCACCGCGGCCAGATCGGAAGGCGCCGACAACGGCAGCGTCGCGATTGCCACGTTCGAGACAGGCGATGCGACGTTCGCGTTGTACGCCTCAATCTCGTAGCGATAGTTGTGGCCTGGGGCAACACTGCCATCACCAAAGGTGGATGCATTCGGGGTGCCGAGTTTCGCGAGCTGCGCGAATGCCGAGCCATCGGTCGATCGCAAAATAATGTACCCGATTGCTGCGGGGTCATTGTTGAACCAGGCTAAGTCAATCGCGGCGCCGTCCTCGATGGCCGTGAGGTTCGTGGGGGCTTGCAAACCCGTCGTTACGCCTGCCATGGTGGAGGGAGCGGATAGACCCGTCGCATTGCGGGCCTGCACCTGATAGCTGTAAATGTGCCCCGACGCGACCGTGTCATCGGTGAAACTGGAGGCGCCGGCGCCGGCGAGCGTCACAAGTTGACTGAAGGATGACCCGTCCACCGAGCGGGAAACCACGTAACCGGTAGCGCTGCCGTCGTTGTTGGGGGCCCAGGCCAACTCCACCCCGTTGCCCGCGACGATCGCCGTCAAGCCCGTGGGCGCCTTCAGCGGCGTCGTTGCCAGCACCGTGTTTGAAAAGAGCGAGGTTCCCCGGTCGCCAACGGCTCGGATCTCGTAGCCATAGGCATGGCCCGGGACCACCGTGGCGTCCGTGTAGATCGAGGCGATACCGCTGTGGATTGCGGCCAGCTCGCTGAACGCAGAGCCATCGGCCGAGCGCATCAACTCGTAGCCGCTCGCCGAGCCGTCATTGTCCGTCCAATTGAGATCGACAGACGATCCGTCAATCGTTGCCGCCAAGTCCGAGGGCGGCGATATTGGCACTCCCGGCACGGCCCGGTTCGAAGGGGGCGAGGCTTTGCCGCCGCGAAATGCTTGCACTTCATAGGTATAACCCCGTCCGGCCGGAGCCGTGGCGTCAGTCCAGCCGGTTGCCACTGGCGAGGTTAGCTTGGCAATACGCTTGAAATGAAAACCATCGGTTGAACGCAGCACGTAGTAGCCGCCGGCGGTCTGGTCATTGTCCGACCACTGGAGTGCCACACTGCCCGATCCGACCTGTGTCGCGATCAGCGCCGACGGCGCCGCCAATCGCGTTGCCGCGGCCAAACGGGTCGATCTCAAATGCTCGATCGATGCGTGCACTGCCGAAGTGTCGACGGTCGTCGCCACGGACGTGACGGACATCAGAACGCGCCCCTCCAGTGTCTCGATCGATGGCAGTGAGCGATTCTTGCGCGGAAGGACGTGTACCCTGTTCTGATTGTTGCCGGTGAAGCGAACGGATTTCATGAGAGTCTCCTTGAGGGCCAAGGACGCCTGGCGACTGGCCAGGACGGCCTGGGCACCGGGACTCAAACGCCAAATCTCCACGGCGCTCACGGCAAGAAATCTTTGACGGCCCGCAACGCAAGCGGCCGCTCGGAATGATCCGAGCGGCCGCAGTGTGCCTAATCTCAATGTGAGGGCCGGTTGCCAGCCCCCAGTTCTGAACTCCCTCAGCGCCTCGGCGAATTGGCGTGCGCTGAACTGGCGGGCGACGATAATGAAGGGGGCCGGGGTTCGGGGTTATCCCGCGAACGCGATCGATCGGGCGGCGGAAGCTGTGGCGCCTCTTGCCGGCGCGGCCGCGGCGGATCCACCGGTCTCACGCGGACCACCTTGCCGGATGCGGTGCGGGGTTCAATCACCACAATCTCCTCGCGCACCTCGGGACGTATTCGCGTCACGGTTCGAGTGCGATCAAGGATATATGTGTTTTCCACGACGACTGGCGTCTGCGCCACCGGCGCCTCAACGAACGCGGCATCAACGACCTCCGACCTCAGCGCCGGATGTTCCGCCGCGCATCCACCGAGCAATACGGCCAGCAACCCCGCCGCCGCTGATTTTGATCCGATTCTCATGGCAGTCTCCTTCTATGTTAATGACGCTGCCCCTCCCCCCTTAAACGATTCCCAGACCCCGCGCTCACGCGATCGAGTGTGTGTGGCCGAATTACGCGGCTCGACTGGCGATTTTCCACCATGGTTGGGGTTGGGATCACCTGGCAATGACCCGGAGACCGGGGTGCATGACACGTTAGGCGATACTCTTCCCTCTCCCGGTACGCCGGGGGAGGGTAGGGAGGGGGGCGGGGGTGACATCCAGAACTTAACGTCACGACATTCTGAAGTATCCCGGCGCTGTCCATGCGAGCATCGATTGGGCAATGAAACCCCCTCCCTGCCCTCCCCCGGCGTACCGGGGGAGGGAATAAGGAGCGGCCGCCAAAACTGTCACGCACCCCTTAGACCCGGCCGCACGGCGAAAAAGCTTGACCTGGCGGTTCGAGAAATCGAAGATGAGTGCGCTTCAGTCGGGCGCCACATCTTTTCATCACGGACGGGGCAGCATGGGCGATTCAACGGAATTGGCGGGTCTGATCGAGTCCGCGGCAGCAGGTGATCGATCCGCCGTGGATCGATTGCTCCTTCGGGAATACGGGCCGTTGATGGCGTTGATTCGAAGCCAGATCCCCGCCGGGATGGGTGGGCGGTTGTCTGCCGAGGACCTGCATCAAAAAGCGCTGATCCGTGCGGCCAAGGCGATCAAGGGATTTCAATCTGATGAAAACGGCGGCGGGTTCCGCGCCTGGCTTCACACGATCGCGCGAAACGTGGTTCGGGACGCCGTCAAGTTTCATAAAAGGGACCGAAGGGACGTTCGGCGCGAAATCGCCGATCTCCGGCCGGCGGCTTCGGATGACTCGATGGTCGGATTGCTCGACTTGCTCCCGATCTCAGCCGGCACCCCCAGCCGCTCCGCGGCCCGGCATGAGGCCGTCGCCGCAGTGCGCGTCGCGCTGGCATCCATTCCCGATGATTACCGCCGAGCCATCCACCTGCGATACGTCGAAGGGTTGAGTGTCGCGGAAACCGCCGAACGCATGGGGCGGGGCAAAGGCGCGATCCACATGCTGTGCCACCGCGGACTCAAGGCCATGGCTGAGGCGATGGGAACGGCGTCGAAATTCTTCACGTGGAAAATGTGAGCGCGACTGCTGCTTTGCTGGATTGAAATAATGACTGACAGGGACAGTACCGAGTTCGCCACCGGCGATAGTCGCGAAGGCGCGATTCAGCGCATCCTGAATCGAGTCATCGACGCCCGACATGCGGGCGACCGCTGCGCCGACGACCAGATCATCAGGGAACACCCCGAGCTGCTTCCGGAGTTAGCCGAACGCCTGCAACAATTGGGGCAGGTGCAAGCTGCTCGAGCGTTGGCGGACGATGACCAGACGGTTCCGATGCTCGAAGGCCAATTACCGTTGGGATTACTAGCTGACAAGATCGGCGCTGGTTCGGACCTTTCCGCGATCAATGCCGATCTCGCCGCAGATCCAGGGGAAGAGAATCACTATCGAGTTCTCGAAAGACTCGGCAAAGGCGGGTTTGGGACGGTCTACAAAGCCGAGCAGCGTCATCCCATGCGGCGGGTTGTTGCGATCAAGATGATAACGGCCGGGGTGGATACGCCGGAAGTGGTGGCACGCTTCGAATCGGAGCGCCAGGCCCTGGCGCGGATGGATCACCCGCACATCGCCAAGGTCTTCGACGCCGGGTCCACCCGATCGGGCCGGCCGTACTTCGTCATGGAGTACGTCCCCGGCGAACCGATTACCCAGTTCGCCGACCGCCACAAGTTGACCATCGCCGCTCGGCTTGCACTCTTTCAACAAGTCTGCGAGGCGGTCAACCATGCCCACATGAAGTCCGTGATCCATCGTGACATCAAGGCTGGCAATGTACTGGCCTACATGCATGACGGCAGACCCGCGGCAAAGGTGATCGACTTTGGCATCGCCAAGGCATTAACCGGCGACCGCTTGACCAATCAGACCTTCAACACATTCCATGGGCAGGTCATCGGCACCTACGAATCCATGAGCCCGGAGCAGGCAGGTGGCAGTCCGGACGTTGACACCCGCACGGATGTTTACTCACTTGGAGTGCTGCTGTACGAACTGCTGAGCGGGTTCAAACCCCTCGACAGCAAAATGCTTTTCAAGGCCGCCGACGCCGAAATTCGGCGGATCATTTGCGAGGTCGAGCCGGAACGACCCAGCACCCGCCTCACTTCTGTTGGAGATGCCGGGTCGAAGATTGCCGCCGCCCGGCAGGCCTCCATTGCCACGTTGACCCAGCAGTTTCGCCGGGAACTGGAATGGATCCCCTTGAAGGCGATGCGAAAGGAGCGGGACCGCCGGTACGCAAGCCCGCTGCAACTGGCCGAAGACATACGGAATTACAGTGAGGGCAAGCCACTGATCGCCGGGCCCGAATCGGGTGCGTACCGATTCAGGAAATTACTATTTCGGCATAAAGGCGCGGCCACTGCGCTGGCAGGAATCGCCGCGGCACTCATGATCGGTGTCTTGCTGATGCTCGTGGGCCTCAGCGCTGCCCGAAGTAGCGCGGCAAATGCCCGAATTAGCGCGTCAAAGGAAACGGCTGCACGTTTGATGGCGGTGCAAAGCGCTCAAGATGCTGGCCGACAGCGTGATGAAGCGACCCGACAGAAGGGAGAAGCCGAACGGCAACGTGACCAGGCCACGAAACAGGAACGGATCGCGACGCAAGTGAACGACTTCCTCTCAACGATGCTGGCCAGCGCCGACCCTGATAAGCTGCTGGGCGACAAGGTGACCGTGTTGCAGGCCACCGATGCGGCGGTGAAGCAATTGGACGCGGGCACCTTGAACGACCAGCCGTTGGTCGAGTCGGCGATTCGAACGACAATGGGAAGGACGCTCTGGGCCTTGGGCCGATTTGATCAGGCGGAGCCGAACCTGCGCAAAGCGGTGGAGATAAGCCGCAAGTCGCTGCCCCCCGGACACCCCGACATCGCGACGAGCCTGGACAACCTGGCGAGCCTGCTGTGGGCCCAAGGGAAGTACGGCGAAGCCGAGCGACTGAGCCGCGAGGCATTGGAAATACGCCGCAAGGCGTTGTCCGCCGGACACCCGGCCATCACGCAGAGCCTGAACGACTTGGCTCTTGTGCTCAGGGACCTCGGGAAGTACAGCGAAGCCGAGCCGCTGTTCCGCGAGGCGTTAGCGATTTACCGCAAGGCGTTGCCAGCCGGACACCGGGCCATCGCGACGAGCCTGAACAACCTGGCGAGCCTGCTGTGCGACCAGGGGGAGTACGGCGAAGCCGAGCCGCTGTATCGCGAGGCGTTGGCGATTGATCGCAAGGCGTTGCCAGCCGGACACCCGGACGTCGCGCTGAGCCTGAACAACCTGGCGAACCTGCTGATGTCTCAGGGGAAGTACGCCGAAGCCGAGCCGCTGCACCGCGAGGCGTTGGAGATTGACCGCAAGGCGTTGCCCACCGGACACCCGGTCATCGCGCAGAACCTGAACAACCTGGCGAACGTGCTGAGAAACCAGGGGAAGTACGCCGAAGCCGAGCCGCTGCACCGCGAGGCGTTGGAGATACGTCGCAACGCGTTGCCCGCCGGACACCCGGACATCGCGCTTAGCCTGAACAACCTGGCGACCCTGCTGACGTATCAGGGGAAGTACGCCGAAGCCGAGCCGCTGTTTCGCGAGGCGTTGGCGATTTACCGTAAAGCGTTGCCCGCCGGACACCCGGCCGTCGCGATGAGCCTGTACGGCCTGGCGGTGGTGCTGATGGACCGGGGGAAGTACAGCGAAGCCGAGCCGCTGTTTCGCGAGGCGTTGGAGATCCGAAAAAAGAAACTGGGAGCCGGCGCTGCGGCGACGTTGAAGACGGCCGGAGCTTTGGCCGGCCTTTTGGACCGAACCGCCCGCGGCGACGAAGCCGCGGCGCTGCGGAAGGAATTTCGTCTGGCCTCAAGCTCGACCCGCCCGGCCACGGGACCCGTCAGCCAGCCGAATTATTTCCTGGAACAGTAAATGCTTTAGCCGACTGACGAGGATAATCCCGCGTCAATCCCCCACCCCTTCTCCGTTTCCGCACCAACGCCGAAAAGGCGTCGTCGCTCACGCGGTGGGTTCTCTGCGGTTTAATCGACCGGAATTTGGTGGTAAGATAATGGGCGGGATGGAATTTATTTGGAACCGCGGGAACGCCGAGCACGTCGCCAAACATGGAGTCTCGCCGCCGGAGGCGGAATATGTCGTGGAGAACGCGCGGCCGCCGTACCCGCGGATGATTGGAGAGGGCAAGCGGCTAGTCGTCGGTCAACTGGCCGACGGGCGATATGTTCAGGTCATTTATGTTCCATCCAGATTGGTTCCGGGAGCGGTCTATGTAATGCACAGCCGATCGTTGACCGATCGGGAGAAACGGAGATTTCGCCGGAGAACGCGATGAAGCCAGCGACCAAACATCCTGAGGAGATGAGTGCGGCGGAACTCTCCCGCGCCACCAAAGAGTTCGATAAGCCGTTTGTCTTCGAGAACGCGCGGCCGATGACGCCGGCGGAGCGCGCCCAGGAGCGAAAGCTGCGTGGCGGCCCTGGCCGGCCGAAGATCGGCAAGGGAGCCAGAAAGATCAGCGTTTCGCTCGAGGCCGAGTTGCTCCGTAGGACCGATAGCCTGGCTAAGCGGAGAGGCGTGAATCGGTCGGAACTGATCGCAACCTTCGTCGCGGCTGGGCTCCGCGCGGCGATCTGAACGGCGCTCGCAGCACATCTGGTGCGGGTGGATTATGATCATACTGCGATATAAACTGCGACCATGACCTCCCGCGGCGAGATCCAGGCGTTCGTCCGGCAGGTCGTCACGCAATTCCGTCCGGGCGCGGTCATCCTTTTTGAGTAGTAATCATGGTTCTCAGCATCGACATCACCTCGCAGGCTGAGGCGCGGCTGCGGAAGCAGGCACAGGCGGCGGGCAAGGACGTCAAGACGTACGTGTCCGATTTGGTCGAGCAGGCGGCGGCGCGGCCATCGCTCGATGAGGTGCTGGCGCCTCTTCGCAACGAGTTCGAGGACTCGGGCATCAGCGACCAAGAGTTGATCGAGGACATTACCGAGGCGCAGGCCCAGTATCGTGCCGAGCAGCACAAGAAGACGGCATGAGCCACGCCCTGCCGCGAGTCGTGCTCGATACAGTTGTATTTGTCCAGACCCTCATCAGCGGCGGCGGACCATCGGCCGCCTGTCTGAAAATGCTCCGGGCCGGGCGGTTCGTGCTGCTTATCAGCGATGCCGGACTTGCCGAATTGAACGACGTGCCGTTGCGGCCCAAGTTCACGGCTAAGTATCCCTACGTCACCGCCGAAAAGGTGGCCGCGTTCGTATCAGAGGTCAAGGCGCTTGCGGTGGGGTGTGGCCGTCTTTTGTGGCAGCAGGTGGCCATTGTGGTGCAGCCTTTCCAGG
>DAIRGS010000183.1:0-13919 GCA_036794395.1 Tepidisphaeraceae bacterium | reverse complement strand
TTACCCGACCCCACCCCACGCCGGGCCAAAGCTGTACCCAGCGCCGGCCAGGATCTTCAGCGCGCTGCCATTCACCCGTTCGGGAACAAGTTCAGACGCCCAAATGTAGATGATCTCATTTTTCACCTCCGTTCCATGCACTCCCATATACGAGTTATGAATGGAAATGTGGGACTCGTCAGGATGATGGGGTAAACTGCATCGGTGCGCCGCCGCGTATTCACCCTCGCTTGTTCACTCTCGCTTCTGCTTTTCGCGGCAACGGTGGTGCTGTGGGTGCGAAGCTATCAGAACGCGTTCGCCTCTGGAGACGATGGCGACAGCTTTCGAAGTGGACGGCTCGAACTCGATTCTACAGATGGGATCGTCGCTTGCAGCTTCGGAGAGGGGTTCTACCCCGAACCCGCAATTCATCGCGTCGGCGACTTCGGGTTCCGTTCGGCGAACCCATTCATCGTATTCGTTCCACACTGGGCCGTTTGTTTTGTGACGGGCTTCGGACCTGTCATCCTATGGCTGATGTGGTACCTGCGGCCCCTTCCGTTTACGCCGCTCTGCCCCAACTGCTCCTACAACCTCACCGGCAACACCAGTGGCGCCTGCCCGGAATGCGGGACGGCGATCGCGAAGTACTCATTCCCGCCCACTGGCGCGGAGGCTAAGATCGGGGGATGGATGAACCATCCCGCAAGCCCATCGACTACGACGGCCGATTCACCTTTAAGCAGCTTCCAGATCGACGCTGGGAGGTTCTAACCATAGTCTTGATCCTCGCGGCATTGTTCGTCTCAACCTTTTTGCCAATTTGGCCCGCGTCCAACATGAACGGACGATGGCACACATCGCTTTGGAAATCTGATTTGTTTGTCATTTACGACTGATCAGTGGAAAATTTGCGCATCACGCCCGGGATGGCCGCCTGCCCCACAGATCATGAATGGGGACTTGAGGAACTTGAGGGCTTATTGGGTAAGATTACAGTCATGCGCCGACTGCTTGCCGTGCTTTCAGTCCTATCACTGCCACTTCTTTCGGTGACGATTATCCTTTGGGTATTGAACAACCGATCATCACGAGGCTTAGATTTCGCGCTGACCCATCCCGCGTCATCCTCAACTGGCGAGGCAACCACTGCGACCCGATATGAGTTGTGGGTATTTAAAGGGTGGATTAGCTTTCTGGAGACTTCGTCATTTCAAACCAACCAACCCTCGCCCGGCGGCATAAGCGAGCTGGGGTCAATTCCGTTATGGCTGGCAACATTGCTCACTGCTGCACCGCCAATTGTCTGGCTGGTACTGAGGCTCCGCTCAAAACGTGTGCCGCCGACAATTCAGGATTTTTCAAACTGACCCACTACCGCCAATCGGGCGGTGTGATATCCGGCACGAACAACCGGAAGGAATTTACTTCCGCATCATGCGCGCGGCCCCAATCTCACGGCTTCGCCTAGTCCTCAGTGGCCGCCTGCATGCTCGGCGGCTTCAGAGCGCCGACAGCCTCACGTACCCTTCGGCCAACGCATCTAGCAATTATTGATAAATATCCGCGTGACACACCGCTGATCGGGCCGTTTTTGTCACGTTTCGTCCCATCTGTCACGCGCGCGCCCCCGCAAATCGCTCGCATTCATTTGCTGGTGCCCTATCAAAGGTCCAGTAGCAGTTCCACCCGAGCCGCGTTCGCATCGGCAAGCGCATACTGCGAGCGAACCACGGCCCGCGCTTCGGCGCCCACTTGGCTCCGCAAACCTGGATCATCCAATAGCTTCGAAAGCTCGCGGTGCCATGACTGCAAATCATTGCCTTCGACCAGGCAGCATGCCCCGCGGCCGCCTTCGAATCTCTGGTACGGCGCGGCCGGGCTGGCCACCGTGGGCACGCCCCACGCTCCGGCTTCGATGATCCGGATCTCGCTTTTGAATTGATTGAACGACGTCAGTTCGAGCGGGGCGATCGAGATATCCACCGCCGAGGCGATCGTCAGGAACTGTTCGTACGGAACCCGTGGAAGCAGGATCAATTTTCCCGAAGCGCGAGCGGCGGAAAATATCTCGCCAAACTCGGGCGGGCCGCACAATGCAAATACCACATCATCGCGGCAAGCCAGCAGCCAGGTGATCGCCGGCTCGATAGCGCGAAGATTCTTCGCATGGCTTGTCCATCCCGACCAGTAAATTGTCGGCGCGGGCGAAAGGCGCTCCATCGCACCCGCCGCATACAGCGGCCCATCGAGGTCCACGGCGTTGGGCACGAGGATGACCCGACTGTGCATCTTCTGGTAATGCGATAAAAGTTCGCGTGTCGGAACGATGATGGCATCCGCCAGCCGCAGGCCTTCTTCCAGGGCCGCGGCGTTTGGCGTGCCGGGCGCGAATGTGGCGTATTCGGAATGCGATGGGTCGGTCATCGGGAAGGCATCGTCGTAATCGATGATGATCTTCTTGCCCACGCTTTTGAGCGTTCGGATGGGAGCTAACTGCTCCGGCCACAACACCCGCTGGAAGAGCGCGACATCGAACGAATCCAGGACGATCTGCGTATCGACCACCGAAACCGCCGACACGCGCGGATCTTTCATGGCCGCCAAGGGTTGGATCACGCGCCAATGCCCGCATGCGAAGTTATCGCACGGGAATGCGAGCAATCGAACAGGCCGGCCGATCGTCATGATTGACCCGCCTCCCCCGCGCACCATCGCCTCCACATTTCCCGGTACGCCCGCTCGACGCCAGCCGCAAATCGAGGCGCGTCCAGTAGAGGTGAGTTCGACATTCTCTGCCGCATTTCGGATCGAAGCCGCTTCAATACAGGAAGATCCCGCGCGGCCCGCGCCGCGATCTGGATGTAATCCTCGCGGCTGTTGCCCACCCAATCCGCCATCCCCAGATTCGAAAGAATACTCAGCCCGCCGCGCGATACGCCCGTATCCCCGGCCATCGAAACCACCGGCACACCCATCCACAACGCATCCAGCGTTGTCGTGCCGCCCGCCCACGGAAACGGATCGAGCGCGATATCGATCTGATCGTACAACCCAAAATACTGGTCCAGCGGGACCGTATTGACAAAGCGCAGCCGTTGCGGATCGATGCCGGCCTGTCGGGCCAGATCCATCAGACGCGTGCGATGATCGCCAAACTTCGCATGCAGCAGCAGCCTTGAATCGGGGACCTCGGCAAGGAGTTGAAACCAGGTGGCCAGGACTTCCGTGCCCATCTTTGAGAATTCATTGAGGCAGCCGAATGTCACATAGCCATTGCCCGCTGCCGGCGCCATCGCAACCGCCGGCGCTTCCGGTGGCGGCGGATAGCACCAATAACAATCGGGCAATCGGACCGATTCCTCGGCGTAGTACGCGTCGCGATCCAGCGCCCCTTCACCCAGGTCCCTGGAAGGCCCCGGCGGATCGAAGTAGCGATCCGTCAGCCGGTAGTCGATTGCATCCACTCCGGTCGTACTGCAATAGGCGAGGTAAGTTACCTGAACTGGCGCCGGCTTTCGCGCAAAGATCGGTAGCTTGCAGCCGTTCGAATGCATGGTGATGTCCACGAGGATGTCGATTGCGTCTTCACGGATCATTTCCGCGATCTGATCATCCGCCAGCCCGCGAATGGTCCGCCAGACATCCGCCCCGCCCTTCAGCCGGTCGCCCGTGACGCCTGGCCGAAGAAATCCGCAGTACACAAACACCTGGACATTCTGGCGATTGTGGTTTGACAGAAGGGGCACCATAAATCGCCCGAGCGGATGATTCCCCAGATCATGGGCCACATACCCCACGCGAAGCCGTCGCTCGGGAGAACGATCATTCGTGTGCGGCTTACGTCTGTGGGCATGGGGCTTGCCAAAGTCCGCGTCCCATCGCTTGTGCTCTTCGAACAGCCGCCGGCGGTCGTAATCCGGATGAAAATGGAGCGAGAACAGCAGATCGCTGTGAAGCTGAGCATCCTGAACTTGTTCCAGCCCTTCACGCAGCGCCGTAATTGCAAGATCCAACCGGCCCATTTCCCGCTGGGCCCTGCCCAAATGCCGGTACAGCGTAACGGAAGTTGGCCAGAGCTTGAGCGCGTCCTGTGCCGCCGCCACCGCGGCATCCAGATCTCCGGCGTCAATCAGGGCGTTGCACAAATTGCAATGTGCATCCTGGTGATCGGGCTGCATCGCAATCGCCTGACGGTAGGCGAGAATTGCCTGTTGATTGCGCCCGCTGATGATCGATGCATTCCCCACCTGAAAATGAACGTCGGGCATATCGGGCTTAAGGCTTAGCGACCTGACGTACGCCCGGATGGCATCGTCCGGGCGATTCATCATCATGTAAATATTGCCGAGGGCAGCAGGCAGCCCCGCGTCGTTTTTATCGAGGCCGATCGCGCGTAGAACCAGCGCCTCGGCATCGCTTAGCCTTCCGTCTTGCGCCGCCAACCCGCCGAGCCCCAGCATGGCCCGGGCATGCGCTGGATCGTGGGCCAGGATTTGGCGGTAGATCGATTCCGCCTGGGCAACGTTGCCTGAGCGATGATGCTCAACTGCCAGCGCCAAGGCCTGTTCGGTTGTGAGCTGCGGCATGGGAATCCCCCTTTCGCGCCCATTTTCGCCCGATTCACTCAATGTGCAATAAATGGAAAAACAAAAAAGCCCCGGCGGTGAGCCGGGGCAATTTTCGATACGAACAACCGTGGCAAAGTATTACTTCTTCTTTGCCGCAGGCTTCTTCGTGGTCTTCTTCGCGACCTTCTTCTTAGCAGCTGCCATGATGAACCTCCTTTCCTTCGGTTAAAGTTGAGCCACACAGACATTAGCAGACTTCCGGTCAAAATGCGCGCCCAAAAACAGAAAAATTAAAAAAATAATACAATGGCGAGGGGAGAGCGATTTTGTTGCGCCCCACCCCTAGTGGCCAGTTGCCTATCCTCGTCTTGCAGGGAAGTTTCAATATTCGCCACTCAACGCGCCCGTTGGCGGAGTTGAACCGGGCGGTTAGAGTTTGCAGCCGAAGGAGGTGATCCCTTGCCGCACTGGCTGCTGAAATCCGAGCCGAGCACTTATTCGTGGGCCGATCTTCTTCGCGACAAGAGGACCGTATGGGATGGCGTTGCCAACGCCACGGCGCTCATCCACCTTCGATCAATGCAAAAAGGCGAGCTGGCCATCGTCTACCACACCGGCGACGAACGCGCCGCCGTGGGCATCGCGCAGTTGGCCTCGGGCCCGTATCCCGACCCAAACGAGAATAATGAGAAACTCGTCGTCGTTGACCTGAAACCAAAGAAAACATTGAAGCGCCCCGTCACCCTCAACGAATTCAAAGCGGACAAAACCTTCGCCGGCTGGGATCTGCTTCGAATTGGACGGCTTAGCGTCGTGCCGGTCCCCGAGGCGCTGTGGCAACGAATCATCGAACTGTCGGAGCAAAAGGCATGACAAACATTGATCCCGATCAGGTAACGCCCCCGGTCCCGGCCGCCGCTTCCGTCCCGGCAGCGGACACCCCTCACCGTCCGCCCGATGATGTCGAAGAGGTTTATTATGAAGGCTCCCCGCTGGTTCGCGGCGCAATCGGAAAAGGGGTTTTGTGGGTGCTTGCGGGGTTGATCCTCATCGGCCTGGCCATCGCCAAGGTCGTCATGGACTTGAAACTCCCGTGGTGGGCGACTCTGTCGCTGGTTGTGGTGGGAATCCTGTTCTTTTTCGTGCCGGTGCTGATGACCAAGACCGTGCGCTATCGCGTCACTAATTATCGAATCGACTTCGAGCGCGGCCTTCTGTCCAAGAACATCGACACGCTGGAACTGTGGCACGTCGAAGACCTGAGCTTTCATCAGTCCCTGATCGATCGCATGCTTGGTGTGGGGAATATTACGGTGATCTCGCACGACAAAACCATGCCCCGGCTCGTGCTGGCCAGCCTGCCCAACCCGCGCCACCTGTACGAGCAATTAAAACAACGCGTCATTGCCGTCAAGCGGCAACGCGGCGTGATCAAGATGGATCCCGGATGATGGCCCCGGCCGGCGGTATTCAAGCTTCGCAGGACGTGAGTCGTGATCAGCCAACCGGAACGCGGCCGCGGCGCATATTTATTACCGTCGCCGAAGTGAGCGGCGACAAACATGCCGCTCAATTGATTCGCAGCCTCAAGAAGCTTGACCCGACAATCATTATTGAAGGGTTCGGCGGCCCGGAAATGGCAGCCGCGGGAGCTGTGATCCACCGCAACACGGTTACTAAAGCAGCCATGGGATGGCGCGGGGTGCTGCGCGCTTTCGAGATGATGGATGCCCTCAAATGGGTGCGCAATCGTTTCGATACTGAACGGCCGGATCTTCAGATCGGGGTCGATTCGCCTTCATTGAATTTCCATTTCGCCCGCGCTGCCCACGATCGCGGCATTCCGGTGATGCAATACGTTGCGCCCCAGTTGTGGGCCTGGGCGCCGTGGCGCATGAAGAAGCTGCGGAAATGGGTGGACCGGGTAGCCTGCATCCTTCCTTTCGAGGAAAAATACTTTCAATCGCACGGGGTCAATGCGACGTTTGTCGGCCATCCGCTTTTTGACGAATTACCGCCCAATCGCGGGGAGAATAGAACGCCGCGATTTCCGGAAACGCCGCCGGTGATTGGGTTGCTGCCCGGGTCGCGCAAATCCGAAGCCGTGCAGAACTTTCCGCATCTTCTGGATGTCGCGGCTCAGATTCGCAAACAATTTCCTGCCGCGACGTTTCTGGTTCCAACGACGGCCGCGACCCAGCCGATCGTCGAGGCGCATGTCCAACAGACGCCCGGACTGGTGGCTGAAGTTGGCCAGGACGCGTTCGATGAAATGGTCCCCCGTTGCGATCTGTGCATCACCGTGTCCGGCACCGCGACGTTGCACGTTGCCGGGTTCGGCGTGCCGATGATCGTGGTCTACCGATCCAATTGGCTCCAATGGAATGGTGCGGCCCGATGGCTGGTGCGCACGAGAACATTCGCGCTGGTTAATCTGCTGGCGAACAGCGGGGTCGATGCCCAGGCAAGCCATCATCTGGTGAGGGAATTTGTGCCGTGGTATGGGTCAAATGAGCCGGTTGCCAGGGAGGCGATCGGGATGTTGAAGGACCCCGCGAAGTTGGAAGCGTGCCGTCACAAGCTTCGTCAGCTGGTGGGGTCTCTGGATCGTCCGGGGGCTTCCGATCAGACGGCACGATTGGCGTTGGAGATAATGGAGGCCAGGCGCGCTTTACCGAATGCGCGTCGATGATCTATCCATCATTATGCCGTGATTTGACGTTGTTGATCAGTCCTGGTTCATTTGCTGGCAGGCCTGAGTGCGTAGAAGCCATCAAAGTCGCCCTGGTTTCCCATTTGCATCGTCCCCAGGTGTCGGAGGATGACTGCGTCGTCGATGTCATTTGACTCGTATTCGTCAGGAGCGCCGCCCGTGGACGATGGCGAAAGCTTGAAGTAGAGATGGAACTGGCCGCCGGCATCGTACTCCATCCGAATCGCCTCAATCTTGATTCCTTCGAGGATACGCCACACCATCACGAGCATGAGCGGAGAGCCGACCGAATCCATGACTTGCAGGAACGCTCGCACCTTGTGCGGGTTGCCGGCATATTGATCAATCAGCGCTTCCGCGGTGATTCGCGGCGCTGCGGCGCCAAGTCGCCTTTTCGCCGTCTCATCCGCGCGTGCAAGTACTGCCAGGAGATGGGGCATTGATTTCTCACGAGGAGCATAACAATCGATCAGCCAGCCTTCGCCGGCTTCGCGAATCATCGCCTCGAACTGATCGGCGAGAGTGACGGTCACGCGGCCTCCCTTGCGGCGGCGCCGGCGAAAGGATACTGCCTGAGACTCCGACGCAGACCTTCGACAAAGAGCTCGATCCGCGGGGGTGGAGAGGCATCAACGGCGATGGTCAATCCAGTTTCGGTGAGAAGGAAATGAATAAGCGTTCCGTCCAGCGATGGAACCGCCCCCAACTCATCCCAGAGCCTGGCAGAGTCGGGATCGCGGAACGCAAGTATCTCGTGCCGGCCCGCAAAGCGAATGTCGGCATATCGGCGAAAGCTTTCTCCCGACTCGGCATCCTCAAGGACAACGTCGGGCCATAACCGGACCACGGCACGAACCGCCAGGTCCAACGCCTCGGTGCCACGCATCGTTGGAATGATAATGTCACGTCCGCCGATCATAAAAATCGCTCCGTTGCTCCATTGTAGCGTTGTCGCGGCACCGTGACGCAGTAATCGGCACGGCTAAAGAAGATGTATGACCCCTTCCCGCCGTCCACCGGCTCCAAACCCTCCTGCCCGTCGAAACCGAACACGTAAGATTGTTTCGATTTTGGGATACGGGTACGAGCTGAGAAACGATGAGCGCCGGGGCGCAAGGTTGTAAAATACGCCCCAAACGCCCTGTCACCCGGTGGTTGCGATGCCCTGAAGACCCAATCTATTTGTGAACTGATCGCCTTGTGTCCGGCATGATCCGTGTAGTGAAAGGTCATATCCGTTCAGCCCCATTTTGGAAGGCACGGACGTGACAATGCCCGGCGACCCAACCATGTCCGCTCCTGTTGCTCTCAGGTAGCATGTTAGCACCGGAACGGACGCGAGTTTACGGATATTTTGACGTGGTTTCTAGATCCGGGCAGGTGTCTAAAGTGATTGTTTCTGGGCTACACGGAGTGGCTGTACGGCGAATTCCCTATCAATGTCCATCAGGCCGCCCCGCGACGGCGCCGAAGGCGAGCCAAACCCGCCACTGCCAGGAGAATCCCCGTCGCCGGCTCGGGTACGCTCGGGATTGCGATTGTGCCAACCGCCGCCGCACTGACAAGCTGAAAGTGGGCACCGGGCGCGTTGAACGTGGTGTAGGCACCGGGAGAGGCGAAGACTTCCGCCTGGGCCTGGCCGGTGTTTTGGAAGTACGTGAAATCCAGCGGGTAATTCCCTGGCGTCGGGAAATTGAAGGTTTGCAGCGTTTCGCTATCGGGCCGGCGGAAGACCCAGGACATTGTGTTGCCGCCGACAGTCAGGGCGAAGCCATCGTCGCTGTTGACGCCGAAGGTGTAGTTGCCGGCGGTGGGGATATTGATCGTGCCGGTGGCGCGAAGGGCGAAGTACCAGTCGATGCCTGGGGTATTGGTATAGAACGGCGTCTTGTTCCCGAAGTGAAACCCTCCACCGGGGTTCTCAGGATCATCGAAGTTGATGACGGGGGATGTGCCGGTGAGCAGGCCTTTGTTTGAGAGTTGGCCGTTCAACAGCGCGTTGGCGTCGGTGATGCTGTCGATGGGAGATCCCGCTGAAGCGGTGTTGGTGATCTGAAAAACGCCATCCGCGGCCGACGCGGTCGAGCACACACTTACCGCGAGAACCAGAGCCACCCCAGCCAACGAAAAATACTTCACAACAATCTCCTGGACATGCCTGGGCGCGGCAAACGGCCGCGCCTTCCCACGTCGAATCCATCGGCGCGCGGAATCAGCGGCTTAATGCCTTGATTGATGTGGAAACCAGCTCGAACGTGTGGGGTAGATAATCGAACCCTTAATCATCAGTTAAGGGCCTTGAGCCAAGCAAGCGGTAGTGAATCACAATGACTGCGGTGATCAGAAACAGCAGCAGATAGTAAATGCTGAAGGCCGTTTCTTTCCATTGGGTGAGTGGGCCGGTGATGAGTTGGGCGATGATATTTTGCACAATCAGCACGATCCAGATCCACGCGTAGGCGGCGGGTCTTCGGCGCGACCTTTGCGAAAGCACCAGAATCCCTAAGAGGATCAGCATTACGAGATAGGTGGGGCCAAGATAGTGCCAGAGTATCTGGCTCCAGTATCTTTCGTTGCCGCGATAGATGTTGAACCAGCCTTTGAGGCCGTTGCGAATGGAGAGGCCCAATCCAAGTAACAGGCCGAGATAAACGGCCCATCGCTGGATGTTGAAATCGGACTCGGAATGAAAGCTTTCGCGCTCGTCCTGGAAATATTGCCGGCGGATCAACATCCACAGCGCCCCCACGCCCATCGTGCCGCCGAGAATCGCCAAGCCATATTGATTGAGCTGCTGGCGCGTCCCGAATTCGGCGGCAATGAGTGTGCCGGCGATCACGACGCCGACCCATTCAATCGATGGACAATGGACGAAATAGTAAATCGCGCCGACCGCCAGAACGATCGACAGATAAATGCCTCCCCATTTATCCATCTGTTCCCGCATATACAGGCTGACGAAGAACGTCAGTCCGCAGTAGATCAGCATCCACTCGAACGACCGGCCTTCGGTTCGCGGCCGCGACTCGATGATGGCGCGTTCGCGCTGCGACATTCCGCGGTTGACCAGGAAAAACGCGAGGCCGTAGGCGATGCCGATGCTGATTCCGCCGGAGGATTCCCAGCAGCGCCAGAAGTTGAATGTGTCAGTGCCCCACAGCGCATTGGCCCATTTCCAGTTCTGGCAGACCGCCCATCCCAGGCCATTCACCATGCCGACCGTGAAAATCAGCACGGCGTTTTTCCAGTCACGACGGCCCAGCTCGTATAGCAGAAACCCCGTGAAATAGCCGAGATGAACGATCGCCGAGCGGCAATCGCCAATCAGCCTCTGGAGATTGGGATTCGCCCGCGGCTGGTGATATTGGGCTTGAAGCGAATGGTAGAGGGGCAGAAATAGATCCTGATGCGCGTCGAAGTAACGCCGGGCGAGCGTGGCCGCCCCAACGCCGCAGGCGATTCGGATCGCCCAGTGCCACACGCGGGTTTCCCGCAATGATCCGCACCACGCCAACGCGCAAGCGCCGATCCCCGCCCATGGAACTCCCGCGATAAACAACCAGAGAAATCCGTACGATTTGTCGATTGGAGCGAATTTCCCGTGAGGGGTGTCGAGTTGGATCCGGCCCTCGAAAAAGCTGGGCCACTGCATCCAGCCCCGAGACCCGGATATGCCGATCCCGATTGTAAGGGCGACAATAATCCAAGCCGAGTTGTATCTCCGCGGCGGCTCACCTGTCGGATTCTGCGACAGGTACCACCACGCCGCCCCCCACGTCACTCCGGCGAATATGCACCCCGCCACCGCCCCGAACCCCGAACAGCCGCGAACCGCCCATGTCATTCCGCCTAATGCGGCAAACAACAAAGTCGGAAAGAAGAAATCATGCGTGAGATCAAGACGGGAAGTGCGCGGCATATTCAATCCAACGTAATCCACAATACGCGAAGATGCGAGTGATTAATGATCGGCGGTCAATTTCGATCCTCATGTTCTGCAATTGGCGAGCAGGTGGAACAAGATTTGGGTTAAGGGCTGACGCTGAGAGTTGTCTGCGTGCCAGCTTCAAGTTTTGAGTACAAAACTACGCTGTTCACGGTGGTATTGTGGCCCCCTTGGGTATTGGAGCGGAAGACAATAATGAATCGCTACGCGATGCGGTTGAGGGGGTGTGGCGGAGTTTGTGATTGAGTTCCCCGTGTTCGACCGCTGCGCCTCGTCCTGCTTCGCGGAATCAACGACCACGCTGCGGGCGGGAGTGTTGGTTTAGGCGGGAAAGGTTTTTGGTTTGCCCGCGTCATGGCCGTTGCTGCCGCTGCGCGACGGACGCGGCTTCGCTTGTGGGATGGGTTATTGCCGTTCCCCTTTCGCCCTCTGAAGCGAAGGGCGAAAGGGGAACTTCAACGCAGGTGAGCGCTTTACGACAGGTGAGACATCCGGGATCGTCGACCTTGTTGGGAATCTTCAGTTGTGCAGTCGCGTGTCCCCACTTCAGCATCCCCCACATATAAGTTTCCTCTCGACCCTGCATTTCGAGAGGGTCGAGAGGAAACGAACTTGCGGATCACGTGAGCGAGTCGCAGGCCAAGCGGAGCGATCGCGAGGGGCATGACGCGAGCATGCCAGTAATCGCACATGCATCGGAAAACATTCCCGCTCGCGGCGTGACCCTCGCCATCGCGCAGACGGCCGGAGACTCGCGGGCGATTGCAAGGGAACTTCAACACACATCCCCCCGTCTACCGCAACCGCATCGCGCAGCGATTCGTTTACACCCAAGCCCAAATACCAAAGGCAGCCCCGACACCAACGTGAACAGCGCAGTTTTGGCCTGCGGTGAGCGCAGTCGAATCCGTACTCCAAAACTTGAAGCTGGCACGCCACAACTTCCAGCGCCAGCACATCTCCCCATTTCCCCATATCTTGGTTTTTCGTAATCAGCCCGCATCAAATGTGGATTCTGACCCCGGCATGGGTTTTGGGTCGAGGCCTTTGAACTGCCGTCGCTCGTTGAAAACCTCCAATCGGGTCTTCGGCTTGGGCTTAGGAGGTGGGCCGAAAAGTCGCCGGCGCACACGGCCGCTCACATCGTCGGCGAATTCCCGCAACGCCCGCGTGAAAGGCTTACCTTGTGTGTCGGGTTCCCTGGATACTCCATTGGCCACCAGCATGGCGCCCAGTTCAATCGCTTCCACATCCGGCTGAGTTGCAATCTTCTTCGACCACTCGGCCTGCTCATGCACGGCACGAACTTTATATACATCCTTGCGCCAGGCTCCCGGAAATTTGACCGCAGTCAGACGGGCGATGAAAACAACCTTGTTCCCCCTCTTGTGCATCTGTTCCCACAGGGCTAGCTCGGGATCGCAATCCACCTGATGAAACAGCGGCCAACCGCCAGCTTCGAGCGCCGGAAGCCGGCGGTGCACTACACCCGTAGGCGGAATCCACAGGCCCGGCACGTATTCGCCTAGCCGATCCGGCGCGGCTTGAGGCGCCGAGCCATCGGGTGCAATCATCGCCGTGATTCCGTAACTCATATCCGCCCCACCATCGATGGCCGCGACCATGACCGACAGGTGGTGCGGCAGCCACAAATCATCGTGCCCCAGATACGCGATCACATCTCCGCGCGCCTTCCGCAGACCCAGGTTGTTCGCCTCGGATTGATGGCCGCTGTTGGCCGGCAAATTCATCCACCGCACGCGCGGGTCGCCAATACCATTGACGACTTGCTCAGAGTCGTCCGTGCAGCCATCGCCGATCACCAGCAGCTCAAAATCCTGAAAGGTCTGTCGCAGCACGCTCCCGATCGAGAACGGCAGCACGCTGCTCCAGTTGAACGTCGGGATGATCGCCGTGACACGCGGCACGCTGAGCGCTCCGTGAAGATCGCCGTGCTCACCACCCGAGCCGGTTCTCAAACCGATACGGAATCTGGTCGGTATCCAGTGGCAATCGGAAAACGTCGGGGTCTTCGTGGTTATAAGCCCGCGTGGGCATGCTCACGAAAAGAGCGTCGGTGCTTCCAATATTCTGATGTGCGTGAAACACGAACGCCGGTATGACCATCACGGTGCGTTGAAGCTCGGTGCGATAGATTTCATTCACCATCTTGTACGTCGGCGACTTTTCGCGCGTGTCATACAGGACGACCTTGATGTGTCCCTGGCTGATGAAAATTCGATCGTCGTGCAGCTTATGGAGATGCCAGCCTTTTACCTTCCCGGGCCGGATCGTGAATTGATAGACGTAATTGATCGGAGCCGTGTGAACGCCCCATGCGGGGTTGAGGATTTCGCAGAGCGACCCACGATCATCGGTCAACGTACCGGCCGGCCGGATGATCACGCCATCGATCAAGCTCAATTTGGGTTTGCCATCGGGCGTGACAGTGCTGACGTCCTTTTTTAATCCTTCGATCATTTTCTCGTCCTTCGTCGAGCGGGAAGCCGGCAGTCGACATTTTGAATCGCAGTGGTCCGATTGACGTGGTTCCCGCCTGAGGACTTTATGTCATCCCGTTCATGCGACGCAAGAGAATACCAAAACGCGCACCTTCGCGGGTTTATCGCCAGATTGTGGCGGTTTGTGGTGGGGCTATCGCATATGACCCCTCCGACGCAAAAAATGGGAGTGCGAGGCTCCTGCC
>DAIRGS010000016.1:0-43986 GCA_036794395.1 Tepidisphaeraceae bacterium | reverse complement strand
ACTCTCACCCGCTGGACTCCAACACCCTTTTCACGGCGCACGACATCCACCATTTACCAAATTAAATTGAAAAGATGACGAGCATCTATTCCGATACTGCTACCCAACTCAAGCAACTTTTATCTGTGCGACACGCAATCCCGCGACCCCACCTAAGCCCCCAAACCCTGATTCGTCCCACAACCTACGCTCATTCCAGCCTCCCTTCTATCGCCACGATGTCGCATGCATGGCCCGGCACCAACCTGCTGCAAATTGACTGACTTGAGATGCTGAATGGTGGGATATTACCGCCCCTGCGGCAGTTCCATAAAAATCGGATCGCGCTTGGAAGACGATGACCGGCTTGCTCGCACGCCGTCGCGGATGGTTCGGGCGATGCCCGCGGCATCCAGGCCCACTTCGGCCAACTGGTCCTTGCGCGTTGCGTGCGCTACGAGGCGGTCGGGCATGCCCAGGCGGGTGATGTTCTCGGTGGGTAAGCGGTGAGTGACGGCAAATTCGAGGACCGCACTGCCGAAGCCGTTTTGCAACGAATGATCTTCGACGGTGACGACCGCATGGCCGGGCTTCAGGGTGCGGGTCAGCATCTCGCCATCGACCGGCTTGCAGAACCGCGCATCCACCACGCCAACCGACAGACCATCGGCGGAAAGTTCGTCGGCGGCCAGCATCGCGTTCTGAACCAGCGCGCCGTACGCGATGATCGTCGCATCGTTGCCCTCGCGGAGCGTGCGGCTCTTGCCGACCTTCCACTCCTGCGACGCCTGGGTGCGGAGCTTCTTTTCGATGGTCTCTTCGAAATTGGTGGCCGGTACGTTGTCGCGCGGATAGCGGAGGGCGCTGGCGGTTTCCAAGGATAGTGCCAATCGAAGCGAGCGGTTCAGTTCGGCCTCGTCGCTGGGCGCCATCAGCACCATGCCCGGCAGTGGCCGCAAGAACGCCTGGTCGGTGAAGCCGTGATGCACCGCGCCATCGTCGCCGACAAATCCGGCGCGATCCATGCAGAACACGACCGGCTGGCCGTTCAGCACGACCTCCTGCCAGATCTGATCGAAGCACCGCTGGGTGAATGTGGAGTACACCGCCGCGAACGGCCGCAGCCCCGACTTGCACATCCCCGCCGCCATCGCGGCCAGATGGCTCTCACATATACCCGTATCGATATATCGCTTGGGATGAACCTTCTCAAACTTGCTCAGCCCCGTGCCATCGGGCATGGCGGCGGTCATGGCCACCACGCGCGGATCGGAGTCGGCCAGCTTGATCATGGCGTCGGCAAAAGCGGTCGTCCAGGATTTACCCGTCGACTTGGTAATCTCAACCCGGCAACCTTCAACCCGAAACGCCGCCGGGCTATGGAACTTGGTCGGATCGCTGATCGCCACTTCGTGTCCATGGCCCTTGATCGTCTTAACATGAAGCAGAAGCGGGGCTTTCACATGCTTGATCTCGGCGAGCGTATTGATCAGGCCGGGTAAATCGTGCCCGTCGATCGGTCCGAAATACTTGATCCCCAAGGCCTCAAACATCTGCCCCGGCCAGATCGCATGTTTCACGCCTTCGCGGAACATCTGCCAAGCGCCTTCGATCGTGTGGCTAACCGGAGCCGGCAATTCATCGACAATCCGCTTGGCAAATCGCTTGGCTTCCTCGTAGGTCACGCTGACGCGCACCCGTTCTATATATTGTGCAAACGCGCCCTGCGGCTGGCTGATGCTCATGCCATTGTCATTCAGCACCATCAGCATTTGCCGCTTGAGCGTCCCCGCGCCGTTCAAGCCTTCAAACGACAAGCCGTTGACGATCGATGCATCGCCCACGACCGATACGACATGGTTGTCGCGCCCGAGTTGCTGGTCCGCCCGGGCCATTCCGACGCCGGTGCTGATGGCCGTCCCGGCATGCCCCACCGCAAACAAATCGTATGGAGATTCGTCAGGATTGGGGAACCCGCTCACCGACCCGCGCCGGCGCAGCCGGGGGAAAAGAGCGCTTCGACCCGTCAATAACTTATGCGAATAGCTCTGATGACCCACATCCCACAGCAGCCGATCCGGGCCTGCGGGGTAGGGGCCGAAGTCATATACGTAATGAAGCGCAATGGTCAGCTCGACAACGCCCAGGTTCGAAGCAAGATGGCCTCCATTTTGAGACACGGCGTTGAAAATCACGTCGCGCATCTCGGCAGCCAATTCAATCAATTCCGGCATCGAGAGCTTGCGCAAGTCTGCGGGGCAACTGATCGCGTCCAGCAAGGCCATCGTCGAAAACCTCCGAACCCTTCACCCCGACGGGGGGTTCCAATTTCCCTGATCGTACAGTGGACTTCCTCGGCAAGGCATCCGTGCCTGGCCGCCGCTCGCTGCGTCACGCTTGGCAAGCGACGTAACCCGGGAACTGCTACGCCACCGTCCGCACGAGGTGCGGCAAAGGTCGATTGTGCATATCTTACGCCGTCTCCGCAAGTTCCGAAGCGGCAGTTGTTCGCGAACCGTTACTCACTCCTCCAACCGAATTATCTCACAACTGGCTTATCGACCCATTCGGATGAATAACCCCACTTTTCGATAAACCAAGCCAATGGCTGAGTTCGACCCTTAAAAGGTACGCCATCCCGCAGCGCTTGGCCATTAACCCTGCCTTCGTGCAGCCTCGCGACGGACGTCGCCCTACGCAAGCGCTATTTCCACAACGTTTAATGACTTATCGATCGCGCTGCACCACAAATTGAGCGAGCGTTTGAAGTGTCTTTGCGCGCATCCCCAATGTCTTAATCGCTTCCAAGCCCAGTTGAAGCTGCCGATCCGCTTCCAGCCGGCTCTGCTCCAACCCCAGCAGGCTCGGATATGTGTTTTTGCCCTTTCCCGCGTCCTTGCCAGTCGCTTTCCCCAGCTGCTCGGGGGTCGAGGTCAGATCCAGCAGGTCGTCGACAATTTGAAATGCCAATCCCAGATGCCGGCCAAACCCCGCCACGGCCTCGATTGCTTCATCCCCACCGCCCGCCGCGATCGCGCCCAGCTTGCACGCGGCCGTCAAAAGCGCCCCGGTCTTCATGGCATGCAGCCGTTGAAGCTCGGGCAGAGCCAGCGATCGATTCTCGCCATCAATATCCAGCACCTGACCGCCAATCATCCCCTCCGGCCCGCTTGCCGTCGCCAACTCCTTAATCAGCGCCGGCACCAGGGCCGGGATCGCATCCCTGGCGATGATTTCAAACGCCAGCGTCACCATTCCATCCCCGGCCAGAATCGCCATCGCTTCGCCAAACACCTTATGATTAGTAGGCCGTCCCCGGCGCAGGTCATCATCATCCATTGCCGGCAGGTCATCATGAACCAGGCTAAACGTGTGGATCAGCTCGATCGCCCCGGCTGCTGCCAATGCCGATGGATAAGATTCTGAATTTCCGCCCGTCGCCCGCCAGCATTCCAGCACTAATGCGGGCCGAAGGCGTTTCCCACCTGCCATCAGGCTGTATTCAATCGATTCCATCAACCGGCTGGGTGTGCCGGTAAATCGACCCCGCAGTAACTTTAAATAGTCGCTCAACGTCCGTGCATGCGCATTGAGCAACTCGGTGGCTTCAAGGTCCGCGCCAGGCAACCCATGCTGATCAGATCGTTCCATGACAGCTTGCTTAATCACCACGGTCCTGTCGATTTCCTTTCCGCGATCCCTCTACTCCGTCGCGGGTTCAGCGCTCGATGCCTCCATCGGAACCGCCGCCAACCCGCCGTCGGCGGTTTTACTCAGCAGTTCGATCTGCTTCTCCGCCGCCCCCAGCACGCCCCGGCAATGCTGTATCAAGAAAGTGCCGCGCTCATACCGTACGAGGCTTTCCTCCAAGCCGACCTGCCCGCCTTCGATCGCAGCAACGATCTGCTCGAGCTCGGCCAATGCCTCTTCAAAACTTTTGGGCGCTGATTGAATCTTCCTGGCCATCGGCCCGCCAATATAATTGAATTCCGTCTCACGGGCGAGAGAACAGTTGTCCACAGCCCCACCGGTGTTTTCAGGCTTTGTGGCACGAACGGCTCTTGTGCCACACGTTTTCCTTGATAATCCCATCCAGTTCACCTACTTTAAGCCATTAGGTTATTTGCACGCGTCCACCGCTGCCGGCCCGGGGTTTTGGAACCGGGACGAATCGATCGGCGGGGAAACGCCTGCCAGGAATCGGCAAAGGGGATTATTCGCCGCTAGCGTTTGGTGGCCCTCCCGCCGGGCGTCTTTTATCGTAATCTGCTACAATTATATCCCTCGCCCGGATACGTCCTGCCCGACTTCCACCGCTCGGGCCGGAGGGGAGCTTCACCGGGGTGGATGTTGATTTCATGGCTCAACGACTCCTCCACTACGATATCATTGAACGACTGGGCGAAGGGGCCGGTAGCGTTATCTATTCGGTTCGCGACACAGGCACCGGTCGGGCTTTTGCCCTCAAACACGTCGTTCGCAAACGTGATAAGGATGTTCGGTTCATCGAGCAGATGGAGACCGAGTACGAAGTCAGCAAGCAGTTCACCCACGCTAACCTCCGCAAGGCCTATGAGCTGAAGATCAACAAGACAATGCTTCTCAAGAAAACCGAGGCATTCCTGGTTTTGGAATTGTTCGACGGCAAGCCCCTCGAAGTCCGTCCCCCCGGCACCCTGCTCGAGATCACTGATGCCTTCCTCCAGGCCGCCGAGGGCCTGAAAGCGATGCACGCCCTGGGTTATGTGCATTGCGACATCAAGCCCAACAATATCCTCCGGGATGCCCAGGGAATCGTGAAGGTGATCGACTTCGGCCAAAGCACAAAGATCGGGACGGTCAAGGAACGAATCCAGGGCACCCCGGATTACATCTCTCCCGAGCAAGTGGAACGCCGTCCAATTACTGCCCAAACGGACATTTACAACTTCGGCGCCACTGTATACTGGGCCCTTACCGGCAAGCCGATCCCAACTCAATACACAGTTAGCCGTCAGGGGAAGTACGGCTTTCTCCTCGATACGATGATCCAATCTCCCCAGGATCTGAACCCCAAAGTCCCCCTGCCGCTGTCCAACCTGGTGATGGAGTGCATCTCCACAAACCCCAAACGCCGCCCCGCCGACATGGACACCGCCATCATGCGGCTCGAACTGGCCAAACACGTTCTTCTCAAAGAATCCCACCCCCACCCCGCCCCGGAAGTCCTCAGCCCGGATGACACCAATTATGTGAGCGACGACACGCCGGATGCGTGATCGACTAAGTTTGCCTCACCGTCTTGAATTTGAAATCTGAAATCTCAAATCTCAAATCTCAGATTTGAAATTCCAGATTTGAAATCTCAAATCTGAGATTTGGAATCTCCAAATTCTTCCTCCACCTTCCCCCCTGCCCGGATCCTTTTCAATTTCTCCGCAAACGCCTCCGCCCGCCTGGCACGGTCATAGACCTCCCGGCTTTCCTCGTTCAGATGCCGCGGCCCGCGGATGTCGGTGTTTTGTAAATGCTCCGCCCACTTCCTCAATTGCCGCGAGACGGATTCACACGCCGGTATCAACTGTGCGATCTCAAATCTCAAATCTGAAATTCCAGATTCCAAATTCTTGATTTCCCTCTCTATCAACCGATCCGCAAACCTCAGCCCCGATCGTACAGCTACCACCGCGGCTACCCAATCCACTTTGGCGACTATCACTTCAACACCGATCTTGAGCAGCAGATTCTCAAGAACGGGTTGAAGGTAACCAAGTCGTTTGCGGTGAGTTTTTTTGTGGATGCGGGGAGCACGTACACCAACCTGCTGGAACACGCCGGCATTCGTGACTATTGGGCGCCCAGCGCGGGCGTGGGCGTTCGGTTCGGGCCTACTGCCGGCATCCGCATCGGATACGCCGCCGACCTTGCGACCGGATTCAAATCGAATCAGGGGACGGCCGAGTTGTATTTGAATTATTGAGCCGCCGCGTCCACACCGAATGGAGCTTGATGACCGCCGCCGAAAGTATTTTCTGATACTCGGCCAATGTAAGCGGCTCATGCGGGCGGAGGACGATGAGCAGATCATACCCGGCCGGCAGATCGTGCTGAAGATGGCGGAAGGCCTCGCGAAGCAGCCGGCGAATGCGATTGCGCCGGGCGGCGGTGCCCACTTTACGTGAAGTGCTGAGGCCGAGCCGCGGATGCTTACGATCATTGGGCTTCGCGTAAATCACCAACGGCCCGCGGGCCTCACGGGTTTTGGCGTCGTAGACAGCGGAAAACTCGGCGCGGTTGCGCAGGCGGAGTGATTTGGTGAAGGCATAACGCCGCGTCATTAACCCCTCGTGACACGGGTTTTCAACCCGTGCTGGCGATGTGATGATCTGAAAAGTCTTCGCCTATTAAAACCATTTTTGCTGACCAGACTTTCGGAACGGGTTACAAACCCGTGTCACAGGGATGGTTCGGCGGCAATCAATGAACGTTTCGCCCCGCCAGCCAGCGCTCGGCGTCCAGCGCGGCTTTGCATCCCATGCCCGCGGCGGTGATCGCCTGCTTATAGATCGGATCGGCCACATCGCCGGCCGCGAAAACGCCTTCGACGCTGGTCAATGTACGGTGCGGCTCGGTGAGCGCGATGAAGCCCTTGGAGTCCAGCTCAAGCTGTCCCTTGAGGAACTTGGTGTTTGGAGTATGCCCGATGGCCAGGAACATACCGGCCGCGTCAACCGTTGAGGTTTCGCCGGTGCGAATATCCTTGATGCGAACGCCGGTCATGTTCGGGAGCTTTTCTCCCATCGGCGTTGTGATCTGCTCGCCGAGCACTTCGTCTACCGCGCTGTTCCACAATGGCTTGACCTTGGGATTGGACAGCAGCCGCTGGGCCATGATGGGGCTGGCGCGGTTGAGCGTGTCGCGGCGATGCACCAGGTAAATCGCGCTGGCAAACTTCGTGAGGTAGGTGCCCTCTTCAGCGGCTGAATCTCCGCCGCCCACGACGACCAGCGGCTTGTTCCGATACCGCGGGAGTGCGCCATCGCACACCGCGCACGCGGATACACCGTGATTCTTGTATCGTTCTTCAGAATCCAGCCCCAGGTAATTGGCGCTGGCCCCGGTGGCGATAATGAGCGCGTGAGCTTCAACGGTATTTCCGGCCGAGTCTGTCAACACAAATGGCCGGCCCTTTACATCAACCGACGTGACATCCTCCGTAATGATGCGCGTACCAAATCGCTCGGCCTGCTCGCGCGAGCGCATCATCAGTTCTGGGCCAAGAATGCCTTCGGGGAATCCGGGGAAATTCTCCACCTCGGTGGTCAGGTTCAGCTGACCAAGCGGCAGTGTGCCGCGCAAGCGGTTCTCCTCGGAAATCGCGCCCTCATAAACCAAAGGCTCGAGATTCGCGCGCGCCGCATAAATCGCCGCCGTCCAAGATGCCGGCCCCGACCCAATGATGACAAGCTTCTCTGCCATACGTCTTCATTCCTGACAACAAACCGTCCCTCTCTCACAACTGACCACTGACCACTGACCACTGACCACCCATCAATTCTAGGAGCCCAACTTCGCACAAACCGCCTCACCCACCTGCGCCGTTCCCATCGTCCCACCCAGATCGCGGGTATGATTCTTCGGATCGGCCACAACATCCTGACACGCCTTCTGAATCGCCAGGGCCGCCTTTTCCTGGCCCAGGAAATCCAGCATCATCGCCACGCTGAGGAACGTCGCGATCGGGTTCGCGTAACCCTTGCCCGCGATGTCCGGCGCACTGCCATGCACCGGCTCAAACATGCTCGCGGCCTGGCGCGTGGGGTTCAGATTCCCGCTGGCCGCCATGCCCATGCCGCCCTGAATGGCGGCCCCGAGATCGGTAATGATGTCGCCGAACATGTTGGTCGTCACGATCACATCATAGATGCTCGGCTTGGTCACCATGTACATGGTGCAGGCATCGACGTGGTGATAATCGGTCTGAATATTCGGATACTCGGCCTTCACTTCTTCGAACGCGCGAATCCACAGGTTATGAGCAAACCGCAGCACGTTGGTTTTGGCCACAAGCGTCACTTTTTTGCGGCCGAACTTCACCGCATATTCAAAGGCGTACCGGATCGCCCGTTCGACGCCATGCCGCGTCGTCACTTCAATCTGATTGGCCACCTCGTGCGGCGTCCCCTTGTACAAAAACCCGCCATTCCCCGCGTACAAACCTTCCGTATTCTCGCGGACGATGATCATGTCGATATCGCCCGGCCCCACATTCTTCAGCGGCGTCGGCACGCCGGGCAGCAGCTTGGTCGGGCGCAGGTTGATGTATTGGTCCAGCTCAAACCGCATCTTCAGCAGAATCTCGGTCTCCAGAATCCCCTGCGGAATCTGAGCCGACCCGCGCGGATCGACGCCCACCGCCCCAAACAGAATCGCATCGTGAGCCGCGAGCTCTTTCAGCGCCGAGTCCGGCAGCGTCTGCTTGGTTTTAAGATAATGCTCGCCACCAAAGGGGTAATCGGTGGTCGTATAGGTGAAGCCGAACTTCCGCCCCGCCTCCTTCAGAACCTTCAGCCCTTCAGGAACCACTTCCTTCCCAATCCCATCGCCCGGCATCACTGCTATTTTCATGATCCCCGCGACGATAGCGGGACGCGAACGCGGATTCAAACCCGGATTGAGCTTGGACCAAGGACGGGCACAGATCAACAATGAGGGACAGAAATGAAACGCTCCCCAAAAACCCCGCGCCCCTTTGCAGAACTGGTGTAGTTTCAAATCAAAGCCGGCAATCCTTCAATTCGCCGCATGAGCGCGCAAACTTAGAATTCATGCTTTTCCCACCCGTCTTCGCGGAGGGTAAGATTGGGGGATGGCCGACAATTCGCTCGATTACATAACTCCGGAAACTCCCCCAAACATTACGCCGTTTCGGCCATGGTTTGCAGCGGCGCTGACACTGGTGCCCGTCGTTCTGACGCTTTGCCTGATCAATGGGTTCTTTGGGCTGGATAGGGAGGCAACGAATCTATTGTTTCTTCTGATGCCAGTCTTGGCGTTGCCGGGACTCATCCTTGGCCTCAAGTGCCGACCACCAGATCCATTTACCGCGGGACTGGCCCAATTTGCCATTTTCGTCTCGTTAATCTTCGGCGTAGGGGCGGTACTATGGCTTGTGATTGCTATACGTCACATGCCTGGCTAGTGAGACTTCCGAAGTCGAAACGATAGCAGTCGCACGTTGTCATCCTGTAGCGAAGCGAAGGATCTGATAGCCAGTGAACCCCTCGAATTTCAGATCCTTCGCTTCGCTCCAGGATGACAAGGGGCAGCTAGTCCAATGAAGGGTTCTAACAGAGCACTTTCTCATCTGTGTTTATCTGTGTCCATCTTTGGCAATTCTTTCTTTTCTGCTGCCGGAATTCCCCGGCTAATCCGAGCCGGCAAGAATGGCCCTTCGTAGATCAGCCCTGTGTAGAGCTGCACCAGATCCGCTCCGGCTTCAAACATGCGTCGGGCGGATTCAACGTCATCAATCCCGCCGCATCCAATCACGGCGATGCGGTCCCCCGCCGCTTTCCGAACCCGCCCTACCTGCTGCAACGCGCGCTCGCGGAGAGGCAGCCCGCTCATTCCCCCTTCGGGGAGGCCGGGCACGTTGGCGGTGGCGAGGGTGTTGGTCGCGATCACCCCTGCAACGCCTTCGGCAAGGCACACGTCCAGAATGTCGGTCAGTGCGGCCTCTTCCAGTTCCGGGGCGATTTTCACGAAGACCGGTTTGCCCCCGGCTGCCGATTGAGTCGCTTTCACGATGCGCCCGATTTCGCTTCCGGCCTGGAGACCTCGTAAGCCGGCCGTGTTTGGCGAACTCACATTGATCGCCAGATAATCGGCGAACGGCGCCAGCGCCTCGGTCGCTTTTCGATAATCGTCGGCCGCGTTTTCTCGGGGAGTGATCGCGTTCATCCCGACGCTCAGACCAATCGGGCACGGCGGGCGCAGGCCGAGATGCAGTTGCCGGCCTAACTCTCGCGCCACGGCTGCCGCGCCGTCATTGTTAAATCCCATCCGATTGACGACCGCCCCGCGATTGGCAAATCGGAACATCCGCGGCCGCGGCTTGCCCGCTTGCGGGAGCGGCGTCACGGTGCCCAACTCCATAAATCCGAAACCAAACCCCCACCAAGCCAGCGGCGCGACGGCATTCTTGTCCATTCCAGCAGCAAGCCCGATCGGATTGGGGAACGTCAAACCGGCAACCCGCCGTTCGCTCGTTGCCGGCCGGGCAACGTAGTCGTGAATCAGCTCGGCCAGCCAGGGTCGCCCCGCCAAAAACCGGGCGGCGGCGATGCCCATCTCGTGAGCGCGCTCGGCATCCTGTGAGAATAAGAGAGGCCGGACCAGTCGATAGAGCATGGAGAACTCGGAAGTGATTCGATGTTCTTGGCGGTCGGGCTCGCTTGCTAGAACGTCGCTTCAAACGCGTGCGGGGTATGACGAATCTGAGGCTCCCGCCCGTCAGGCCACACCACTGCCACCACATCAAACCGCGCCGGCGGCTGCGGGCTGCCGTACCGCGAAAGATACAGCTTGGCCGACTTGGTGATCTGATGGCGCTTCACCTCATTGACCTGCTCTTCGGGCGTGGGATCGTCATACGCCCGGGTTTTCACCTCGACAAACACCAGCGTCTTCCCATCCTTGGCGACGATATCGATCTCACCCAGCTCACACCGAAAATTCCGGACGATGATCTTGTAGCCCAAGTTGCGCAAATACCGCGCCGCCACGTTCTCCCCCCGCTGCCCCATCGCATCGCGATCGGCCGTCGACTTGAATAAAGATTGGAACCAGCGAGCCATGATGCGTGATTATGCCCGCACGTCAAAGGCCTGCAAGGGACGAACGAGCCGAAAGTGTTTGTACGTGAAGGGTGGAGGCGAGGACTGTAAATCCTGGGGAATTCAATTGACCTTGCTCATGTCCCCGCGTGCGGACATCGTTACGGCGTTGGCGTCTTGATTCAGCCAGCCGTCGATTACGCCCGATCGATTTCCCGCCGAGTAACGAATCGTGAAATGAGAGCAGTCAGCAAGATCGGGCTGGCCGCCGTACAGTCGCAGTGGTTCACCGGGGTTGCATTTGAAACCTAAGCCACATCGCATCCAATTCCAATTTCCTGACCGAAGAAACTTTCCCGGTGTATAGATGCAGACAGTGAATGGTTGAGGGTCGCCAACCATGAACGTCGATGAGTCGAATGACACGGCAACAAGCCGTTCGGCCCCGCTGGAAGTCCGACGGCCATGCACGAACACGTCGAGAATGTCGCCTTCAAAACTGGTGTACGGCGGACCCATTACCTCGGGACGTGGAAAGCAGGCGGGCGCGCAACGAACCCTGTTGGATTGCGATCCAGCGCGCAAATCTGTGCCTTGAAGATAGAAGAGACACGTTACGCGCTGAGATGAACAGCACGGCATCGGATCGGGGGGAACGGTCCCGGAGTCGCCTCTGAAACGAATCCACAGCGGACTCTGGCCCGCTTCAAAACGCCCGACAAATGTAACTGGTCGTAGGTCCCTGGCTTCGTCATAAATGGGTGTGTCTTTGGGGACGGGAAGATTCACAAGGCGCCGATATTCGACATCCCGTCGCCCGCTTGCATTCCATCGTGCCTGAACAACCAGGATTTCGTTGTAAATGGCTCGCAGTCCTGCAAACCCTGCAAATAGCACGGCACTCACGATCAGCAATCGGACCAAGGGCCGACGCAATCGTTTGGACGGTTGGCCGTACTCAAGGACAACATGCTCGAGCTCAGTCGTCACACCATGTAAACCAACGCCCGCGGAAGAATCTTCCGCGGGCGTCCATTTTTTTTATGGGCAGGTCAGCATCAGGTCGCCGAAGCGGCCAGTTCCGGATGCGCTGTCGCGGTGCCTTCGGTCGGGGCGGGTTCTTCCTTCTTGACCTTGCGCTTTTCGGTGAGGCGGACGGCCTTGCCGACGCGGTGGCGGAGGTAGAACAGTTTGGCCCGGCGGCTCTCGCCGCTGCGGCGGACGACGATCTTCGAGATGAACGGCGAGTGAGCGGGGAAAATGCGCTCGACGCCTTCATTGTTCACGATCCGGCGGACGGTGAATGTTTCGTTGATCCCCCGGCCCCTGCGCATGATCACGGTCCCGCCGAACACCTGGATGCGTTCTTTTTCGCCTTCGACAATTCGCGTGTGGACGTCGACGGTATCGCCGATGTCGAACTGCAACGGCTCTTTCTTCAGATGTTCTTTCTCTACGCCTTCAAGGATTTTGTTGATCATGATGAGTCTCCGATCCGCCAACTGGCGTTTCATGGCCGCTGGGGCCGGGTTGCTTGGGGTTCAATATTATCCGACTTCTGTCTCTCGATAAACCGCTGCCATAAATCCGGCCGGCGTACCCGGGTCCTAATCTCTCGCTGCTCGCGTCGCCATTTGGCGATTGCCGCGTGGTTTCCGCTCAGCAGCATGTCCGGCACCGTCATTCCCCGGAACTCCCGGGGCCGGGTGTACTGGGGAAATTCCAGCAAACCCTCGGCAAAACTTTCGTCCGCCGCTCCATCGGCCGCGCCCAGCGCGCCCGGAAACAGCCGGACAATCGCGTCAATCACCACCATCGCCGCCAGCTCGCCACCGCTGAGCACGTAATCGCCGATGCTCAGTTCCAGCGGCTTAAGGCCCTCAACGATCCGTTCGTCGAAGCCTTCATAGTGCCCCGCGATCAGGAGCAACCGATCTTGATCGGCCAACTCCATCGCAAGGGCCTGATCAAAAACCCGTCCCTGGGGCGAAAGCAAAACCCGTTTGGCCGGCCTCGGGTCCTGGCTTTCGACGGCTTCAACCGCGTCGAACATCGTCTGGCACATCATGACCATTCCCGGGCCGCCGCCAAAAGGCCGGTCGTCCACGGAAAGATGGCCATCGGTCGCAAAGTCGCGAATGTTCGTCAGGTGATAGCTGACCAACCCTTTCTCCGCCGCCCGCTTCGGGATGCTCGTGCCCAACATCGGGCCAAACATTTCCGGGAACAGCGTCAGGATGTCGATTCGCTTCACTTGCGACACAGCCGGTTCCTCGGCTGCGGAAAACAGCCGGCTTCGCAGCTATGGTCAAAAAAAGCACAGCCGATAGTCGGCTGTGCGGGAAAATCGTTGCATTCTCGACTACGAGGCCGCCGGTGCAGCCTCTGGCTTCTTACCGGGTGCTACCGGAGCCACCTTCGGCCGACCCGGACGCGGCAATCGAAGCTGCTTATGCTCCAGCCCGTTCTTTTTCAAAAGCGACGAAACCGTAGGCGACGGAATCGCGCCGGTATCCAGCCAATACTTGCACCGATCGAGCTTTACAACAAACTGCTTGGTCTGATCCTTAAGCCCGGGATCGTAATAACCCAGCTCCTCAATCACGCGCCCATCGCGCGGCGATCGCGAATCGATCGCGTTTAGTCTGTAAAACGGATGGTTCTTGCGTCCCATCCGCCTGAATCGAATCTTCACGGCCATTGAATTATCTCCGCAATCTCAAAATTACACGAATCGGAAAGTATAGCGAACCCACACCCCCTGACAAGGGGTCATGTTGTGCGCGCCAATAACGGAGGAAACTCCTCTGTTGAAATCCTCCATCAGACGAGCGCTCATTGTCATCCTGGAGCACAGCGAAGGATCTGATAGCCGGTAGCCACTCGAAGAACAGATCCTTAGCTGCGCTCCAGGATGACAAGAGCCGAGGATTTCAGCGTGGCAGAATGAGTCTTGACACACCCCGCCCAATTAGTTTACATATAAACTATGTCGTCTCGTCCAACGCCCCTTCCCCAAGCCCGCCCCGAAGCTTTGCAAACATGGCTCCGGCTGGCACGGGTCTATCAAAAGATTCAGCGTCGGCTCGATCGGATCTTGAGTAATTGCGATATCACGCTTCCGCAATTTGATGTGCTGGCGAACCTGGGCATGTCCGATGGCATCACCCAGCAGGAATTGGCCGGGCGGCTGCTGGTGACTAAGGGAAACGTGTGCGGGTTGTTGGACCGGATGGAAGCCGCGGAATTGGTCGAGCGGAAGCCCTCGCCCAATGATCGGCGGGCGAATCATTTGCATTTAACGGCAAAAGGTCGGGCGGCGCTACAGGCGGCGTTTCCGATCCATCTGGGCCTGATCGAGCAATGCATGGCCCCGCTGACCGCCACCGACCAGGCTCGGCTGAATAGCCTGCTTAACAAAATTGAATCGTCTGATTGTGCCAGTTGATATTTTTGTAGACGCATAGTTCATATAAACCATCTCTTTAAGGAGTCCTCTCATGGCAAAGGTTCAAGTGATCTTCTACAGCATGTACGGCCACCTCTGGAAAATGGCCGAAGCCGTCGCCGAGGGCGCCCGCCAGGTGCCCGGCTCGCAGGTCGACGTGTACCAGGTCGCCGAGACGCTGCCCCAGGCGGTTCTGGAAAAAATGGGCGCGATGGATTCGAAAAAGGCATTCGCTCATATCCCCGTCGCCAACATCGCCACCCTCCCCGCCGCCGATGCAATCATCATCGGCGCCCCCACCCGCTACGGCAGCGCCTGCGCCCAGATGCAAACCTTCTTCGATTCCACGGGCCAACATTGGATGTCCGGCGCCCTGGTTGGAAAAGTCGGCAGCATCTTCACCTCCACCGCAACCCAGCACGGCGGCCAGGAAACCACCCTCATCTCCATGCAAACCTTTCTCTTCCATCAGGGCATGGTCGTCGTCGGCGTCCCCTACGCCTGCCAGGAACTGATGAATATGAACGAAATCACCGGCGGCTCCCCCTACGGCGCATCCACCATGGCCGGCACCCGCGGCGAACGCCTCCCCTCCGCCAACGAACTGTCCATCGCCCGCTACCAGGGAAAACACATCACCGAAATCGCCACGAAGCTAACTCGTTAATTCCATTTGCCACAGATGAACACAGATAAATGCAAAATTCTGAATGGTGTAAATGCTCTTTTCCCGTCTTTCCATCTGTGTTTATCTGTGTTCATCTGTGGCAATATTTCTTGCATTTCTCTGTGCCCTCTGTGTTCTCTGTGGCCTCTGTGCTAATCCATTGTTTTCTTCGTGTCTTCGCGCCTTCTTGGTAATCCCGTGTGTCGAAAGCGCCGCCGGGTCTCCGTGATTGCATTCCCTTTTTTTTGATTAGTTCGTGCTTGCGACGCCTCTACGGCCATTCCCGACCAGCGCTTCATCCAGCGCCGCCCGCCAGTTGTGCAGGAACTTCAATCGCATTTGCTCGGTCGGGAGATCGACGTTGCTGCATTCGAGAAAACCCTGCTGAACCAGACCCATCCCGTTCTCCCCCGGCAACCCGTTAATTGCCGGTCCGGATTCGCTCGTGGCCATCAGAAGCCCGTCGGGTTGCCTGGATAATCCCGATGGATTGACGAACCATGTCAACGCCAACCGGCCCACGGTCTGCTTCGTGCCCGTGCCCGGAAGCAGGACCTGAATCGTCCCATCCTGGCCAATGGTTATATCCGTCACGCCGGATGGGATCTTGATCGCCGGTATCATCCGGTATCCATCACCGATCCCGGCGACCAGTTCGTTCTTATTGTTGACGAAGAAATAACCACACCGCGTATATTCGACCTCGTTTCCCAATGAACCCGGATTCGACACGGCAAAGACTCCATTGCCCCGAATCGCCACATCAAGCTGCCCGTTGGTCGACTTCAGACTCCCTTGCGTCAGGTCAATTGAATAGCGAACGCGTTCTCCCCGTGGGGTACATCGCGTCGCCTTGAATCCGGTCGTGTCCGCCTGCGATAAGTTTTCCATCACCACTTCTTCAGCGGCATTGACGGATCGCAGCATTTGCGCGATTTTCGAAGTCGATTGATCCGCCGTTGCCAACGCCGCCGCCGATCGTGCTTCGGGCGTCGGCGCCGTCAGGGCTTCCCGCGCCATGTTGTCGATCCACTTTTTCCGATCGGGCGTTACATCCTCCAGGTCTGTCGAACTACCTGGTGTGAAGTTCACTGGCCCCGCAGCCCTGCCATCGCCCACTGTTTGCGCCCCGACAAACACCCCGTGCACATAACAAAGTCGCAGTAGAATCAAGCCAAGGATGACAACCGACACCGGGAATAATCGAAGCACAACGGCTCCTTCCGCCAGCGAAATGGGCGGCAATCCATTGCCGCAGGCAAAATAATCTAAATCGAGGCCCGCCAAACCGCAATTCATCGCGGCTTGGACAATTCAAGCCAGTTACGTACCTACCCTTCCTCGGGTTCTTGTTATAGATCGGATGGAAATGGCCAATTCCTGCGGTCCTATTTGCGTCTGGCCGTGATGACCCGGTCCCGCCCCCCATAATCTTTTAGAATCCGCACCTCATCAAACGCCGGGTATTCGGCCATGACCTGCCCGGCCAGTTCCCCCTGATCGAACGCGATCTCCAGATAAATTCGCCCGCCAGCTACGAGTCGGGCGGGGGCATCGGCCAGAATTCGCCGGTGGATCACCAATCCGTCCAAGCCGCCATCCAACGCGCCCAGCGGCTCATATTCCTTCACGCTGCGGTCCAACGTCTGTAGCTGCGCCGTCGGGATGTAAGGGGGATTGGCCACGATTAAATCGAAGGGCTGAATGTCCACCATCCGCTCCAGCGGCTCAAATAAATCCCCCTGTTCGACCAGCACCCGTCCGCTAAGACCGAGGCGCTCGATATTCTTCCGCGCTACCGCCACGGCCGGCTCGCTGATATCGGTGGCGGTGACGACCGCGGTCTTGAGGTGGTATGCGATTGCCGCGGCGATGCACCCGCTGCCGGTACACAGATCCAGAACCCGAGGCGACTCAAATCCGCCCTGATGCCGGACAAACTGAAGGACGTTTTCGACGACCGTTTCGGTATCGGGCCGGGGAATCAGTACATCGCGGGTGACCTCAAACTCGAGATTGAAGAACGGCGCTTTGCCGGTCAGGTAGGCGATGGGTTCCTGCTCGCCGGCCCGCTTGACCAGCTCCCGGCAGGCCGCCAGGTCCTTTTCGGACAGTTCCCGTTCGTAATCGGTGTAAAGCTTGATCCGTGCGACGCCCAGAATATGGGCCAGAATTAATTCAGCGGACAACCGCGCGGGTTCGACGTTCTTTCGTTTGAAAAAACCGCTCGTCCACTCCAGGATCCGCCGGACTGTCCATATCCCGCCTTCGGACATCGCCGGGGGATTCTAGTGAGACTGTGCAAGAATCCAAGCCTCCCCCTTCCATTCTTCCCAATCTTAATCTTAATCCTAATCTTACTCTTACTCGTACTCCTAATCTTAATCCTAATCTCAACGGCTTGCTGCCAGGATTAGGATTAGGATTAGGATTAGGAGATAAGAGTAGGAGTAAGAGGATTTGGGTGGCAGCAATCACCCCACGTTCAAAACGACTTGTCGCTTTTATCTTGCCCCCACCTCCACACCACGGATATCGTACTACCCTGTGAATACCACCCTCTCTCTCCGTCTGGGCGCGCTGGCCCTTCTTGCACTTGCTTCTCACCTGCCGGCCCAGTCGCCTCCCGCGCCGCCCGCATCCAGCATTCTCTCTGACCAATCCCAATGGACGCGCTTCCGCGGCCCCAACGGCTCAGGTCTGAGCGATGCCGATATTCCCTCGGAATGGACCGACAAGTCCTACAACTGGAAAACCGCCCTCCCCGGCGGCGGGAACTCGTCCCCAATCGTCTACAAAGACCGCATCTTCCTTCTCTGCGCCAACGACCAGACGGGCGAGCGCATGGTGGTTTGCGTCAACGCGCCCGATGGCTCGATCCGCTGGACGAAGACCTATCCCGCCCGCACCTACAAGATTCACGAATACAACAGCTTCGCCAGCAACTCGGTGGCCGCCGATGAAAAGAACATTTACATTTGCTGGAGCACGCCGGAAGAATTGAGCGCGCTGGCGCTCGATCACGACGGCAACGAAATCTGGAAACGCGATCTTGGCGCGTTCGTCAGCCAGCATGGCGGCGGGCAGTCGCCGATGGTTTTTGGCAATCTCGTCTACATCACGGACGATCAGGAAGGCCCCGAAAGCTTTTTGTTCGCCCTCGACGCCAAGACGGGCAAAATCGTCTGGAAAATTCCCCGCGGCAAGACGGATAAATTTTCAGCCTCCACGCCGTGTGTGTTCCAACCCAAGGATGGCCCGCCTCAGATCATCTTCACCAGCAAAGCGCATGGCTTCTCGGGCGTCGAACCCCAGACTGGCCGGTTGATCTGGGAACTGCCCAAGGTCTTTGATGCCCGCGCGGTCGCATCGCCTTATATCGCCGATGGACTGATTTACGGTTCCTGCGGCGATGGTCCGATGGGCCACGAATTTGCCGCCGCCAAACCCTCCGACGATGGCCAGACCGCCACGAGCGCCTTCATCCTGAAAAAAGGCGTTCCATATGTCCCCACGTCGATTGTGAAGAACGGTCTGCTCTTCTACATCACCGACAACGGCGTCATGCGCTGCCTCAAGCCCGCCACGGGCGACACGATCTGGACCGAACGGCTCGACGGGAACTTCTTCGGCTCGCTGGTTTGCGCGCGGGATAAGATCTTCGTCGAATCCAAGGAAGGCGAAATGTACGTGATCGCGGTCGCCGACACGTTCAAGCTGCTCGCCCGCACTCCGCTCAATTTCGAAGACCCCAATCAGCATCACCCCCCTCTCTCAACCACTCCTGCCATCGCCAACGGCAAAATGTATGTCCGCACCTACACGCACCTTGTCAGCGTCGGGGGGACAAAATAATGCGTTTGCGAGGTCACCGCGGGAGCGCATCATGTAGGGGCGGACCCCCGTGTCCGCCCTGATGGCCGGATGATGTGAATTGGAATAGATGCTGACACGGACCTGACATTTTTCGATGGGTTTTGTCCCCCTTAATGAGGGCGCGGGCAATAGGGCGGACACGGGGGTCCGCCCCTACGAGAAGGCGAATTCCGAAGGGTCCCCCACCGCGGCGCATTCATCACATTTTACGTTTTACGTCTTTGACGTCCTACGTTTCCCGCATTCCCACTGGCGTGGGCAATGCAAACAACTGCCGCTCGACCAGTTGCTGATACGTCTCGTTGGTCGCCAGCAACTCCTCGTGCTTGCCCTGGCCAACAATCCGGCCACGGTCCATCACGACGATTTCATCGGCGCTACGAATCGTGCTGATGCGGTGCGCGATGACGAACGTGGTCCGCTCGTGAATGAGGCCCTCGATGGCCTTTTGAATCAGCTCTTCGCTCTCGGCGTCCACCTGGCTGGTGGCTTCATCTAGCACGAGAATCGGCGCTTTGCGGAAGATCGCGCGAGCGATGCACAGCCGCTGCTTCTGGCCGCCGGACAGGCTGCCACCCAGTTCTCCTAATATCGTTTCGTACCCTTGTGGCTTATCGAGAATGAAGTCGTTGGCGTAGGCTTGTTTGGCTGCCGCGATGACTTGTTCGCGCAGATCGGCTGGCATCGTTTCGCCGAATTGAGACAATGGGTGGCCATACGCGATGTTCTGCGCGATTGTGCCGGGAAAGATCACCGAGTCCTGGGTTACGATGCTGATTTGGCCGCGCAGCGAGCGCAGCGTGGCGTGGCGGATATCCACGCCGTCGATCAGGATGCGGCCCTGTTGCGGATCGTAAAACCGCGGCAGCAGCGCGAGCAGCGTCGTCTTGCCACTTCCATTGCGCCCCACCACGGCGATGCATTTTCCCCGTGGGACAGTCAGACTCACCTCGCGCAACGCAGGGCTCGACGAATTGGGATAGGCGAAGGTGATGTCTTCAAAAGTAATCCCTTTTTGGATTGGAGGGAGCTTGATTCGACGCACAACAAAGGGCGTCTCAAGTTCAACGCTGGCGGCGATTTCCGGCGCTGTCGGACGGGGGTGCAGCGGCGCGCCTATTGGGTTGCGGCCATTTCCATTGCCTCCGCGACCGCGTCCGCGTTCAATCGGGAGATCCAATACCTCAAAGATCCGCGTGGCGGCTGCGTTGGAGCGTTGAAGGACATTATTTACTTTGCTGACGCGCCGAAGTGAATCGCCGATGGCCGCTAGACAGCCCATCACGAGAAAAAAGTGCTCCTTCTGGAGGGTATTCGATATTAGGACCATGTGGGCCGCCACGAGGACAACGACCGACACCAGGATGAGGGACAGGGTCGCCATGGTGGGTTCGGTAAACGCATCGATTTTGCTCATCCGAAGCTGCTGGCCGACCAGTTTTTGCATTATGGTGGAATAGCGCCGCCGTTCGAATCGCTCGGCGGAGGCACCTTTCACGACGCGAATCCCCATCAATGACCCTTCGATCTGTCCCAGCATGCTCGCCGAGTTGAGCATTGCCTTCTTGCTGGTGCGGCGCATTTTCTTTCCAAATTTCTTGACGATCGCGAGCATCACGGGAAGGACGAGGATGATGAAAAGCGTCAGCTTCCAACTGACGATCAGCGCGACGAACAGCGCCATCCCTGCTTTAATCGGTTCCTGAATGCTCTGCCCGAGCACCGTCTTAAACCCCTCGTTCAGATTCTGCGCATCCTGCGTCAGCCGGCTCGTAACATCACTGGTTCCTTTAAGCCCGAAGTGGCTCAAGGGAATGTGCAGCACGTGGTCATAAAGCCGCCGGCGAATGTCGTTGACGGCCAATACCGCCGCTTTGTCCGAAAGGTATTCCTGGAAAAACGAAAGCACGTTGCTGAACACCGCCAGCAAAATCACGATCCCCAGCACCAGCGCGATCGCCTTCACGGGGTTTTCCGGAAACCGCTCGGCAATCCGCCGCAGCGCCTCCCAGTACCAGGGGTTGGCGGGCAATTTCGCGTTGACGACCGATGTCGCGCCGCCATTGGCGGACGTCAGATTGATGGACGCATTGGCCGAGTCGGCGATCTGATGCAACGTCTTCCTGACGTTGTTCTGCGGCGTGCTCACAACATCCCCATCTTTAAGGCCAGCCAGCGCTGCCTGGCCCTTCGGTTCGACGCGCGCAACGAAAAGCTCGTCATTGCGATCGGCGAAGCTCACGCCCAATCGGCGTTGTGCGATCGTGCGATCCACCCACGATTGAATCGTGTCCCCGTTGAGGAACACGCGCATGATGGGGACCATCGTGCCGAGCCCCCCGGCAAACGCGCCGCTTACGAAGATTGCGCATACGACTGAGATCAGCACATAGCCGCGATAGGGGTATAGGAACCCGCAGGCTCGCCAGAAGTGTGTGTTACTCTTATCTTTAGACCGCTTTTCGGAACTCATGCCACCTTGGGGTTTAAGACGATAATAGATTATCGGACGCAGAGCCCGGCCAGTATAACTTTTGTCTCGAAGGTTAAGAAGCCTCGGGGTCGAGTCAACCGGGCTCAGCCTTAAACAGATAGAACGGAACCATAAATGCCTATTCCCATTCCCTTATCCCAGCCCGACATCACTCAGCGCGAGATCGACGCTGTTATGGACGTCCTTCACACCACGACGCTTTCAATTGGCCCCCGGCTTGAACAGTTCGAGCAAGCGTGTGCTACGCTGACCGATCGCCGGCACGGGATCGGCGTTTCGTCGGGCACTGCCGGGCTACATTGCGCGATGCTTGCGGGCGGCATCGGGGAAGGCCACGAGGTCATCACCACGCCGTTCAGTTTTGTCGCATCCACCAACTGCATTCTGTACGTCAACGCCAAGCCGGTGTTTGTCGATATCGATCCGACGACGCTGAACCTGGATGTGGACAAGCTCGCCTCTGCCATCACGCCCAAAACCAAGGCGATTGTGGCGGTTGAAGCATTCGGCCATCCCGGCGGGATGAAAGAAGTCGAGCAATTCGCCCGCCAACACCAACTGGTCCTGATAGAAGATGCGTGCGAAGGCTTCGGCGGGAAATATGCGGACCGACCGATCGGATCGTTCGGCCGGGCCGGGATCTTTGGGTTTTATCCGAATAAGCAGATCACCACCGGCGAAGGCGGAATGATCGTGACCGACGACGACACCTTCGCCGCCACGTGTCGCTCGTTGCGCAACCAGGGCCGGGAGGGCATGGCATGGCTCAGTCATCAAAGGCTCGGCTACAACTACCGACTCAGTGAGCTCAATGCCGCATTGGGATTGGCGCAGGTCCAGCGCCTCGATGAGATCCTTGAGCATCGCCGGGCCGTCGCCCAGATGTACATGGAACGGCTCATGACCAACCGCTATCTCATCCTCCCCACTCTGATGGATGACACCCACGTCTCCTGGTTCGTCTTCGTCGTCCGCCTCAACGACCTCTTCGCCCCCGGCGACCGCGATCAGATCATGCTGCAGCTCCGCGCCGAAGGCATCGGCTGCAATAACTATTTCCCGCCCATTCACCTCCAACCCTACGTGGCCGAACCGTACGGCTACAAAGCCGGGGACTTCCCGGTCTGCGAATACGTCGCGGCGCGCACGCTCGCCCTTCCCTTCTTTGGCGCGATGACCTCAGCCCAGGTGGATCGAGTCTGCGCGACGCTGGAAAAGCTGCTGGAGAAGACGCTGGTGGGGAATAAGGGGAGGTTCTAAGCCACCGTTCGCGATTCCGCGCCATTGCCTTTAAGTGGCACGGCCTTCCAGGCCGTGATTGGGGGCGCTTCGGGTCCGGCGCCGGGTGAGATGTGGGAACACCAACTTGCCGAGGCGGGCATTATCTCCACGGCAATACAAAAGATTGTCCAACTGTCGAAACCTGGTTTTCCCAAATCGCACGCGTCGTTTGATATCATCCCCCTCGATCATGGGCTGGGAAGCCCATGCCACAAAAGACGTGGAATCGCGCACGGTCATTAACTGGCGATAACCCTGCTCATAGCCGCGGACGGTAGATTGACCGCAACGATGACCTTCTCGGCGTGTTGCTCGGCGCGTTCCTGGGGGATGGGCAATCCTTCCTCAATCAGGCCTTCGAGATACAGTTGGATGGCCTCGTGCGCCATGCCCAGGGCTTCTTCGTACGTTTCGCCCTGGGTAACGCATCCGGGCAAAGCCGGAACCTCCACCCAGAATCCGGTTTCGTCCGGATCGGCCTTGTGAACCTTAACCGTGTAGTTGTACGTTTTCATCGAATTGCACCCGCCACCCAAAGTTTAACGCGATGGCGGGAAATCCGGAAGGCCGACCACTCCCGATTCACACCCGCTCCGGCAGAAACAAATCGCGGAAGAAATCCACCACCGTGTGCGACTTGTAATCCCGGAACTCCCCGGCGTCGTGAAACACGCCGTAGCACACCGGGCACGACTCGTACCAGATGTGCGGCTGATCGTGGTCCACCATCCGGATCATGCGCGTATGACATTCGGGGCAGTTGATCCGCACCTTTTCATCGCGCTTTTCAATATGCGGTGGACCGATGTCGATTTTTTCGGCGTCGCGAATCACCGCCAGACATTCGCGATCCAACGCTGCCAGCCACAATCCCCGGCAGCCGGTGCAGCGGTCCACGACGAATCGATGGAAGGAAACCTTCTCCATCTCGGCACCACACTTGGGGCACTTCAACGATGAGGTTTTTTCAGTTGTCTCTGTCATGATGCGTTGATTTTACCGCGCTTGAAATCGGGTCGCTGCTCCAAATCGCGAGCGTTTCCATAACCGCTTGTAAGGCACGCAATCCCAACATGTAACGCGATATTTCAGCACACTGGGAGTTCACCGGCGACCCCCTTTCCGTATAATCCCACGGATGATCGACTCCCCCTACCTCGTTCGCCCGGGCAAGAAGTTCAAGCTTTCCGATTACCCCCCCGACCACACCGGCAAATTCAAGGACAAAAAAGCCGCCGAGGAACCCACCGCTTCAAACCTCAAAAAGCTCGATAAGCTTCAGGAAGTGCTCTACGCCCAGGCCAAGCACGCGGTCCTGGTTGTATTCCAGGCAATGGACGGCGGAGGAAAGGACGGCGCCATCGAGCACGTTTTCAGCGGAGTCAATCCGCAAGGTTGCTCTGTCACCAGCTTCAAAGCGCCCTCGACCCATGAACTCGCCCACGATTATCTGTGGCGCATTCACCAGGCCACACCAGCGCGGGGAATGATCGGAATCTTCAACCGCTCGCACTACGAGAGCGTGCTGGTTGAGCGCGTCAGAAGCCTTGTCCCCGAAGACGTGTGGGCGCGTCGCTACGAACAGATCGGCAACTTCGAACGCATGCTGAGCGATGAGGGAACCACGATCATCAAATTCTTCCTGCACATCTCCTGGGAAGAACAAAAGCGCCGGATGGAAAAGCGGCTCCAGGACCCCACCAAGAATTGGAAATTCAGCCCGGATGATCTTAAAGAGCGCACCCGCTGGCACGATTACATGAAGGCGTATCACGATGCCTTGCGCAACTGCTCCACCAAACATGCCCCCTGGTATGTCGTACCGGCCGATCACAAGTGGCATCGAAACTGGGTAGTCTCCCACACGCTGGTGAAGACCCTGGAACAATTGGATCTCCATTTTCCACCACCCCTTAAGAACGCGGGGAGTTATAAGGTCGTCTAACCCGGATTATTCACCGCGGAGACGCCGAGTACGCAGAGAATTCAGAAGGTGCGAGTGCTTACTATGTGAAACCGCAAAACAATAATTCACGCACCTTGCGCAGGTCACACATCCCATTCCTCTTGGTTTTCTCTGCGATCTCTCTTCGAGCCTGAGCCTCAGAGCCGAAGGCCGCGACTCTGCGGTGAATCATGTGTTTTCCACGCTAACTGGCACGCGAAAATTCGGGTTGTGCGTATCGCGTTCAAGCATCGATCGAAAGAAGTCCGATAAGCCTCACATGTCTTTCGATCCGCTCGTCGCCAATGCCGGCCGGTTGCGCATCCTCACCACTCTGGCGGTTGAGGAAACCCAGGAATTCGTGCAACTTCGCCAGGCCACGCAGCTCACCGATGGCAACCTCGCCTCGCACGCCCGCCGGCTTCACACGGCCGGCATGATCGCCATGGAAAAGCACTTCCGGGAGGGCAAGCCCGTCACCAGCTTCGCCCTCACCGCCGACGGCCGAAAAGCGCTGGAAACACACACGCGCCGCCTGATCGCTGCCATCAGCCACCGCCGGCTCACTCCCACGCCTTCAAATTCTCAGACGTCGATTGAAGTGAAGCGACCCAAAGTTGCCAAGCAGATCGCGCCGGTAGCGGTACCCATTCCCGCAGAAGATGATTGGGTCGATTAGTCGCCTCGGGACTGTTCGGCTATATCATTGTCCATGGACCGAGCGTTGGCGATTGAGACTTCGGGGAGAGTAGGCTCCATCGCCATTCTCGAAGACCAGCGCATCCTCGCCGACGACCAATTCCCTCATGGGCTCCAAAACGCCGCTCAAATGATCCCCCGCATCGATCGCCTATGCCTCGATCGCGGCTGGAAGCCCACGGACTTTGCCCAACTGTTCGTCTCAATCGGCCCCGGCTCATTCACGGGCCTGCGCATCGGCATCACACTGGCTAAAACCATGGCCTTCGCCACCGGCGCGAAACTGGTCGCGGTCCCCAGCGTCCGCGTGCTTGCACGAAATGCCCCGCGCGATGCTAAAACCCTGATCATTGTCCTCGATGCCAAGCGTGGCCAAATTTTTACCGCGCGCTTCATGCGCGAAGGCAACAATTGGATTGAAACCGAATCGGCTCATCTTGACGACCTGGCTTCAATGATTGCCCGCGCCCCGCGCCCCGTTTGGCTCCTGGGAGAGGGCGTTCCCAATCACCAGCAGTTCATTCCGCAAGGCGATTCAGAAATCTTCGTTACGCCCGCCGAACTTTGGCAACCCCGCGCCCAAGCGACCGCGATGGAAGGACAATTGATGGCGCAGGCCGGGCAGTTCATCGAACCCGATCGCCTCGTCCCCCTCTATATCCGAATGCCCGAAGCCGAAGAGGTCTGGAACCGAAAACACGCCGTCTCCAATCCGTCACCCGCACCGCCGGGCTGATTCGCATAAAGTCCCGGTCCGTGCGTAAAATGGGAACGACGGTTTGATCATCCATTATTCTCCCCCTCCCTCCATGGCACTTCGTCGCAACATCCTCCTGTTTCACCAAGGCGCCTTAGGCGACTTTCTGGTGACATGGCCTCTGGCTTTGGGGCTTGGAAGGGTACTGGCGCAGAGCCGGCTCTTTTATGTCACGGGCGGGCAGAAGGGCGCGCTGGCGGAACGTGCGCTTCGCGTGGAATCGGCGGATGTGGAGGGCGGATGGCATCAGCTGTACTCGGCGGAACCGAAGCTTCCGGATCCTGCGGCACGGCTGCTCAACGGAGCGCAGTGGATCATCGGTTTTGGCGGGGACACGCAGGATATATGGACACGAAATATTAAAATGCTCGCCCCGGAAGCGAATGTGGTCACGCTATCGACGACGCCGCCGGCGGAGTTCGAGGGGCACATTACCGATTTCATCCTTGGGCAGCTTGGTCCATGGCCAATCATGGCGGCGGCGATGGAGCAGATGCTGAAGTCAATTGTATCGCGCGGTATTTCGGGAAGCAGTGGAGTTCCGAGTGGGCCGGTCGTGATTCATCCGGGGGCTGGATCGGGGAAGAAATGCTGGCCGGCGGATAAATATCTGGAGTTGGCCCGAGACCTCACCCAAATGGGACGAGCGGTTGAAGTGTTACTGGGAGAGGTGGAGCTGGAGCAGTGGCCGCGTGAGCAGATTGAGGCGTTTGGCAAGACGGCTAATGTCGTTGAACCCGGCACGCTGGTCGAGCTCATGGGCCGACTTGCAAAAGCTTCGGCGTTCGTGGGGAATGATAGCGGGCCGGGCCATCTGGCGGCGATGCTGGGGATTCCAACCTTTTCGATTTTCGGGCCGGTTGATCCGGCACGATGGAAGCCGATTGGGCCGGGCGTGCAGATTGTTTCCGGCGAATGGGACGCAATTACGCCGGCGCGCCTGATGAAGTTTCTGGAACCCTGAGTTACGATTTCAGCACCCCTCCCAAGTCGATGGCCAGACGATTGTGAAGCGATGATGGGTAAAACATCGCCCATACAACCAAGGCCTGGGCTGGGGGTGTAGTGAACAATTAATATTGTTTGATCGAACACTGAGCCGGGGATCAAAGCCTCTGGATCGAAATGCCGCCATCAATGTTGAGGACCTGACCCGTGGCGTAGGGAATCTCGCCCCGGGCAAGAGCGGCGACGGCCTTGCCCACATCGTCGGGAGTCCCCCACCGCTTCTCAATCGTAAGGCCGCAATTGATCAGGGCATCATATTTTTCTTTGACGCCGGCGGTCATGTCGGTGGCGATGACGCCGGGGCGGACTTCGTAGACGTCGACATTGAATTCGGCAAGCCGTGCGGCCCAAAGGCGAGTCGCCATGGCAATGCCCGCTTTGCTGATGCAGTAGTCGCCGCGATTGGTGGAGGCGACGGTGGCGCTGATGGAGGAGACGTTCACGATGCAGCCCCGGAACTTCTCGTCGGACTGTTTCTGTTCGACCATCCACTTCGCGGCGGATTGTGTGAGAAAATAGGGGCCGCGAAGATTGATGTTGATCAGACGATCGAAACTTTCGGGCGAGGCGTCAAGTATGTCTGCACGGATTTCTGGTGCAACCCCGGCATTGTTGACGAGCACGTCGAGACGATGAAAGCGGTCACGGATCGCCTGAAGCATTTTGGCATGATCCGGCAGGCTTGCGACATCCGCCTGGCAATAGAGAACATTTGTGCCGGTGGATTTCAAGTCTGCAATTGCATGGGCTACGTCTGATTCCGCGCGGCGGCCGTTAATCGCAAGATCGAATCCGGAGGAGCCGAGGGCCATCGCGACCCCGAGACCGATGCCGCGGCTACCGCCCGTGATCAGCGCAACTTTACGTTGACTTCCCATTGACGATCCCTGTCCCATAACATTTATCCTTGTCATCCTGAGCGGTCGCGAAGGATCTATTACCGGAAAACCCACTCGCCAACAGATCCTTCGCTACCGCTCAGGATGACAATGCAACGTCATCGTAATGTCTAGTCGAAGAACGTGTAGTACCGCCCTGCCGCGATGCGGTGAATCGTGAGGGCAAGTTCAAGGGCGTGGTAATCGCCCCACATACTGGATTCTCCACAGGGGATCTTTCGGCCGGGGGGAATGTAGTCCCAGTTGTTGGGGCGGTGATAGACACTGTGGAGCAGCAGGCCCTGATGATCGGGATGGGTCGAAAGATACGGCTCGGCGAAAAGCGTACGGGCGATAGTCAGGCCCGCTCGAGTGTATTTATCTCCGGGAGGGCCGAGGAATTTGCCGAGGCGGATGAGGCCCTGGGCCGCGATGGCGGCTGCGGAGGAATCAACCGGCTCGTGGTCGTTGAAAGGCTCGGCTGCTTTGTTTTGCCAGTCGGGCATTTTTGCCAACCCGGGCGCGCCGTCATCCCAATAAGGGATGCCATCGGTGGCGGTACAGTCGTTGACGTAGTGATCGGCGGTGGCAAGCGCCGCTTTCTGGAGAATCCCATTCCACCGACCTTCACTCGGGTCGCCATTGGCTTTTAGAAACTCCAACTGTTCAGCAAAGCCAAGGATGGCCCACGCCAACCCACGTGTCCACGTGCTGAAAGGCGAATAGCCCTGCTGCGTCGAACGGCAGCGGAAATCCCCATTGTTCGTATTGAAGATCGCCTCGTGGGCCGTGCGCCCGCGAACATCGTACGTTTGGCCTGAGTCGCCCTGAAACACGATGAACTTGGCAGTTGTGAAGGCATGCTGAAGAAGCCTTGCCAGGAATCCAATTTCCAAATCTGCCTCTCCCATCAGCACATGCTGCAGCTGATGGGCGATCGCCAAAATACGCAGAGTCCGCATCGTATCGACGAATAGAGAATGCGGGCCGTTGAAGGAGTAGATGTATCGAAAATTCTGCATCCACGGCGACCAACGCGACGCCTGCACTCCCGCACTGGCTTTAATGGCCATTTCATAGAATGCCATTTCCCAGTCGTTGTGAGGAACCCGGTTGTCGCGCATGAGCCGGCGAAGGTTGCCGTAAGTGGAAAGGTTGTTGAACCCGTGATCGTGAACGCCTGTGTGGGTAATGTGCGGCGCCATCCGCTCGATCGTGTTGCGGCGACCTAGTTCGAAGAGTTCGCGGTCGTCGGTGGCATCGAAGGTGAGAAGGGCGCAGCCGTATTGGAAGCCCTGGGTCCATTCAGTCCAGCCGCGCGTCGCGTACTTTCCCTCTACCGTGAAGACGGGGGTTCCCTTGGATTTATCCCAGGAGGATTCAATGTCGCGGATCTTCGTGATTGCGAGATCGAAGAGGCGGGTGAGGGAAGGGGTTAGTGAGGACGCGGTGATTTGGGGATCGATTGTCATTTCTTGTGACACGGGCTTCCAGCCCGTGCTGGCGATGTTGTAAGATGTTGAGATTGACCGATGCGGACAGTTCACGCACGGGCTGGAAGCCCGTGTCACGTCTTAAGTAATTAATCCCTCTGCTTCGTGGCGCCCAGTTCCTTGGCGATTTCGCTTTCCAATTCGTCGAGCTTGCCCAGTTCCTGCTTTTCGGCGGCGAGGACATCGGCCTGAATCATGCGATCGATTTCTTCGTCGGTGACGAGCTCTTCCTTCGAGGTGGTTGTGCTGCCGGCGACTGCGGTGGATTCCATGGAATCGAGAAAGATTTCCATGCGCTCCTCCATACTCCCGGCCTGGGCAACGGCGCGTTCCCATTGCGCCTGAGTTTGAGTTAGATCCATCTCGCCAAAGACCCGGCCGATCTCACGGGCCATCAGGTTCATCGACTCGGCGAACTGCTGGCTGGCCTGGGCCTGCTGCTGAATGAGCATGGCATTCTTGATGGCGAGCAGTTGCCGTTCCAGCATCTTCTTGATGGCGGCGGTTTTCTTCAGCGCGCTGCGGATGAAGAGATATTGACCGTTGTCGCCGATCTTGCGGGCGTGCTGCGCGTTCTTGATGAAGTCCTCGGCGAACTTCTCCTGCTGGCGGATGGATTTCTCGATGGACCGCATGCCCTGGCGGATTCTCATCTCACGCTCGACGCGCCGCTCGTCTTTGCTTTTGAAAAGTCCCATGATTATTTCCGCGACTCTCGCATTTTGCCCAGTCGATCAATCAGCCACGCGAATGGCACCGTGGGTAGCAGAATCGCCCACAGTGCCCACTCGAAAGCGTTATTGCGATGAAGGTTCCGATCAGCCACAACCCATAGCATAGACGGTCCTTCGGATTGTGGTAGTTCAATTTGGATCGCGGATTGTAATGGTCACCACGCGGTTCCATAATCGTTTAGGCGGTTTGTCGAGTTTCAAACGAATCGTGAAGAAAACCAGGCGCTGGACGGTGAGCGCAAACCTAAAGTCATGTCACCATGGAACGCCTCTCCTTTACTGAGATCGACTCCCCTACCGGCAGGCTGCGGCTGATCGCAAATGACGCGGCGCTGGTGGCCGTGCTCTGGCAAAAAGAACACTCGCTTCCCCCGTATTTCGCTGGCGCTTCGCGGGACGATGAACATTCGATTCTGAATATGGCAGCGCTGCAACTTGGGGAATACTTCGAACGCCGTCGGCAGACGTTCGATGTTCTGCTGGAACCGCACGGAACGGCCTTTCAGAAGCAGGTATGGCTGGCGCTTCGGGAGATCCCGTTTGGCCAAACCGCGAGCTACGGGCAGATCGCGCGGCGCATTGGAATGCCCACGGCGTCTCGGGCCGTGGGAGCGGCCAACGGGCGGAATCCGCTGCCGATCATTGTGCCGTGCCATCGCGTTATTGGGTCCAATGGAACGCTGACCGGATTTGGCGGTGGGCTGCAGAACAAGGCTTTGCTGCTTTCGCTGGAGGGGGTATCGATTCCAATGCAACAGACCCAACCCCTTCTGGCGTTTTGAATGGGACAATCTTTCAGTGGCCCGATCAGTTCATCGGGTCAGTGCCGCCGTCCCCATCGTTCATCCGGTCGATGGTCCGAAACTGCCGGCGGCTCATTTGTCGCAGGAAAAATGCGATCACACCAAAGCTCAGCATCAGTGAGACGAAGCCAATGGCAGCCCAACGCAGCCGCGGGTCGGGGTCACGTGGAATCGGGGGGATGATGTCGGCGTTGGCCAGTGCATTGGTCACGGCAAACGCGCCCAGGTAGCTGAACGTGGCCGCGGCAACGGCCAGGAGCGATAGCACAGTCATCGTTCGCGGCCTGGGGGCGAAATCCGCGCCGTCGTCGTCATCACGGTTGGTTGCGAGGTTGTCAGTTGTTCCGCGTAATTCCATTTTTGTGGACTGACCGGCAAATAGATCAGATTCCTCAGATCGGATATACGATTGCGCCCATAATGAGGCAACCGACCAGGAATATCGGGCGTTGCAGTAAGCCTTTAGAACGACTGAAACACGCTGATTTGTCTCACTTTTTCAGATCCGCCCGTTTCATTCGTTCCAGCAATTCGATCATGCGGACGTGCGGGCGTGGCATCGGATATTGATCGAGATCATCGAATCGAACCCACCGACGATTGGAGTCACCCTTCGACCGATTTCGCCCCACGGCATTGGCGGCAAAGACGTCAAACTCGTATCGCCGGTGCGTCAGCGCATGCTGCAACGTCGCCAGTAGTACAGGCTCGCGGATGCGAATCGGACGGGATCGGGCTTCAACGGGATCAACGGTGATGAATTGCCACATTGAAGCCCAGCGGCCGCGGGCGGGACGCTGCTCGATGAGGTATTGATCGGCGTGGTGAATGCAGTAGGTGTGCCGTCGAACGAGCGGCGTGGATTTGGCTTTGCGCGGGACAGGGATTTTTTCCTGAAGCCCCGACGCCAGGGCCTGGCAGTGCGCGCTAACCGGGCAAATGAGGCATTGGGGATTGCGCGGAATGCAAACCGTTGCGCCCAGTTCCATCAATGCGGAATTGAAATCGCCGGGCCTGGTTTTTGGGACGATTTCTTCGGCGCGCTGCCAGAGAAGTTCACGCGTCTGTTTGTCGCGTGGATCCGATCGGATGCCATCGAGACGACAGATCACCCGTGTGACGTTGCCATCGACGATCGGCGCGGGTTGATCAAATGCGATGGACACAATCGCCCCCGCCGTGTATCGCCCGATGCCCGGCAGCGACAGCAAATCTTGCAGGCTCGTTGGTAGCGTTCCGCCAAATTCCGACACAACTTTTTTGGCCGTCGCGTGGAGGTTTCGTGCGCGGGAGTAATAGCCCAGACCCTGCCAGAGCCGCAGCACATCCTGCTCTGCCGCGCGAGCAACGTCCTCAATCGTGGGAAAGCGATCTAAGAACCGGCGAAAGTACGGAACTACCGTCGCCACCTGCGTTTGCTGGAGCATCGTCTCGCTAAGCAGGACGTGATAGGGATCAAGCGGCCCGGGTCGATCCGGGGAGAGCCGCCAAGGAAGATCGCGATGCGCTCGGTCATACCACCCAAGCAGCCGGCGACCGAAAACGGATGAACGTCCAATCACGGGGAGATTGTAGCGAGAAACCCGCCCTTGCCGTTTTCCCCGATTTTGCCCCACTTACCATTGAAATATGGTTTTTTGGCGATAAATTGATATGCGTGTCGGGCAGGATCGCTCGACGACACATTCAAGCCGCTTCGGTTCGCGCAGCCATGGAGGATTGCATGCGACGACCTTCTGTCGATGACTTTGTGCGCCTGACGCAGGACATTCCCGAGCTTTCGCTGACACGCGGAGAACTGGGGGTGGTGCGAAGCACTTGGTTCGCGCCCTCAATCGCGTACGAAGTCGAGTTCAGCAAGATCGGCCACGAGATTCAAACCCGCGCGCTTCTCCTGGAGCAGCAGGTTGAAGTCGCAGGCGATTCAGTGCTGGAACACGTTTAATCCGCTTGCCGGTGAACCAAACCTGCGCGGCGCACTTCGTTCAATCCTGTAAATCGCGTTGCGCATGACCTGCTCAAGTATGCGGTTGCGCATTACATTTCCGGCAATGATCGGGACTAAATGACGGTGCGCGATTCCGCGCTTCGTGGCATGGGGCTTCCAGCCCATGATCGAGGGAGTTGACCACCAGCGGCGTGTTAAATTTGGGAAAACCAAGTTTCGACAGTTGGACAACCTTCTGAGCTTATCGCCAGAAAATGCCCGGTTCCGGCGAGTTGGTTTTCCCACATCTCACCCGGCGCCGGACCCGAAACCTCCCCGACCACGGCCTGGAAGGCCGTGCCACTTAAAAACAAGGGCGCGGAATCGCGCACGGTCGTTTAGACTGTGCGGCACATCATCGTCGCCTTTCCGTCGGTACATTGCCCCTTTTTTTGAAAATGGCGTCAGGTTAAGCTTGGCGTTCACGTCAAAGCCCTTGTGAACGACCTGCCATTTCTCACGGAGAGCCGAACCATGAAAACGCTGCAAATGATCGCGTGCCTGATTGTTTCCGCTGGCACCGCCCCAGTGCTTTGTGCCGCCCCGGCGGAGGAAGCGCCCGTGGTCAACATGAAGCTTATGCCCGAGGGCGCGATGAACAAACTCGTTCATGGGTACAGGCCGATGCCGATCATCCTCAAGGCTGACGAGCCGGCTGGATTGCAAAAGAAACCGGCTATGGAAGCTCCGCTGTATGGCGAGGTAAAGTTCGGCGGCAAGACATTCATCATCGCCCTGGACGAACCCGACGGTCACGATTCGAAGTTATACGTCGACACCAACGGCAATGGCGATCTCACCGACGACGCGCCCGCCGAGTGGAACAAGCAGATCCGCGACGGGGCCAATGGCACCAAGCTCACGATGTACATGGGAAGCTTTAAACTTCCCCTGCAAACCGGCGACAAGCCGACGCCGGTCAGCCTTGGGACGTATCGATTCGATAAGAAAGACCCGCAGCGCGCGTCGTTGAAGAGCACGTTGTTCTATTACACCGACTACGCCTACGAGGGTGAAATCTCGATCGATGGAAAGGCCTATCACGCGGTGCTCGTGAACGACATGGCCGACGGCGATTTCAGCGGTGCCGCCGCCCAAGGGCCCAACGCGTCGGCCGTGCGGCTGATGATTGACCTGAATGGCGACGGCAAATTCGATTCGCGAAGCGAAACCTTCGCGGTCAACAAGCCGTTCAACCTCAAGGGTACCACTTGGGAATTGGCCAACCTCACCTCGGGCGGCAGCTTCAAGATTCAGAAATCGGATAAGGAAGTGGCCGAGATCCCGCTGCCGCCGGACCTTTCGCGCGGCCACGATGTGATTGCCTTCACGGCCTCGAAGATGGACGGCATGAAGGTGAACTTCCCCACCGATTACAAAGGCAAGCTGGTCATGCTCGACTTCTGGGCGACCTGGTGCGGGCCGTGCATGATGGAAGTGCCCGGCCTCGTGAAGACGTACAATGAATATCACGCCAAAGGCTTTGAGATTCTGGGAATTTCGCTCGATCAACCCAACTCCGCGGACAAGGTCACCAAAGTGACGGGCGAAAAAGGAATGACCTGGCCGCAGGTTTACGACGGCAAGTTCTGGGAAGCCCGCATCGCCCAGATGTATTCCGTCCGCTCCATTCCGCAGGCCTACCTTGTGGATGGAGATACCGGACGCATCGTGGCAGCCGACAATGACCTGCGCGGAGAGATGCTGGAGAAAACGCTGAAGAAGGCGCTGGAAGAAAAGGCCAAGGCCGCGGCGAAGTAAGAGAAATCGGTATAGCTACCAACAAAAGAGCCCCCCGAATCGCTTCGGGAAGCTCTTTTATATTCCCAATCGGCTAACTCGCGTTATCCGACTTCTTCGAGAATCGCGTTCTTCACCTGGGTGGGAACCTGCGCGTACTTGAGCGGCTCCATGACGCTGCTGGCGCGGCCGGTGCTCATCGAGCGAAGTTCGGTGGTGTACCCGAACATCTCGCTCAAGGGGACTTCAGCTTCGACAATGCGAGTGTTACCGCGCTGGTCGGAGTTGACGATCATGCCGCGGCGGCGATTGAGGTCGCCGGTGACGTTGCCGACGAATTCTTCGGGGGTGGTGACGACGACCTTCATGATCGGCTCGAGGAGCGTGAGCCCGGCCTTGGTGGCGGCCTCGCGGAAGGCAAGCTGTCCGGCGAGTTCGAAGGCGATCTGTGAGCTGTCCACCTGGTGGTAGCTGCCGTCGGTGAGGGTGACCTTGGCGTTGATGAGCGGGTAGCTGGCCAGGACGCCGGTCTTGGCGGCCATGCGGGCACCGTACTCGATAGAGGGGATGAACTCCTTGGGGATGGAGCCGCCGAAGACCTTGTTCTCGAAGGCGAAGCCTTCCTTCCAGCCGATTTTTTTGAGGTAGTCGGCTTCGAAGGGCTGGCCGGTGGCGCGGTCGATGCCGTCGAAGGGTTCGATATTGATGGTGCAATCGCCGTACTGACCGCGACCGCCCGACTGCTTTACGTGCTTGCCACGGATGCCGATGGCGGCGTGCGTGATGGTTTCCTTGTAGGCAACCTTGGGCTTGCCAACGATCACGTCGACCTTGTGATCGCGCGTGAGCCGGTGGCGGAGGATTTCGAGATGCAGCTCGCCCATGCCGGCGATGATGGTCTGGCCGGTTTCCTCATCGTAGCTGGCCTGGAAGGTGGGGTCTTCGCGCTTGAGGGTGGTGAGTGCCTCGCCGAGCTTCTGCTTGTCGGCGGCCGTCTTGGGCTCGATCGACATGCTGATGACGGGGTCGGGGAACGTGGGTCGCTCGAGGATGATCGGGTGGTCGGGGTCGCAGAGCGTATCGCCGGTGAGCGCGTCCTTGACGCCGATGCACGCGACGATGTCGCCGGCCTCGGCGACATCGATGGGGTTACGGTCGGCGGCGTGCATCTGGAACATCCGGCTGATGTTCTCACGCTTGTTGCGGTTGCTGTTGAGCACGCGGCTGCCCTTTTCGAGCCGGCCGCTGTAGACGCGGACGTAAGTCAGATCGCCGTGTTGATCGCTGACGATCTTGAACACCAGGCCGGAGAACGCATCGTCGGGGCTGCTCTTGCGTTCGATGATCTTGTCCTTGTCGTGGACATCGTGGCCCTTGATGGGGGGCATGTCGATGGGGCTGGGGAGGTAGTCGATGACGCCGTCGAGCAATCGCTGCACGCCGACGTACTTGAGGGCCGACCCGGTGAAGACGGGGTGCATCTTGAAGCTGATCGTCGCCCTGCGGATGGCAGAACGGAGTTCCTGCTCGCTGATCTCCTGGCCTCTGAGATATTTTTCGGTCAGCGCGTCGTCAGTCTCGGCGGTTTTTTCGATGAGCTGGTGGCGCCACTTCTCGTAGCGCGCCATCTCCTCCTGGGGGATGGGCTTTTCGATGATGGTCTTGCCCTTGTCCTTATCGTCGTCGAGCTTGTAGTAGATCGCGACGCCGCGGAGGAGGTCGATGATGCCCTTGAAGGTGTCGCTCTGGCCGATGGGGATCTGAACGGCGACGGCCGGGGCGCCGAGGCGCTCGAGAATGCTGTTGAAGCTGAAATCGAAGTCGGCGCCGACCTTGTCCATCTTGTTGATGAAGCAGACGCGGGGGACGCTGTATTTGGTGGCCTGGCGCCAGACGGTTTCGGACTGGGCCTCGACGCCTTCCTTGCCATCAAAGACGGCGACCGCGCCGTCGAGGACGCGCAGTGAGCGTTCGACCTCGGCGGTGAAATCCACGTGGCCGGGGGTATCGATAAGGTTGATGGTGTAGCGCTCGCCGCCCCGATCCCAGGGACAGGTGGTGGCGGCGGAATTGATCGTGATGCCGCGCTTCTGCTCTTCCTCGTCGAAGTCCATGACGGCGGTGCCCTCGTGGACCTCGCCCATCTTGTGAATCTTGCCGGTGTAGTAGAGGACGCGCTCGGAAACGGTTGTCTTTCCGGCGTCAATGTGAGCGGCGATACCGATATTGCGAATCTTGCTGAGGTCGCGTGACATGGCGTTCCCTTTACTAAACGCGAAACCCGCGGAAGCCGAGCGGAGGCTACGCCTTTCGCTGCGAAGGCAATGCCTCTCGCTGTCCGCGGCAATCGTCTTTGTTTCCTTGGCGACTGCCGTGTCCCGATTTAAATCGGAATCGGCCCCTGCGGGTCTTTGATTTGTCCGCCAGCCCGGGTTTATGGGACTTGGCGGGCCGAGCTTCGATTGTCGCTGTTTCGAAGCCCCTGGGCTGAAGATCCTCGCGAATCTCCAACCACGGCACGGTCAGGCCCATACTGACCCGTGCAGGCTTCGGTCAGCATGAGCCAATCAATTTGGCTCAATCTTCATGGCTACTCCTTATGAACAGCCTGTGGATATCGTCTATACGACTGCAGCGCAACAATTGTTTTGACGCAGTTGCCGCGTCGCAGGCCTCTTTACGGAGGCCACAAACTTTATCCGACAAAGCCGTGGCGTCAACTGGCGAGCCCTAGGTGAGTAAGCAATCGGACCGTGCCGGCGACGAATGGGCCCACGTGACTCAGACGTGAGATTTCTCAAATCTATCGTATTTTTGCTTCAAATTGCGTGTGGTTCTCAGGCGTTGCAAGCCCGGCGCAATACTGTGGCATAAGCTTGCTCGACCTTGCGGGCGACGTGCTTGGTTGTGAAGTGATCAAGGACTCTTGCCCAACCCAATTGTCCCATCGGAAGACGCCGGTCTTTATCGGCCAGAAGTGCGCAGATGGCCGAGGCCATTGCCGGTGCATTTCCCATCGGAACCAGCAGGCCCGTGAGACCGTCGAGCACAATTTCAGGAACTCCCCCCAACTTGGTGGCGATCACCGGTTTTCCGGCGGCCATTCCTTCAATCACCACCTGACCGAAAGGCTCGCCAGTGATCGAGGCATGAACCAGTCTGTCGAGCTGATCGCACGCTGTTGGAATTCATGAAGCCGGTGGCTGATTCGGACGGCCGCCTCCATTTGCGCTGCGCCCAAGGCTTCTTCACTTTCACGCAAATGCAGCTCAACTGACCGACATACTCACGATCGGATTGAGCGGGTCCCCGCTGAGCGTAAGCGTGATCGTGCCTCCCAACGTCTCGGAGCCGCTGGTCTCCTGCCCTGGGCTCAACTGCTTTTGGAACACCTGGGTGAAGTCAAGCGTGGACGTGTCTTCCAGCGCGATTGAGGCCAACGCCCCGCCGGCGCCACTGGCGGGAGTGTACCAGTCGGCGCCGAACGTAACGGTCGTGCTCCCCGACCACTTTCCATCTTTCCACGCCTGGTACAGGTCGATCGTAACCGATTCGGCCCCCCCGGCGCTGGTGTTGTCGCCGTTCCAGTCCAGATACGGCCCGCCGGGTAGTGCGTACCCGACCGTGCCGCCCAGGAACGACGTGTTGGTGTCCAAGTCCCTCTGGGTCTGCGGCCAACTGTACTGAATGTAGAGTTGCATGTTTTTCAGCTGATTCGGTTGGGGCAGCGTCGCCTTGAGGTCGAACATGGCCTGGAACTGCGCGTTGGAGTTGAGAATGGTGTCCCGATCGCTGTTAATTCCGGGAATGTCGCCGACCGTGTTGTTCGTGTCCTGCAACAATGTGTTGAACGCCCCCAACCCGTGGCTATTGGCGAAAACGTCGCTGACCGTCTTGCTGTAACCCAGCACCACCCCAGCGCCCGCGCCCAGGAATACGTTAGCCATGGTACGGTTCGCCGTCCCGAAACACGTATTGAGATAGACCACCGCGCCGTCCATCGGGCCGTTATGGTCTTCCACGAAGCTCGGCCGTATCACGAAAAACTTCCCCACCCCCGGGATCGTGTTCAAGATGAGCTGCCGCGTGGCGAGTTCCTCTCCATATAGCACCAAACTGGCGCTATCGATCTGCTGGCCGCTGTTAATCACAACTGTATCGCGGACGAGCATGCCATGGGCGCAGATCACGACCGCCGCGTGCCCGCCCAGGTTCTCGAAGTCGCTGAGTGATACGTTCTCGTCCGTCTGGTTGACGTCGGCCTTATACGTCACGGTGTAGCCTTTGCCGCGGAGTGCCTGTGTGATCAGGTTTCCCGGGTCTAGACTCCCAAATTGCCAGACGAACGGCGACAGCACGATTGCATTCTTGGAAGGGTCGGTGGCCGGCGTCGAATCCAGAGGCGTGAGCGCGCGGGCGGGAGTGGAATTGCCGCCGGGAAGGCCAACAAGATTTTGTGGTCCCCCGGCAGTGATTCCACCTCCGCCGAGGCTGTCGGGGCTGAACGTCGTGTCCACCATCTGCTCCATTCCGTCGACGTTGAGCCAGTCGATCGTGCCGTTGGAGACCACAATACTGCTCTGGACGACGTTGCTGTCTGACTGGAGTGCGGCCTGCACCGCGTCCAGGATCCCCTGCGCCGACGTACCCGACGCCTTGGCGTTGTCTGCGGCCTGGCTGATGTTGTCGAAGTCGGCCTTGTCGGCCGAAACCTGCTCCTGCGTGAGTGGGGCGTTGCCCGAGACGGTGACGGTGGGGCTTTGCAGCGCCGCCGGCAGGATGGGGTCGATCACCTTCGACGCGAAAAACCGCTGTCCAGGGGCGCTGAAGTTCAGCGTGACCACCCCGCTGAAATTCCCGTCGCCGGCGACGGAGTCGCGATTGATCGCGCTGCCGGTGTCGAACAGCTGGACCAGCTTCCCCAGCGAATTCCCGGAGCTGTCCAGTTCGTCCACTTCGACCGTGGTGGAGGAAGTGGCGCCGGCCACCGGCACGCTGAAGTGAAGCACGTTGGATGAACCGACCTGCACGACGGTGTCGTTAACCGCCAGCGGCCCCGCAAGACCGGGCCCCGGGGGCACGGCCGGGTTGTTCACCGTCACCGTCGACGCCGAAACACCCACGTTGTTGGTCGTGTCACTTTCGACGATCGCTCCCGAGGGGTTCACTTGCCCCAGCAAGTAAAAGTTGCCGCTGGGGAAGGTCGCCGGGAGCTTTCCCGACACGCGGACCGTTTTCGATTTGCCGGCAGCGATCCTCACCTTCGCAGGCCGCGTCTGGAACAGCAAAAGGTCGCTGGAGTCCAGGGTCTGGTCGACCGACGCGTATAAGTTCACCGAAAGAAGCCCTGTCGCAACGACGGTGCCGACGTCGACCACCTTCACCGTCGCAGACGAAGCCTTTTGGTGCTTGCCGATCGTGATCGTTGCCTTGGGATATGCCAGGACCTGCGCCGTGAGGTCGACAAATGGTGCCACGCGCATGTTCGTAGTTAAACCCGCCACCGCCTGTCCGGGAGAACTCATTGCGGCACCCAAAGCTGCATTGACGGCCGCAGTTAAGAGCCGACGTTCCTCGAGCGCCTCCACCCAGGGGCGCGAACCGACCCGCCGAGACCCGCTGGCTATTTTTCCCATATGACGTTCCGCCTTTGGAATATGAGGTGATACGGTCGTATTTTACTCAGAGGGCCGGTAAATTTTCAACAAATTTCGCCGTGGTCGACGGACCAGTCCAGGGTCTTTCAGTTCTCGGTTCTGGCATGATCGGGCTTGACAGGTGATGATTGGTCTTCCCGGCTTTGGAGGCCGCGCGGTTCCCAACTGCAATGGAGGTCATGGATGGCCGATGCACTCCCCCTTTCGTTGATCGAAGCTCTATCGAGTGTTCCCGATCCGCGTTCGCGGCGCGGCCGCCGTCATCCGCTGCCTGGGGTGTTGGCGTTGTTGAGCGTGGGGGTGATGTGCGGGTGCCGCAGCGTGTACGCGGTTTTGCAGTGGGGTCGGGACCAGGGCAAGGAGATGGCCGCGAAGCTGGATCTGGGCAAACACGGGATTCCCACCGACGGGATGATGAGCAACCTGCTGCGTCGGATGGATAATCCCCATGTTGATGACTCGGGAGCATTGCCCTCAACGCCTTGGCCAATTCCTAATTGGACGGACTCTGGAGCAACACACCACGGATTGAGCGAGGATGTGCATACGATCGGAAACGATACATTTTATGATACTACATTCGACGCGCGAATCGTGCGAACCCATGACGACCATTAGCAAACCAGGTTTCCGAGTGCCCATGATATTGCTCATTGTGCATGCCGGAATCCGCGCCATCATTTGTTCAACCGTTGCGACCGGCGAAACAGTCTCAACACCCATGGCAGTAGCGGTGGATGGGAGGGCAAAGCCTGCACCGGCCACCCATCCTTCAACTCCGGTCCGTTCCGATCGGGCTGCAAGGACCTGCCTCCGCTCAGACTTGGCGGAACGACACCCCGCGACCCGCACGATGTTAAGCAATTTCCACGCTTTCCAATTTTGATCGTGGATGACGTACCTTTCCTCATTGCGAGGTTCACTGCGCTCGGGGGGCGCACAGCACCGCCCGAGGCGGAACTCGCTTATTTTCGGACGAATGGCAAGTTGCGAATCGCGCCCCTACGGCCCGCGATTGACGTCGCATCACTCTGCGATCATGCCACGCAAAAAGTTGCGGCCTTGGATGGGCAATCATCCCAACAAGCGGTTGTCAAGCAACTGCTGTTCCTCGTCGACGCGGCCTACGCTCCGCCTGCAGCATACGCAGACGGGCCTTTCAACCAGCAATTGGACGCAATCAAGACAGATCTTGCGAAACTCTCGTTTCGTTGGAACGCCGAAAGCAGCCGATATGACGTCGCCAATCGCGTAACGACTATTCCCAAGTAATTTCGTGGCTTGACGAAGGCCGCCCATCATTTTACGTCGACCAGGCCGCCGGCCTGGTGCGCGTTGCGGTCGGGGATGCCCCAGGCGCGGAGATCGCTGATAAAGTCTTCCTTCGCCACCGGGCCCAGTTGCCCACGCACTTGGTCGGCCGTGGCATTGGCGTCGTTCTTTAGCTTCTTGGCGATCTTCATTCGATCGGGACGCCACCGCTCGCCGAAGATCTCGAGCCGCTGACCCACTAACTTGGCCCAAGGGCCAAGTTGCTGCGCCATCTGCTCCACCGGCGACTTATGCAGCGTCACCTTTTTGTCGTCCCAATCCTGAAACACCTTATCCATCGAATCATCAATCGCGGCCATGAGCGCTTGCTCCCTGTTGTATTGCGGTTGAACTTCACCAGCCCGTCGCTGGTATCCGTGCCATCGACCGGGCGAAGGCTTATTTTCACCCGGCGCGGTCCAGAACGCCAGACTTTTTAATCGGCGCGCGCAAGCGAGTTCATCCACTTACAACTTGCCCGCGTATAATCGCGCTGGAGGAGATTACGTTATGAGACTTTGGTTTTTCTCCGGAAAGCTGCCGGCCGTGATTGCCGGGGTTATTGCAAGCGCGTTATTTCTACATGGGGCATCGGGGGCTCAAGCGCCCGTTGCCGCTCCCGATTTTACCGGGGCCGACTCCTGGCTTAACACCGCGGGCAAAAGCATTTCGATGAAGGACCTGAAGGGCCAGGTGGTCCTGCTCGACTTCTGGACTTACTGCTGCATCAACTGCATGCACATTTTCCCGGACCTGCACACGCTGGAGGAAAACTACAAGGATCAGCCGCTGGTGGTGATCGGCGTGCATTCGGGCAAGTTCGATGAAGAAAAAGACGTCGATCACATCCGCCAGGCCATCCTCCGGCACAACATCAATCACCCGGTTGCGGTGGACAGCCAATACAAGATCTGGAACGCCTATGGCGTGCCCGGCTGGCCGACGTTGGTGTTGATTGATACCGATGGGAACGTGGCAGGCGCGTGGTCGGGCGAAGGGCATCGGGATCAGATCGATGCGCGAATCAAAGACCTGCTCGCGCAAGCTCGGCAGAAAGGTTCGCTGGCCAAGCCCATTCGATTTACCCCGGAACGCTCGGCGTTTAAGCCGGGCGTACTGGAGTTTCCCGGGAAAGTTCTGGCGGACCAGACCGGTGGCCGACTCTTCATCAGCGATACCAACCACAATCGTGTTCTCATGGCGGACCTGGCAGGCAACGTATCGAGTGTGATTGGGAGTGGAGGCAGCGGGCTTAAGGATGGAGCGTTCAAAGAGGCCGAGCTTCACCAGCCGCAGGGACTTGCTCTTTCCGAGGACGGCAAAACGCTTTTCATCGCAGACACGGAAAACCATGCCCTTCGCGCCGCGGATTTGGCCAAAGGCACGCTCACGACGCTGGCCGGCACGGGCCAACAAGCCCGGCAAATCCCAGTCAACGCACCGGCAAAACAGACCGCATTAAGTTCTCCCTGGGATTTGGCGCGAGTCGGTGACTCGCTTTACCTGGCGATGGCGGGCGTCCACCAAATATGGGTGATGGATTTAAAGAGTAACACGATTCGCGTGTTGGCCGGAACAGGACGCGAAGGCGCCGTGGATGGAGCCAATGCCGAAGCGGGATTCGCGCAGCCTTCGGGCCTGGCCACCGACGGACAAAGATTGTTTGTCGCCGACTCGGAAGTTTCCAGCATTCGCGCCGTGCAGTTGGGCGCGCCGGGTGCGACGTCCACACTTGCCGGCAGTGGCGACCTTTTCGGCTTCGGCCGCGCGGATGGGATGGGCAAAGCCGCCCGGTTTCAACATCCACTCGGGGTTGCGCTGGACGAAAACACCCTCTACGTCGCGGATACGTTCAATGGGTTGATCCGGAAGATTGATTTGAAAAGCGGAAACGTGAGCACAATCGCCGGCACGGGGGCGACGGATCCGGGAACGGCCGATTCGCCGAATTTCTATGAGCCGGGCGGGTTGTCGCTGGCGGGGAATGTGTTGTACGTGGCCGACACGAATCACCATCGAATTCTGGCGACCGATTTTACGACCAGGAAATCAACGGTAATCAGTATTCGATTGCCCTAATGCGCGTAGGGGCGGACCTCTGTCTCCGCCCTCTTCCCCCCTCTCCCACCGGGAGAAGTGAGCGGAATGAGCGACTGCCCGCGAGCAGCGAGCGGAATGAGCGACTGCCCGCGAGCAGCGAGTGGAATTGGCGACTGCCCACGAGCAGCGAGTGGAATTGGCGACTGCCCACGAGCGGGCAGGGTGAGGGGAAATTGCGAGCGACTCTCCTGTGCCGATCTTGTGTTGCAGGTTTTCCAACCTCCACCCCACCAGAGTGTCTGAATTCACAAATCTGACATCGGCAATCCAGCAGCGCCGGGAAGCACCACTCCATTCACCCCCCTATCCACC
>DAIRGS010000182.1:9566-13957 GCA_036794395.1 Tepidisphaeraceae bacterium | reverse complement strand
CCTCGCGCGCTGATGGTTTTTTGCGCCCCGCCTAAGGCGACTGTTTGCAAGCAGTTATGGCGCTGGCTGAAAACCAGCAGCGCGCGGGGCATGCGTCCCATTCGCGAGTGGAATTGCCCCACTCGTTTGTCCGCCAGATACGGAATGCGAGCAAGGTCTCCGGCGGATCGTGCAGCCCAGCGAGGTCCACGCATGTCAGTTAGAAACTGAAAAAGGTGGATGTCACCTTAACAGCTTTATGTCACCTTAACAGCTTTCACTTTGCAGCGATCATTCACAAGGATGACGAGCCACATGAGTATATGAAAGTTTCGCCTTCAACACGTTATCTGACGCTGGAGAAGACGCGTCACTCCGATACTGCGATGCTGTGCGAGTGGCACCGAGATGGCACGCGCGTGAACCATGGTGCAGGGCACGCGCCCGAACTCGAAAAATTCAAGGAAGCCCTGTTCGACCGTCTGGAGGTGGGGGAATCCCGTTAAACAGAAATACTAAGCTTAGAGCCTGTCGGATCAACCAGTAGGGTGCACGACCGTCTCTGCGCGCCCCGTAAAATCGGGCTCTAAGCGAGGGCGGCCGGAACAAGCGTGCCTATGCCGACCCTGAGAATTCGGCCAAAAACAGAAGTTTTCGCGCGCAGAGACGGTCGTGCACCCCAACCAGTATTCCCACGATTCGCTTAAGCTGGGGATACGGGCTACCAGGCATGTACGAACCGACAATGGTCGGCATGCATTGCCCGGATTCGCGCGCGGCGATTGGCCGTTGCAGATTGTTGAGGCCGGCATGTCCCTATATATTGCGAGAACCGGCGGGACCGTCAAACGTAACCATACCTCATGGTCGGTCAGCGTTTCGGGCAGTTCGAGATCACCCGGGAATTGTATCGCACGCCTTTCGGGCGCGTTTGGGAGGCCCAAGGGCCTCGCGGGCGGGGCGGGCGGTTCGTCGTCAAGTGTGAGCAGCCGTCCGATCGGATTGGATTGGAAAACCTAGCAACCTCTGCCCCCGCTACACACAGTTGGCGACGCGCATTTCTTTCGCGCGCGACCATTCACAGTCAGGCCGCAAGCTGTGGCGCCCACTGGGCTCCCATGTACGCCGTGGACGTAACTAATGAGGAAGCTTTCTACATTACCGATTACTTCCCCACCTGTGCCGGAAAAATCATCTCGAGCGCCATACCACTTTCCTCACGTGGATTACATCGAATTATATCGTGCGTCGTCGAAGGTCTGCTCGAATTACGAAACGCCTGCGATCGTCCGCACGGAAACCTGAAACCTAACAATGTCCTGCTTCGCGGGTCCGGCTACTATCGCGGTCCGCAAGTCGCGCTGACCGATCCCGCCGGGTCGTCCTCGTCATCGTTGTCTATCACTTCCGAGGCGGATGACATGTATGCCCTCGGTGCTTTGCTCTTCGAACTCGTAAATCGACGGAAATTGCGCCCCACTTCGTGGCCTGTCCACGAATCCGAAGACTGGCTCCGCCTGAAGAAAAACGCTGAAGCTTGGCGCGCACTCTGCGACGACTTACTCAATCCAGACCCAGTAAATCGGCCAGGACTGAATGAAGTGCGGGCGCGTGTTACCTCGCTTGCCCCATCCCAGCTTCCGACCCCATCCATTTGGAGGCTTCGTTATTTGGTTCGCAGGTTGTTCACGCAGAATACTGCGGCGATTTCACCGTTATTGCCCATTGCGAAAACGATAATTGCAGATCCCAAACCTCCCAAACCCGCCGCAGAACTTGGCCAGGTTCTACCGGATATCTCAGCGCCGCCCGACGACACTTCAATTGATTCGCCTCGGTTAGTTCGAGTATCGCGTGGTCAGCTCTACGCTGCTGCGATATCGGTGACCCTAATTGCGAGTATAATCGCCGCGATCTTTGCATTCCAAAACAGACACTTCATTGCTCCAATCGCACGCCAGTCGCCACATCTTAACCCGCCCGACGTTTCCGCCTCCAGTGGCACAAAATCAGCTCCGACCAGCGCTCCTTCGTCCGACCAATCAATCGGCAACGCGCGATCGAGGGAGCCCGTGACCCGGCCCAATGAGTCACTTCGGTTGGCCAAAACCTCCGCCGAAGAATCTCGCCGTGCCAACCCTCCCATAATTGATAACACCACTCAACCCGTGATTCCATCGACCGATCCCTCGCCTAAGTTCGTCTTCGAGTCGATTGCTCCGATCGTTCGTTTGAGCTCGGTTGACCACCCTGCTGATGCAGTGAAACAGTCCATTAATCTCACGGACATGATTCAGAACGCTGACTTTGAAGCTCGGCTTGGACCGCAAGGGGTTACAGGTTGGACAGTTGCCGCCCAGGCCGCCGGGATAAGACCCTTGATTCAGGCCAATACGAATCTTTCATCAGCACAGCACGGCGACTTCGCATTGCAGTTGAATGCCGAGACGCCTTCCAAGCAACATGGCACGGTTATTCAGACACTTCAAACGCACTTCATGCCGGGTCCATACGAATTAACGGTCGAAATTGGTGTTCCAGGGCGCATCACTCATACTTTGACGCGTTCGTTGATTTCAATTTCGCTTTGCGACGGAACTGACAGCCACCCGATTGCGTCGGCTAATGGCTGGGGCGCCACCGACGGAATGTGGCACCCCGTCACTTTGAAGCATGTCGTCCCTGCCAATGCCGCATATGTTGGACATCCCATTATGATCCACCTGGGTCATCTGGGGTCGGGCGAGCTGCTTTGCGACAATATAAAGTTGAGCGGACCAAACCCGTTCGTCGATGTGAGCAACGCTGTCAGCAAACCCTCACTCACATCCCCTGCAACGCGCCCCGCCTTGCCTTCACTCGCACAGATAAGAAATAGGCGTGACGCGGCCAAACGACAAGTTTCTAACGCGATCGCCGCCCACCTTGATGACATCGAGCGTGATCCACGGGTGTCCACTCTTGAAATAAGGCTGCATATGCTCAACGAGCGCTACGCCGCAATTAATGCAGCCTCGAAACGCGACCTGTCGGCACTGCGGCCCTTGAATCGAGAATTAGACGAGATAAACGCGCAATTGAAAACGACAAGGATTGCCGTCGTCAACGAATTCCCGGATGTGATCGCGGCGAAGAGCACGCTCGACTGGGCAACGATCGAATACTCGAAAGCATTCCACCTACCTGGATCCACAGTCGAAGCAGATACGAACGTAGGGACGGCAATCTCCGGGTTCGCTCACGACGTCAATATCGCATTCGGCTCCGGAGAATTGGCCGGTGGACCGATCGATGCAACCTTCGACAAGGTATTGAGTCATCGTTTCCGCCTGGAAGCGGCGTCAGTCTGGATCGTTTCTGAACCCTCGCCTGAAAACAATGGCTCGATTTTTGACGCGGCCCCTGTCGGGAAAGTCATTTTGGTCAAGTTTCAATTACCCTATCCAGCGACGTTCATGCCGACGCATTCTGGTGACGCGTCACAACCCGCGCAACCCGCCGCCGAGCTTTACCTGCTCGCGTCCGAGCAGATGCTCGCCTCGGCCCGGCCCAATCAAAACTTGAGCGGATATGTGACATTCACGCGCGCCGAAATCGATCCCATTGCTTTTGAGACGCCCGATCGCCGAATGGTCTATGTCGACCGGGTGCGTTTGTTGGCGGAATTCATTCCCGACGTTTCCCCAATTCCGACCGCAGGCGCGGCGCGCGCGACCGCCGATACCGGGCAAAAGCGCTTTCCCATTTCGCCGATCACTGTGACCCCGGAAATGTCGAGATTCTGGTTTGACTATCGCATTCCATCCGATCCGTCACGCCGAAGCTGGAGGAGAGTCGACGACTTACATTGGGAAGAGCGCTTCGCTAGCGGCCGAATCGCGCAGTTCCTCGTGTCAGGTACACTTGGTGACAGCGTGATCGTAACGAGGCTCCCAGATATGCAATTACGAATCTTGATCCCGCCGATATCCGATGGCGCGATTATTAAATATTGGGAAAGCAATTCTCGTCACTGGCTGGGACTGGGCCCCATACATCCAGAAAATGACTGACGGCTCAGTACGCATAACTTTGAATGGAGAAGGGGGACACTGGCGTTTTGTCGATTTGAGTCGAGCACGACTGTTTACCGTCCCGTCGATGATGCTCGCGTCATGCCCCACCTGATCGTCGCACCGCCCCGCAACGCGTAGCGTTGATCGGGTCATACCATTTCCTTCCAACCCACATACAACGCCGGGTCAAAAAGAAACAACCGGCTGGTTGCAGCATCGCCGCCGAACGCACAAGGAACGGCAGACCTCCAGCCCTGGGCTGTCACAGATGGCCCGTCCAATGCAAAATGTGTGCGAGGCACTGCTTTCACGATCTTCGATGTCCGATTTATCCCCCGTTTCGCCGCGACTCGAAGA
>DAIRGS010000182.1:0-9556 GCA_036794395.1 Tepidisphaeraceae bacterium | reverse complement strand
AAGAGGAGCGATTTTTCGCACGCTGAAAGAAAAAGCGCTCCTCTTCGAGTCGCGGCGAAATGGGGGTCATGGACGAAACACTAGCGGGCGGATGAAGATACAATTCAAACAACGCATCGTTACATTGATTTGTCTCGGAGATAATTGAGCCAGGGGACATCAACTGAAGAAGTCGGACAAGGGGTCGGGGTTTAATGGCGAGCCGAAGTCGCGACACCGCGGTGAATCATCGCGCACGGTCATTTAGAGCCTCCAATTCGCCGCAGAACGCTGTTTCAAACAGCATGGCGAATTGCATTTGCAACGCGCGACAGCCAGGTATTTGCACCACGAGACGGGCCTTTGACGCGATCGGACATTTGTTTTGCCTGGCGGATTCGGCGCTGGACGAGCTGGATTCGTGCGTTCACTCCCGCATCATGAAGGTAGTCACTGAAGTTATCCGAAACGTTTTCCATCGAGTGTTCAACTCGCCGCAAGCGGGCGTTGAGTTTGGCGGCGGCGAGGTCGCGGGCGATGGGGGCGCGTGAACTTTGGAGTTTGTAGATCGATAGCCCACCCAACACCGCTCCGGTGATTGCAGTGACAGCCGGTACCCACGAGGTGCCAGCAGGATGCGGGGTTGAACCCGCCCAAACGGGAGCAAAGGGCTTTGGTGAACGGGCCGCGGTGTCGGGCTTTTCCTTCGCAGGCCTCTGCGGCTTCTCCAAAGGAGGCAACTTGCTCGGGGTTGCAGATTCGGTTTCGTTGAATTCCGAGAGCGTTTGGGCGTGGGCGGAGGGGTGTACTCCATGGCCCCGCGCCTTGGCGAAGACCTGTGTGAACTCCGCCCCGAAGAAAACGATCATGCACGAGTAGTAAATCCAGATGAGCACAGCGGCCAGGGATCCCATCGCGCCGAAGGCGGATGCGGGGGCGGCATATTTGAAATAAAGAGCCAGGCCATACTTGCCGGCCACGAATAGCAAACCGCTGAGGAAGGCGCCTACCCAGGTTGTGCGCCATTCGATGTGAGCGTCTGGGAGCGTTCTGTAGAGCAGCGCAAAAAGCAGCGTCACCACGACAACTGAAGCAATCACATCAATTCCCACGCTCAGGTATTTCCATTTGATGCCCAGGGATTCAGTTATTTTTCCGATCCACGCGGTGGCCACGACACTGGCGAGCACGAGCAGCGCGGAGACAATCACGACGACGACGGACAGCAGCCGGGCTCGAACCCATGCCATCAAGGCCCCGCCGGGCTTGACCTTGAGCTTCCAGATTCGGTTCATCGCCTGTTGAAGCTCGGCGAAAATGCCTCCGACACTCACGACCGCGAGAACAATGCTGATGACGGTGGCGAGCTTACCCGTGCCGGGCTGGCTGGCCTTGTTCACGATTTCGGTGATCGCATCGCCCGCCGTCGGGCCCATCCACGCTTTGGCTTGTGCCTGTATCTGCTCCGGCGCAACGTGATTGTTCAGAAAAATGCTGAGAAAGCGGATTGCAATGATCAGCAGCGGAGCCAAAGCCAAAAGCGTGTAGCAAGCAACCGCCGCGGCCCAAGTGGGAGCATCATCGTCGGACCATTCTGTCGACGTTTGTTTCAACAGCTTAAACCAGGATGAATCGGGACCGACTTTGTTTGGCTGGTCGGATTTAGCACCAAGTGAATTGTTGGAAGCCATAGCGATCAGATCGGCTTGCAATTGTCGTGCCGACACTGCTCAGCACCATGCGGAGACGTGTTGCTGGCCCCATCCACCTTTGTTGAATGCTCCTGGGACGAGAACAACTGCGATGCCAGGCGGCCCAGCGCCCAGAGGTTTCCCAGGCGGGCGGATTTGGTGTAGCAGCGCATCGCCTCTCGGAGATTGGGAAACGACCCGGATCCGATCTCATATCGACGACCGAGCCGGTAGAGGGCGTTGCCATAGCCCCTGACCATTAAGGAAGAGGCTGTTGGATTGATGGGTTCGGGTAGATCCGTCGGCTCCGCGGCGGACTCGGATAGGTTAGACAGGTGATTCCAGCCACCCAGCACGTCTGGATGGCCTTGTGGACCCCCGGCGACGTGGGCGACGACCGATGCCGGCGGCGAGGTGAGCGTATCCAGACCGCAACGCGGGCAATATCGGGCGGCTTCCGGCATCCGGGCAAGATCGTGTCCACACCGAAGGCAGCGTGCCCCGACAGCGGCCACCAGGGTCTTTTCAGGGGCAGGAGCCGTGTCCTCTGATTTTTGGCCGCCTTCCATCATATGAGTGTTCGCGACACTTGGCCCGAATCCGGGGAAGTATATCACGCGGGCACGGGCCTTACGTGAAAAAAAGAGTCACCTCACCCCAAGCTTAAGCAAAGGGGCGATTAGACAGGGCGGGGTGTCAGGAATGGCTGGATGCGTTTGATTTCATCGCGGGCCAGCGTGAGGGCACTTTCTTCGTGGAGGCGCAGCAGGGCGCGCTGAAGAAAATGCATCGAACGGTCGTATTGGCTCAGGTAGCGGGAATAAATCAGGCCGAGCATCAGCTCGAGTTGTTCGATCTGCTCGGTCTTGGGATAGACGCGGAGCAGCGTCTCGTAGGCTTGGGCGGCTTCGGTGTAGCGATTTTCACCGGCCAATTGGTTAGCGACATCGAGTTGCGCCTGTTTGGGCAGCACTTGCTGGGGATCGGCCGCGATGAGCTGGAGATACAGTTCCGCGGCGGTGGGGATGTCGTGGCGGGCGATTGCATCGAGAATAGCGCCGCGCACATTCATGATGTGCTCCTGGCGCGGGTCCGGCGGAGGGGGCGGCTGGCCGGGGCGCTGGCGCGGGGTGGAATCGAAAGGGTTATAGCCCCCTCGAACCATATCACGGTATTGCCGGCGACGATTCCACTGCTTGATGACTGCGACCAGATCGAATTGATCGCGCGGAAGCAGCCGAAGCGCCAGCAGGATAACGCAGAGGGTGAATCCGAAAATCGTTCCACCAATGTGGGCGGCATGCGCGACGTTTTCGGCCGGGCCAAAATTGAATGAGTTGAGAACGATGTCTTTTATGAAAAAAAAGAGGATGAACCACAGGCTGGGAAGCTCATATTTTCCAAAGAAATACCAGAAGTAAACGATCGTGACGTTGGATCGCGGGAACAAAACCAGATATGCACCGGTCACGGAAGCCACTGCCCCGCTAGCGCCAATCACGCCCTGATGGTGGCTTTCCATCAGAATGAATGCGATGCCGGATAAGACTGCGCCGGAGAGGTAAAACGCGAGATACCCAGCGTGTCCCATTTTGTCGTTTACGTTGTTCCCGAAGATGTAGAGGAACAGCATGTTGCCCAGCAGGTGCATGAAGCCGCCATGCATGAACGCGTAGGTGATGAAGGTTTTGACGTCGGGCACGTCGGGCGACAATTCCAAAGCGGTCGTCAGCCGCCTGTTGACAACACGAAAATCAAAGCCCCAATGCCCCCCTGCCGTGGAAAAATGCTGCACAAAAACAAACGCCAGGACATTGGCGGCAATCAGCGCCCAATTCATGTAGGGCGTTGAATGCAGCCGGCTGTCGGTACGGAGCGGGATGATCATGACGGAAACTTGGCAGGGGTGCCGATGTGCGATGCCATCAAGGCTCGCCGGACGACGGATCGGGTTTGTTGATCTTGACCATGCGCAGGCGGCGGCCGCCCCGATCCCAACTGACCTGGGTCATGTAGGCTTCGATCAAGAGAATGCCGCGACCGCTGCATTTTTCAAGATTCTCTGCGACGGTTGGATCGGGAACCGAGGATCGATCGAAGCCGGGGCCTTCGTCTTCGATCATGATCTCGGCTTTTTTCGGGGTGATCTTGGCGTGGACCTTCACCTTCTTATTCGGATCGAGCCGGTTGCCGTGCTTGATTGCATTAACCAGGGCTTCTTCGAGGGCAAGGTTGACTGCGAAAAAGTTGGTGCCGCGAAACCCGCAGGTTTGAACTTTTTCAAGGATTTGCCGTTGAACGTCGCGACCTTCGGCGAGGTTGGAGTTGATGACAAAGACCAACGGCCCGCCAGCGCCTCGGCGGCCATTGGCACCGCCCCGGCCACCGGGGGCGGGTGAGTCTGAATCTCCGTGAAGGTTCGAGCCGGCGACGGCCATCCTCACGATCCTGCAAAATGCCGCGTTGAGCGTCAGGCACGCCACCGACCCGTTAGCCAGGCTTTTGGCCTGTCACGCGCGCCACACGTTTCCGCACACGCCGTGCGGAAGCGAACGCGCCTAGGTGAAACTGGCCAGGGCCTCCGCCCTGGTAGGAAGAATGCGGAATAGCTTGTTCAGTTTCGTAATGACAAACACTTCGAGGATCTGCGGCTTGATGTTGGTCAATCGCAATTGCCCGCCGCGTTCGCGGAGACGGTTATTGGCCTTGATCAATTCGCCAAGGGCGGCGCTGCTCAGATGATCGACATTTGCAAAATCAAGCAGAAGCTTGGGATGTTCCTGCTCATCGATCAAGACTGAAAGGGTATTGCCGATTTCGGCAATGTTGGCCTCGTCGAGGATCCGATTGTTGGTGAACTCGACAATTCGAATATCCTTTTGCCGGACGACGGAGAGCGGCGGTATGGTTTCAGCCATGGCCAACGTTCCTCAAGGGATAGGAGCGATCCAGCACGCCGATGCGAAACGAACTCCGCTTCCCCGAGCAAGAACCCCGGACGTCGGCGGCCCGCTTTAGCGTGCGCAACAACAATAACCGTCTAAACGTACGGCGTGGCCAAAAAAGTGTCAAGCAAATCAACTGGCCGCCCCTAACTGCGCATTACAGGGCAATTGCATGTTGTTGTGGGTCATGACGCCTGACCGCGTCCGATTTGTCAGAACTAAACCTGTGACGGTGAGGCGTTGTGTTTGACGGTCTGGCGGAGCGGCTGATATCTTCCGGCCTCCTCAACCGTGGAGCCATCCGTGAGCAAGCACCTGTTGATGCTGATGTTGGCAGTCGTCACGTCCGTTGCCGTGGGCTGCACTACCAAATCCGTTCCTCCCCCGCAGACCGAGGCGCTGGGCGCCCGTTCGTTTGCCCGCCAATGGGCAACCGATCTTGCCGACGGGAGGGCCAATCCGATAACCGCCATTCACCTGGTGGATAAGTTCGTGTTCGCATATCGCCAGGACGGTTCGTCCGCGGTGATCGACCGAACCAGCGGACGGCTGATGCAGGTCGATCGGCCGGCCGATGGCGTCAATGGATTGCATGCGCCGGTGGTCTTAAAAGACCGGATCGTCTATCCGACCACCACGCACCTGGATGTATTTGAGGTGGGCGGCCGGCATATTCCGCATCCGCTGCGGCCGACTGATGAATCGGACAAGCCCTTCTCCCAGGACCTGAAATTCCCAATCCGCAGCGACGCGGTGGGAACGGGGAAGATGGTTTACTTCGGCGCTGACTTCCGCGCCAGCGGACGGGCGGTGGCGGCCGACATGACGCGCGCCTATGTGCCGGAAATCTGGACGCTCATGACGCCGGGGTCATTCGTGTCTGCAGCACCCGCGCTGAGTAAAGACACCGTCTTCATCGCCTCGGAAAAGGGCTCGGTGACGGCGGTGACGATGGAGGACCGCCAGCCGGTCTGGTCTTTGCCCGAAGGCGTCTTCGGAACCTATGGCGGCGTTGTGGCCAACCTGATGCTCGATTCGACCGGGCTGTATGTCGCATCGACCGACAGCAAGCTCTATTGCCTGAATGAGAAGCTTGGAAAAGTGAAGTGGCAGTTCTTCGCCGGCGCGGCCCTACGTACGCCTCCTGCCCTGACCAAAGACGCCGTTTATCAGTACATCGAAGGTCGCGGGCTGGCTGCTATTGATAAGAATCCAGGGCCGGACGCAAACAATGCCAGCCGATCTCCGCGATGGCTGGCCCCCCAGGCCAGGCAGTTCCTCGCCGAGGACGGCTCATACGTTTACATTGCCAATGCGGAAAAACGCATCCTCGCGTTGGACAAGGCCACGGGTGAGGAGCGATTCCGTTCAAGGCGAAAAGATTTTAGCGCGTTTGCCGCGAGCACCGCCGGCGATGGGCTGATTTATCTTGCCGACGATAACGCCCGGGTAACGGCGGTGCATCCGATTTTGCAGGCCGGGTCGGCTGGCGAAGTGGTGATGGACGCCTCCCCGGTTCAATCGGTGGCATTGGCGAAATAACGGGCGGGCCGGGTAATCGCGCGTGCCCTTGGCGTTTTAAGTTAGCTCGTGGTTCAATATTTCGGGTGTTTCGACCGATGCTGTGAGGGGTGACAATCGATTCGAGTCATGTCGTGTACGAGCTTCGCGAAAAGCGAGTGACAGTTGCGGGGCTTGGCCGGTTTGGCGGTCAGATCGCGGCGGCGCGGTGGCTTGTCGAGCAGGGATGCAAAGTCCTTGTCACCGATCAGGCTGCCCCGGAAAAACTTGCCGGCTCAATTGAACAACTGAGCGGGCTTCCGATCGAATACCGGCTGGGCGAGCATCGGCTTGAAGACTTTACCGGCGTCGATCTGGTTGTCGCTTCTCCCGCAATTCCACCCACCAATCCATTTCTTCAAGCGGCACGCAAAGCCAGTGTCGAAGTCACGACCGAAATCCGGCTGTTCATCGAACGTTGCCCGGCATCGATTGTCGGTGTGACCGGCACCAAGGGGAAATCGACAGCCACGGCCATGTTGGGCCAGATTCTACGGCGTCGATTCAAGACCTGGGTCGGCGGGAATATCGGACACTCGCTGCTGCCGGACTTGAAAGAGATTCAACCGGCCGATCTGGTCGTGCTGGAACTGTCGAGCTTCATGCTGCACGACCTGGCGACAATCAGATGGTCGCCCCATTTGGCGGTGGTAACCATGATCGCCGCCGATCACCTCGACTGGCACGGATCGATGGATGCTTATGTTGAAGCAAAGTCAAACATTTTACGATTTCAACGCGCCGACGATATCGCCATTTTGAACGACGAAGACCCCGGCTCGATGTCGCTGGCCGGCCTGACGCCCGCCCGGGTCGTTCGATTCGGCATCCAAGACCGCCGGCCCCTCGAAGTGGGGATGCCGGGGCGACATAACCAGTCAAACGCTCAGGCCGCGTTCGCGGCGGCTTATGAGCTGGGGATCGGCCGGGATGACGCCGAAGAGGCACTGCGAGAATTCGTCGCCCTCCCCCACCGCCTTCAACTGGTTCACGAAGCCAACGGCGTGCGCTACTTCAATGACTCGATCGCCACGATTCCTGAGGCGGCTATCGCCGCGCTGGATTCATTCCCCGCCAAACGCGTCCTCCAGATTGTCGGTGGCAAAGACAAGGGCCTGGGCATGACCCCAATGTGCAACGCCCTGATTGGGCGGGCCAAAGCCGTCTTCTGCATCGGCGCGATGGGCAAGTCGCTGGCGGAAACCATGTCCCAATCCGGCAGCCAAAGCTCAGCAGCCGTGTACGAATGCGGGTGCCTCGAAACCGCCGTGAAGCTCGCAAAACAAAACGCATCGCCCGGCGACATCGTGCTGCTCAGCCCCGGTTGCTCGAGTCTCGATCAGTTTGTGAACTTTGAAGAACGGGGGGAGATATTTGCGAAGTTCGCGCGCGGGAAAGAGTGAGTAGTTGTGTTCCGTGGGGCGGACTCCCCTTGGACTCGGCTACAGTAGACACTTCCAACCGCTCAACTCGGCTGTTCGCGGGGTAATGGGTCAGTACCATACCCGTATGCCCCGCCCTTCCCCCCGAAATCGCCATGATCCCTCGCGTCGATACCACGATCGTGTGGCGCGTCAATACGACTCGATTTACGACGATCCATACTGGCATTTTCATGATGAGCTGACGTGGCGGCTGATCAAGCCTTCGCTGCCAGTGAACGCGATTGCGCACTGTGCCGACCTGGGTTGCGGCACCGGGAAATGGGGGTTGAAGCTGCTCAAGAGCGGGTTTCCCACGACGTTTGTCGATCACGCGGCTTCCATGATCGAGCAGACGCGCGCCAAGGTTGCGAAAATGGGAAACAAGGCTCAGAAGGCAACGCTCGTTGTGGCTGACATCGTTGAAATGCCTGAGGTGCCTTCAGACACATTCGAGCTGGTTCTGGCGATGGGGGATCCGCTGTCGATCTGCTCGGACCCGCAGCGTGCGGCGCGCGAGATGCACCGAATCACCAAGGCAAACGGCGTAGTCGTTGCCACGGCTGATAACAAACTGGCCGCCCTGGATCATTTCATAGAACGGGGAAATCTTGATGAGCTGGAGCGGTTCGTTCAATCGTCGCGGACCCATTGGCTGACCGCCGACGAGCGGGAACAGTTTGAACTGAAAATGTTCACACCCGGATCGCTGCGGAAGCTTTTTGAACTGGCGGGCTTTGAGGTGGTGAACATCGCGGGCAAAACGCTGGTGCCGGTACGAAAGAATAAGATTCTTTTTACGCACCCCGATGCCGAAGAACGGCTACTTCGGATCGAGCAGGAACTTTCCAAGGATCCGGCAAATGCAGCGGCTGCCGGGCACCTTCAGATCACGGCCCGCAAAAAGGTCTCCGCACCGCAAGCGTAATTCGAAGCGTTATGCAGGGCGTAGATTGCCCATTGTCAGTTCGGCGCTGCGGAGTGTGTTTTTCATGAGCATGGCAACAGTCATCGGGCCAACGCCGCCCGGTACGGGGGTGATCCACCCGGCTTTTTCTTTGGCCGAATCGAACGCGACATCTCCTACCGTTTTCTTTACGCCGTCCGGACCGGCGACACGATTGATCCCCACGTCGATGACAACCGCGCCTTCCCTTACGTCATCCCCCGTAACCAAACCCGGCTTGCCCACCGCCACAACCAGCACTTCGGCCCGGCGCGTATGCTGAGCAAGATCTTTGGTTGCGATGTGACACAGTGTGACCGTTGCCATTTGCTCGGTCAGGAGAAGCGAGATCGGTTTGCCGGCAATCTCGCTGGCTCCCACCACGACAGCTTCGGCCCCGCGAAGGGGCACGCCCGTGGATTTAATCAATTCGATGACCGCCAGCGCGGTACACGGGGCGATTAACGTGTGGCCGTACACCACATATCCAATGTTCGCGGGGTTCACGCCTTCAACGTCTTTCACGGGGTCGATCTCGTATTGCATCGCGGTGGGATCAAGATGCGCAGGCAATGGGAGATGGAGCATGATGCCGCTGACGGATGTGTCGTGGTTGAGAAGGTGAATGGTCTGGGTGAGCGTTTTTGCGTCGATATGGGCCGACAGTGTGCGCAGCTCGTAGTTGATGCCAACGGCCTGGCACGCCTGCCGCTGGCGCTCGGCGTAAAGCTCCCCCGCGGGCGTCGACCCGACAAGGATCGCGGTGAGCGAAACAAGCCGGCCCTTTTCGCTCAAACGCCCGACACGTTCGGTCACTTCCGCGCGAATCGCGGCGGCGAGGGCGGCGCCATCTATGATCTTGGCTGACATTGTGGGCAAGGTACGGAATAAAGATGCAAAGTGAAAGAAGTTGGTGAGCGAAACGTGGAGAAGGGACAGGGCGATCGCATGTTCCTAGGCCCGCGACTCATTTCGGGAGTGCGAGGCTCCTGCCGAGCCAATCTGACCTGAAAA
>DAIRGS010000015.1:0-44419 GCA_036794395.1 Tepidisphaeraceae bacterium | reverse complement strand
TGTGGCAGCATGGCTTCAAACATGTTGCCGCACTCATGGGTTCAACCTGCAGCCCCGAGCAAGCGGCCCTCATCGTTGGCATGGTGCCACGTAGGGGCCGGGTATGGGTTTTCACGGATGGGAATAAGGTGGGGCGGTACTGCGCCGAAGAAGTCTTGAAACGTCTGGCGCCATACCGCTTCTGTCGATGGATCGAGCTTCCGCAGGATCAGAAACCCACCGACTGCACGAAGGACCGGCTCTGTGAATTGTTCGAATAACCTCAACGGAAGGAGAAACGTTGTAATACATGAGCGACCGCAATGGTCGCTCTTTTTTCTACTTTCTTTCTGTCACCGGGCGCTTCAAAACCAGCCAGTGTTTCGATGCTTCGTATACCTCAACAGGTTCGGTTTCGTATCAGAGCGTTACATCCGCCGCGCCCCTAACATCATGTTGAAATAGCACAACCCCGTCATTGTCGTAATACGCCCTCGTGTGGATGAAACATTCGGGAGGCAGCTCGCCGATACGCGACGGTTCATCCCAATCAACATTAGAATAAGCGTAACCGTTCGAGAGCGAATCCTGGACATTCATGGACGGCGCCGCTGCGGCGGGGGAGGGAGGGTTAGTTGGACGGTGGAGAATTCTGCACCAGCCGGCGAAGAGCCCGGCGGGCAATAACCATAGCAAGGTTCGCCTCGACGGAGTGGGTGATCTTCGGGGATCGGCGGCATCGGTGATGTCATTCGGGTCGGACATGTTTTGTCATCCGGTTTGAGACTGGCAGGTGCCGGACCAGTCGGGCGAACGACAATATGATAACCAGTTCTCCCGGCGCACCAACTGTCAGTTCGCGAAAACTGTCGGTGGCAACCGGCTAGATCGTCACGCTATTGGCCGCGAACGCGAAGTACGTCTCGTTTTCCTGGTGGATCGCGGTGCCCGTATCGCCCTGTTTCAGGTAGGTGTCGGACAGGTACGGGTTGACCCCGCCGGCGACGCTGCTGTTGGCGGTGGTGCTGCCATATTATCTTGTGGCATTGGGTACAGGATCGCGCCTTCCACGTACCCGGCCTGATCATGGTCCAGCCACCGGCCCAACGTCGGACAGAAGTCCCGAACGCCGAAGCACACGAGCCCTTCACTGTCGGATCGGCGCGCTTTAATATCAGCTTCCCATCGATAGTCGTCTTTCGTGGATTCAATGAAAATGCGGTGCGACTCCGGCAGAAGGCCGTAGGGATCGTAATCCGGCTTGCCAGCCACGACCGGATGCCATTCCCATTCGATGGGCTGCTGATCGTGGCGCTCCGGCGGCTCGGGCTCGATGTGGATCGTCACGCGTAAACCTGGACTGTGGCCGGCGCGATTGCCGCAACTACTTTCATCGCCGCGAGTTTGTTCACGAATATCTTTGTCGCGTTCGATGTGTTCTCCTTTCACTTCGAGAATAAGCCGCGGTCTTGTTTCATTTCTTAACTCACCAACCACCATTCATCCAGCGGAACGGTAAACAATTATACGTCGGTTCGGTCAAATAGGTGGATGTCACGTTTGCAACGTCCACTTTTACTGGTTCTTGCCATAATTAGGAATGTCCCGTTTTCTTCGCTCGGCCCGGTCGTAGCCGTACTGGAAGCGGTCGGTGGGGGCGGTTGGGCTGGAAGCCGGGATCCAGCGCTGATCCACCACGCGGCCGAATCGGTCCAGCCCGATGTATTGATCGCCGGCATCCCCGTTGGATTCACCTGACTGCTTGATGTACGTCAGTTCGATCCCGTTGCCATCGGCGCGTTGCACGATCGTGGACAGGCCCAGGTACGTGTAGGCTTCGACGCTCCCGGCTCCCGTTCCCGCGTCGTCGCTCAACTGGCTCACCCGGCTGATGTCCGAATCCAACCCTGAGTTGTACACATAGTCCAGCACCCGTCCGTTGGGGTACGTCATGCTGCTTCGGCGACTGTAGTTCGTTCCACTGGCGTAGCTGTACTGGATCTTGAGTGATGAGCCGGTGTTCACGGAACCCGAGTGCTCCTGGTACTGCGTGGTGAGCTGGCCGAAGTTATTGTAAGCCTCCTGAACCTGGCTCACCACTGTCGTCGCCGCGAGTCTTCTTTGTCGAATCGATGGATGTCACGTTAGCAGCGCCTTAACAGGTGGACGATGATTTCAGCCGAACCGGCACGCATTGGTCACGGTGAATCCGAATTATTACCTATAAGCCTCCCGCATTCGGGACATCTGCCCGCACTCGCGCGCAAATCGTACCCACACCCACTACATGTTCCCGCTAATGGATGCGGGACCCACCTAAGAATGCGTCGACGGTGAGCTAACAGGCCAATCATAATCGACGCTACTATTGGTAAATACAGCGGGATTTCAAGGACCGTTCCGTGCATGTGATTTGATCCATCATTGTACCTTGCATTCTTGTATTTGAAACGTCCGAAGGCTGCAACACTTCTGGTTGCGCGTTTGCGAGAATGATCATATTCGCGAGAAATAGTCCATTTGTTGGTAACTACTCTTGAAGGGTCGATATCAAATTGGAGAAGCCTGACCTCAAGGCTACCCCGAAATGTGCTAATGACAATCTCTCTTCGAATCTGCTCATAATCAGCTCCGTCGCCGCGACCAGCCTCCGATTTGAATTGCCAGTCATCCTGAATCGACACACTTCGAATCCACTGAAATGCGGATGCGGTCGCCCCAAGAATGGCTAGCAATACTAACGTCAATCGTACGATCTTGTACATATATCCAGTGGAGCCTACTTATTAGAATATTTCTTAAACCATTGCTGGAAAGCTAGTTGCGCGAGTTTTTTGCACCATTGCTCGTCAGGATTGTCGCCGCCACTAGCACACATCAGGTTGGGCTTATCCCCCACCATTGATCCTGGCTTTGCGTGACCCTGCGGGAAGCCTCCATCATATCCGGCTATATGACCAAGCTCATGGGGGAGTACAGCAGCGCCACCGGGCCAAGTAATAACTGCCCCGTGAGAGCCGCCGCCGGGCTTACCAAATGCAATACCACCTTTTGCGTCCCCGTCACTCATTACAGGTTTGCTTGTTATTATGATCTTGGCTCCTCCTTCTACATCATCGAGAGTATCTAGAATATCTGGAGAATTCGTTCTATTGTACTCTTCGGGCGCTGTGAGAACATTTGGTGAGCGATGCGGCGCTATATGTATTCTGCGTGTACCATAATGGTCGGTACAATACTGGCATGCCCTATCGAGAACTCCTAGCATGGCAGGAACAATCGTTGCGCCACCACCGTAGACCGAAGAATCGACTGATATACCTAAGTCAATGGTATCTGGAGCCGGCAAGGTCGTTGGTTGTGTCGCTGGGTCGGCTGTCTCACCGGAGGGGTCGGCATACAACACCGGCGCAGATAATCCAAATTGATAGAGATTTGCACCATTTATGTAAGAAGCCGGATCCTGCTCCGTCCACCTCCCCAAGCTCGAGCTATACTCCCTCTTCCCAAAATGACTCATCCCCACGGTGGCGTCTACTCTCCCGCCCTGGAACGTGTAGACCCAAGAGTAGCTGTCAGTGGTGGTCGACCAGTTGGTGGTTCCGTCGATGACGGTCATCACGCCGTAGGGCGTGTAGTCGAACCGCTGCTTGACGACACCGGAGGTGTCGGTCAGGGTGGTGACGTTGAAGTTGGCATCCTGCTGGACGTACAGGCGGCGGCCGAGTCCCGAGCTGCTCTTGCCGTACGAGCCACCGGTGCTGTTGTCGTCCCGCAGAATCAATGCATTTACATACGCTAAGCTCCAGACATACTGGTTGGTCACGGCGCTGCCCTGCCGCTCCTCCAGCACCTGACCCGCTGCCGAGTTGTACAGATCAGTGGTGGTGCCACTGGCTGTTCGACTGATCCGGTTGCCCAGGGCGTCATACGCGTAGGTGACCAGTGTCGTGCCGCCGTTCTTCACCTGCACCAGCCGGTTCCACGCATCGTAAACAAGGGTGTGTCCCTGATCGTCGGTGGTGGTGTTGCCATTGTTGTCGAAAGCAAGATTATTCGCTCCCGCCGCGGTCTCCTGGTTCTGGCTGTTGACGGTGTTGGTCTGGGCGGTGCCGTCGGTGGTTACGCTGGTCTGGTTCCCCACCGCATCCAGCGTGAAGCTCTGGCTGGACTTGCTGTTGGAGTTCAGCGTGGAAACCGTGTCCAGACCGCCACTGTTGTTGGCACTGGAACTGAGTGTGCCCCGGCGGAATCCTGTGATTCGGTTCAAGTTGTCGTAGGCGGTGTTGTTGTCACCCGAAGCGCTGCTGTTGGCGTGGTACAACTCGGAGAAGCTGCTCTTGACCAAGTTGTTCTTGTAAAGAACGTTGCCGTCGCGGTCGTAGCCGTACTGGAAGCGGTCGGTGGGGGCGGTCGGGGAACCGGAGGGTATCCAACGCTGGTCCACAACGCGCCCGAAGCGATCCAGGCCAATGTACTGGTCTCCTGCATCCCCGTTGGATTCACCGCTTTGCTTGATGTACGTCAGTTCAATCCCGTTGCCGTCTAGGCGCTGCACGATCGTATCCAGGCCCAGGTAGGTGTAGGCTTCCACGCTTCCCGCCCCCGTGCCCGCATCGTCATTGAGCTGGCTGACCCGGCTGATGTCGGAGTCGAGCCCGCTGTTATAAATGTAATCGAGTAGGCGGCCGTTGGGGTAGGTAACAGAACTGAGACGGCTGTAGTTCGGCCCGCTATGTGTACTCTTGTCAATGGAGTAAGCCATTGTGGCCGGTTTCTATGCGTTTACAGGCACGAATCGAACAGCTGATGTTTCGTCGCGACTGAGTCGATAAATCGTTCACGGGCCTCTTGGCGACGATAGACACTACGAGAGATAACCCGCCCGATGTTGAATTGCGTTCCGTCTGTCGCATCGCAGTAATCACGTGGGCGAATCCAGACCGGTCCCAATGGCGCTTCAAGCACGTCTTTCAAGGTTGAAAGCCATACCTGAGTAAATATTGGAGGTTGTTGCACGAGTAAGCGTTCAGCGACGTTGTTCCGACGCTCGGCCGTTGAAAATACCATAAGCACCCGGAATGGATAATCCTTATACTCGGATCTCTCGCCGCCGAATCGTTCTGCAAGTCCCCCACGTTGATAAAAATCCAGGTAGCAAAGCGCTCGACGACACAGCGTATCGAGTGTCTCGGTGCTTCGGTCAAGCTCCAGAAAAAAGACGTGTTCGAACACTTCGGCACCATCTTGCTCGCGGATACGAATGAAGGAATCCGGCTTCACGAGCACCTGCGCACCCGTCCCCGGTCGCGCCTCGAACTGAAAGAGCAAGGGCCATGTGCTGAACTCGGAGACATCAAATTGGGCGCGGGCTCGAAGAGCGCCGCACATCGCAGCCTTTACGTCCATGACTTCCATCTCATGTCGAAGTGTCAGGTCTGACACCTGCAAACGCTTTTCAAGACTCGTCCATGCGATCGCCGGGAAGCCGTGAAGCAGACCCCGGTCCTTCATGAGCGAATAACCCTGTCGTGTGAGGAAAAGGACTGAGGGCTCGTATGCTTTGCGAACCCGTTCGCCCAGGAGGCCGGCGCTTTTGAGTTTTTGAATGCGTTTTTTTGCAGCCTCGCGGCTCCCGTTGAAATACAGCGCAGATGCGTGCGCGAGCGTAATGAGTCGGGAATCAAAAAGGCCACGCAGGAGATCTGAATCGCGGTCTTGGATCTCAATGCCGTTAATACTCGCTCTCGTCGTCATTTGCTAAAGTATATCATTTCGTTGGAAATCGTTTATATGTGTTAGGCCCTCCCTTTCAGCGAATGCGAACACCGACGTTCACCCACCGGGTATGAAATCCGGGCGGAGACTTAAATCACCCAACAACTGTCTTGCCTGATTCATGCCTGGCTGTAGCCGCAGGCAAATGCGCAGGTGGTCTACCGCTTCCATCGTATGCCCGTGCTTACTTAGAAGCTTTGCCAGTTCCAAGTGCCCGCTCACATCTGAATAGTTTTTTGCGACTGCTCGCTTAAAGTAGCCGATGGCCGCAGGCTCGTCACCCTGGCGAAGACATAGATCGGCCATCGCGCGCAACTGACCGGTAAACGCTTCGTCGGAGACACTATGACTTCGGAACGCATTGATCGCATCGGCCACGGCCCGTTGGGTTGCCGTTGAGGGAATTTTCTGAATCGCCGTTTGGTCCAATCGGCGGAGTACCTGCAACAATTCAGTAACGTCATCTCGATCGCGAGCGATAGTGATTGCTAAACCGGGATTATGGAACTGGCTTATGCAGGCAACAGCAATCTCAGTAAATAGTCCCGGATTAAGATCAAGCGCGTGTTCGAATTTCTCCTTTGAGTCCTGCCACTTGCCTTCTTCGGCGTCCAGCATCGCATTGGCCATCGCGACGTCTGGATGATTAGGATAGACCCGGTAAGCAAGCCGAATCTCATTTTTACCCCGCGCGTCGTCGAGCACGGAAAGTTCAATCTGCCCGGCCAGAAGCATGGGCAATCCAAAGGTTGGGCACAATGCTCGAGTGGCATGGAGGTCCTCGACGATTTGACGTGCGTATCCCAGGGCCTGAGGCGAGAATTCAGTTCGTCCCTCGGGATACTGCTCAGTCGGGCGACTGATTGCGTACCAGCGCAACGCATTCAAACCATAGCGATACTCGACATTGTCGGCATCCAACGCGACAGCGCGGGATGCCTCAATCAAAACGGCGCGGTACTGCTCATCACTCCCCTGCCACCGATTCGCCTGAAGTGCCACGGTTTGCTCGTTGGCTCGTTCCCAGACAGCCGCCGCCGCGGTTCTTTTTGCAGCGCCGATTAGGGCCCAGATCAGTCCAGAGGTTATCGCCACCAGCCAGCCGCGGCCGAGCCATCGTGACGCGAGGGTTTGTGTGACGCTGTCTGTTTCCGTGTGTACATTGGTGCCTCCCCTTGAACTGGCATAACCACGCGACTCATGTTTCGATCGTCGGGAGCGCTGTAACCGGGAGAGGTTGACGATGATGCCGCACGAGATCGCGGACAGGCCCGCGACGGCCGGTACGTGCTGGCCAAAATCGGTGATGCTGTTGAGCATCACGGCGACCAAGCCGAAGCCCAGGCCGATGGCCGCCAGGCCGACGCCCGAACGCGCTAGCCGTACGACACGCAGAAAGTGGTAAGCGACAACGCCGACGAACCATATCACGATCCCCACCCCTAAAATCCCGCTTTCTTCCAATAGTTGCAGCCAGTCGCAATCGGCGTGTGCTGCAAGAGCGGGATCATGCGAACGGTCGAACATGGGATAGATCCAACGGTGTGTCCCCAGGCCCGTGCCCCAAAGCGGGAACCGTCGCCACTCCAAAAGCAGATCCCTATAGGTTTGGAATCGCCCGCTGGTCGGATCATTTCGATTGTACAGCGTGGCCAGGCGGTCGTAGACCGTATCGAATCCCGCGTAAAGAAGGCTTCCGAAGACGATCATGACCACGGCAAGTAAAATCCAGCCTTGGGCACGAAGACGACGGCGGGCAATCAGTACCGTGGCGAATGCTGCCGCAGAAATCATAGATAGAATTCCGCCGCGGCTTAGTGAAAGACAGACGGCCATAAAGCTTAGTACGATGCTGGTGGCCAAACCCACTATTACGGCAAAATCGAAACTGCGAAATCGGTCCGGCGTCAGGGATCGAACGCTTTGGCGATGCCCCTCCCCACCGTGAACCTCCGTGAATTCCTGCAACTTCACCAACAGCAGACCCAACGTCGCACCTGTCGAGAGGTTCATGAACTGGCTAAAGTTGCTGTAGTTTACGAACGAGCCACAGGTTGCTTGATATGCAGAGGGGATAACCCAGTAAATCTTTCCGTTTCCCGCGAAATCTTGCAGCAGGGCCAGGATCGCGCTGGCCGCCCCGATGGAGGCCACTGTCGTTAAAAGACGGCGGATCTGCCGCGGGGTGCGATATACCTCTAGGACAACGAAAAAGATGCCCACCGCAATTAAGATGATCCGTAAGTCATGTCGTGTGGCGTGTGGATAAAAGCTCAGCGTAGCGCCTGCGGTGATCGCGGGACCATTTGCAAGATCAGCCGCCAACCCCCGACGCATGCCCGCCATGGCCGGCGAAATACGCTCCAATATGCGGGGCGTCAGATTCAGCAGCTGAATCCACACCACCGCGACAAATCCAACGACCGGCGCCGACACGGCATTTAACCAAGGATTTCCCCCCGTCCGAAGAGACCGCACAATCGCTAACCCTACCAACAGCAACACGACAGCTAACGCCACCGTCTCGGTCCATGCCTCCACCCCTCCGAGAACGGCGGGGAGGAAAAACAGAATCGCCGCCAAAAGCACTTCTATGAATACCGCGACCAAGTCTCTCTCATATGTTGCCCGGGATTGCGAAGCGGATTGGGTCGTTATCGACATGGATGTCACCTCGGCCCGCATTCAAGCTATTCAGTCTGGGGCAAGCGTAGTTTTACCGGTCGGGCCGGTGACCCCACGCAAACCATCCCTGCCGGCAAATCTGAAAAAACGCTCGATCGCGCCCCGACCACTGTGCCCTGCCCAATCGTCACGCCTGGCGCCACAAATACATCGGTGGCGATCCAAGCCTCATCCTCAATCGTCACCTTCTTCGCATAAATGTCGAACGTCGGTTTTGTAAAGTCATGGCTGGCCGCACAGATATACGACCGTTGCGACACAACGGCATTGGCTCCAATCTCGATCTCGCCGAGGCTGTAGAGAACCACCTCGTCCCCGATCCAGGAATGGTCGCCGATCGTCACTTTCCACGGATACGTCATCTTCACCGACGGCCGAAGCAAAACGTTCTTGCCGATCTTGGCACCGAAGCAGCGCGCGACGAATCGTCGCCAGCCGTACATAAACTGCGGCGAGCACCCAAACGCCACCGCCTGCACCACCCACCAAGCCTGCACCTGCCAACCCGACCGGCCACGGAAACCAGCCGGCAGCGAGAATTTTGAAAGATCCTGTATCACTCAGTTCCTTATGACGGAATCCGGGGCGTCGCCACCGTTTACCACCCACGAGTATACCGCATGCATTTGCGCCGCCACACGAGACCACGTAAACCGCTCTTTGACTAAAGCAAGCCCGCGTGATCCGATTGCGATGCGTTCCTGATCGCTCATTGAAAACAGCGCCTTCAACGCACTCACGGCGTCGCCCGGATTCGCTTCCATGCGTATCGCAGCTTTTCCCTCAAATCCCTGCGGGATATTGCATTCAGGCGTCATCACCACCGGCAAGCCATACGACCACGCTTCGATCACCGTCAGTGGCAGCCCTTCGCTTTCAGATGGGAGTATGAACGCATCCGAATTGCGATACGCGGCGTCCTTGTCACTCCCATAAAGCGGTCCCACAAACACGATATTCCGTGTTGCCGACTTTCCGGCGATACGAGCCTCCAACTCCTGCTGATGCCCGTCTTGATCCCACCCGGCGATCGCTACGACCCAATTGCTTGGCCAGATCCCCTCGGCCGACATCAACTCGACGGCGCCCACCAGATGCCGCAAACCCTTCTTGGGATTAATCCGACCCAGATACAGCAACACCTTTCGGCCAGCTTCAATCTTCCCGCCCCATGGCGCCGGCGGCTTTGCCGTTGAGACGTCGGGGAGATTGACACCGTTTGGGACGATGGCAATCGGATTCTTCAAGCCGAACGCTCGGATGTCCATCGCCTCCGGCTCGCACAATGCGTGAATGCACGCCGCGTTCTTCAGATGAGCGCTCTGGTACAACGCCAGCGCGATTCGCTTCTTCAGGCGTGATTTCTGGAGTTCCACGCGGGATTCCAGCATCCCATGCGGCGAAATCAGATACGGTTTGCCCGTTCGCTTGTGCCATCGCAATACCGCCAGCGATGCGTACAGCCATAGCCCATGACAATGCTGCAGATCGGCATCTACCTTCGCGATCTCCGACGCCATCGACCGCGCGTACCCCAATCCCCGCGGCCCCTGCGTCTGAAACAAGTGCACGTTCAATCCACGCCAATTTTCAAGATCGCGATCAGACTCACAGTCCCGCAGCGCAAAGACATCGACGCCAACGTCGCGCTCGCTGAGCGATCGCGCGATGTGCCGAACGGCTTCGCTCAAGCCGCCGCCCTGGCGGGAGATCGACATGACGTGATGGCCAGCCTTCATTTGCCGCACGTCATGCTTAGACATCGGGGACGTTTCTGCGCCGCGCAAGGAGGTTTAGAAGGATTCGTGACATCAAAGACGCCCGCTTGGGCGTGTGCTCGATCGCGGCGGCAGCCGCCGCCCATACGCTCTCCGCAAATCGCGCCGTTGAGAAGCCCGAAATAATCTCCCGACTCGCGGCCCCCATCGCTTCACGCTCAGCGGCAGTCAGCTTGCTGAATTGCTCCATCACGTTCACCAACGCCTCCGAATCCTTCGGATCAAACGTGAACCCATTCCGCGGCTGCACCAGTTCCACCGTGCAATTACAGTGACTTGAAACCATCACCGGCAAGCCAGACGCCATCGCCTCGTTCACCACCAAGCCCCACTGCTCTTCCAAACTGGGCAGAATGAACGCCTCGGCCAAGCCATAATAGATCGGCAACTCGTCATACTGCTTGAAGCCGGGCATCACGACTTTGGCTTCGATCTTCAACTCGCCGATCAGTGATTCCAGCTCGCTACGCAACGGCCCATCGCCCATGAGCACCAAGCTCGGCGCGTCGTCCTGACTCTTTTGATTCTGCAAAAACGTCGCGTACGACCGCAGGAAGCGCGGCAGGTTTTTCTTGGTGATAAACCGACAGGTCAGCAGCCAATATCGGGCCGGCAATTCCATCCGTTCGCGCAGCTGGGTCGCGTTGGCCCGGGCCTTGTCTGCCTCACGCATAAAATAGTCGTTGTCGACGCAGTTGTAGCCGAGCCAAATCCGCTCGCGCGGAATTCCGAGTTGCTCCATGTATTGCACATGCCGCTCGCCGCCCACGAGCCCCACGCCGTAGTTCCGAACAACTTGCCGCTTAACCCATTCGGCGAGGCCACGCCGAGATTTGTCTCCACTGCCAGTTTCACTAAAAAGCACTCTCGGGCATCGATTCTGGATGGCCCAACGCAACGCCGAGGCGGCATAGCTCGTACCCCATCCGGGAATCAGCAATACATCCGGCCTGAGATTGTTGAACGCACTATCAAGGGAACGATTTACCAAGACAGGGGCGAGATCCTCGGAATCGTCTTTGTCAAATAATGTTAAGCGATTGAATCCTTCAGTAATCCCGCGTGTACTGTCCCAATCATACGTTCGATCCAGACCCGACAATTCGATTACAGTAGCACCTGAAGCGGACGCCAATGCTCCTGCACGTGCGATGTGATACGGACCAAGTCTATGCCATATTATCGCAATCTTCACGATCTTGCTCGCAGCCTATGAATTTGCAGATTCCGCTCCAATTCCGCCAACGTTCTATCAGCTTCAAAACTAGACGCCTTCATTATCGCATTGGACGCCATAAACTCTAACATCGCCCGGTCAGACTCAAGCAAACGAAGCTTATCCGCTAGAGCGCGGCCACTTCGGATAGGGATCGTAAACCCGTCGACCCCATCTGAAACCACTTCGCCACAGTTGGCAGTCGCGATTACCGGAACACCATGCGACATTGCTTCAAGCTGCGTTAATGCAAATCCGTCCGAGAGAGTTGGTAGCACGAAGACATCAGCCCATGCATATTGCTCACTCTTGAGCTGACCGCTCACCTTTCCCACGAAACGGACGTTCGATGGGAATGACGATACTTTGTCTGCGGCTATGCCGACAGGGCCGGCCACAACAAATTCAATCGGAACAGCACGAAGCAGTTCGGCCGCTTCACGCAGATATTGAATTCCCTTCCGCAATGACACGTTCCCGAGCCAGAGCACGCGCAAACTACGTGAGGAATCCCCGACTCTGCGGCAAACGACACTACTCGTATCAAATGATAACGGCGAAACTAATATCTTTGAAAGCGCAACCCCCTGTTTCACTAACGCATCCCGAGAGAATTTGGAATTGACGAGTACGGAATCGGCAGTCGCCCATTCCGCCGATAATCTCTCCCAATAAGAGTTCGGAATCGGAGTATGAGAAGGCTCCCATCCAGGCCAGCTTCTATTCTCTTCAGCAACAATATCCTCATCAACCCCTGCAGCATCAATCTGATCAACAACTGTATATATACCACTCTCTTTGCAGAACCTCAGTGTTTCTAAACATGTCGTGCTGAACGCAAAAAGCCCGTCGACAGCGCGGCCCCCTCCCTTCCTCAATTCTTCGACTACCAGCCGATCAAAAAGACCGCCATAATTTAAGTACTCGTCATATAGCTTTGCGATCGTAGACAAGTCCAGCATTCTTATAAGGTTACATAAACGGCGGGACAAAAAGTTGTAATTAAACGCCGTCACCGGACCTGAAGCGAGCTCAGAATGAAAACGATTCGCGAAATCACCGAAAGGACGCGGCAGTTTCCGCACAATCGACAAGTAACCCGGTGCCCAGCAATCCGTGTAAAGCCGCGCCAGCATGTTCCGACGATGCAATGCGACGGGTACTGCATAATGCTGCCGGCAGCCAACTTGGGACACTATCCAACGCATAATTGCCTCAACGAGACTCTGCGGCATCTAAGTGACTGCGTTTACCAACAACAGGACTTCTAAGTATGCGCCTGAGTTGGTCGGCGCCGATCATAAACGCCTTTCGGTCAGTCAACCACAAGCACATCAAATATACTGACAGCACGCTCGATATAATCACCACAATACGCAGCCATTGTACAGAATGGCACCCGGGAATTATGGCAGAGATATTATTGGCTATATACAACGCAACCACACTGGATACTAATGGTCCTACAAACATTAACGACACCTCCCTTACACTCACCCCTAATGGCCGCATCGCGACATAAAGATATACTGGTGCCTCTATGATGAAATGAAGCGACACGGCCACCGCCACCGCTACCGCAGAGTTATGCTCTGACGACATTGATGCCGCGCCAATCACAAGCGCCATGAACTGTGCCGAACTAAGAGCCAACATCAACAGAAGCGCCTTATACCTAGCGTGGGCAAGCATTATACTAACCGTCGGCCAACCCACGATTCTGAATGCCATGCCCAAACTAAGGACTTGTAGAACCGGAATCGCCGGATACCATTTTTCATTAAACACCGCTCGAATGCCAGGCTCGGCAAGAATGGCCTGCAGGCAACATGCCGGAATACCAATCGTCGCCAAGGAACGAACTGTTCCCATGACAACTTTACGCTGCTGTGCCCTATCACGATCACTCGCGCCTAATATCGGCAGTAACACCGATTCCATATTTGTTGCGACGAGCATCATGGTCTGCATGGATAGACCATATGCGAAGTAGTACACCCCAAGAGAGGTCTCGGAATGAAAATATCCGAGCGCGAGATAGTCACCTACGACAACAAATGTGCCTATTCCTCGCGCGATCATCACCATCAAGCTATCACTTAGAAGATAACGCCACCTAGAGAGACGCATGTCCAGGATAAAATGCAATGGCGCCCTGCGACATAGCCACACGAAGCGGAGAAAGGCCGCGATAGGCCATGGAAGCACAAAACTATATGCATGGCATTTGAGCAATGCAAAGAGAATGCTCAATCCCGCAATAGCACACGAATTTGCAAACGTAATTGTCGCAAGCTCCTTAAACCGAAGCTGCTGCTGCAGCCGAATCGTCGGTACGTTTGACAATGCCGTAAATGGTGCTGCGGCAGCAATGATTACGATCAGCCACGTTAGCCTCCATGATGACGCTGCAACAGCGATACTAGTGTAGGGATGTGGACCATAATAGAAGCGAGCGGCAAGCGGCGCGGCGGCTATCATCGCGATGGCGGAAAGAAGTCCGAAGCTGCCAAGAATCCAATATGCGACACTTGACCAACGATCAAGCGCCGAAGCCCTTCGCACCAGAACTTCCTTGACTCCAATCTGGTAAATCAGGGCCGGGAATGCAGTAACTGCGAACACTTTGCTAATAACGCCAAAATCATCGCGAGCAAGAAGCCACGCTAGAAATACTTGACTGCAAATTCCAACAAGCTTCGCAAGCGCGGTCTGGGAGGACATCCAGATGAAGCCATGGGCAGCACTTGCACGAAGGCTTTTCGGGATTTGCGCCGGGCTAGTTCCGGCCTTGCGGCCGGCATGTAACCGTTCATCGACCAAGTCGACATCGGCCGGATTGAGCGAAGTAACTAATTCGGCACCCATCCTTTTCATAAATCTCTTAAAAGTGCTGTTAAGCGTTATTAGAGAGCCGTGTTAGAGGGCCGTCAACGATCTGCAGCATAGGACTTTGGTCCGCTTAACAGTACGCTGGCTTTGCGAGGTCGTGCATTACGTCGTGCAGTGAACTGGAGCCTCGTTGTATCTTCTCAAAGGTCATATAGGTCTTCAGGCTCACCGGCTGACGTAACGTCCGGTGGCCAAAGATCGAATATATCCCAAGTTGCGCGCTCTGAATTGCACGAAGGTATTTTCTGCTACGTAGGCCCCAACGCATCTTGGAGATAATCGCATGGGACAACGACTGCGGTAGTCGTTCTCGCGGCGCATTAAGCCACGCAGAGAGGATCTGATTTCTTCCACCATATAGATCCATGCGTTTGAAGTCGCGGCGAGGAGACTCGAAGTGTTCAATCGGAGCTGCGTTTCCGAGTCTGCACACGTACCCTTTGTCCAACATTCGAATGCAAAAATCTGACTCCTCACCCTGATGTACAAAACATTCCCGGTATCCTCCCAAGGACAAGAATAGTTCTCGACGCACCGCATGGGCTGTACCAATGAATGTTGCGGTTAGGTAAACTTGGCCGTCATCTCTGGGTGCGCGCTGAAATACCGTAACATCTTGGCAAACATTGACGTATGGGATAGCAACTGCGCCAATCCGTGGGCTTTCAAATTCCTTAACTGTCCGCGCAAGTGTGTCATTCGTCGAAAATCGGGCATCATCGTCGATCGAGACAATGATGTCGCTTTTTGCCAATCTGGCCCCATAATTGCGACGAACAATATACCCAGCGGACGAATCAAACCGGCATAGGACGGCTTCTCGAAACGACGACCGGACCATGTCGGACGTTCCGTCAGAAGATCCATCGTCGATCACAATGATCTCTCGGATGCACTCCTGAGTCACGCACGATAATAAAGCGCGACGTAGATCTTCACGACGATCTTTGGTCGTAATCACAACGGAGGCGCTAGCCGCGTCAGGTGGTTTCACAGGTCACCTTTTGTTGCACGGATCGAAGCAAAACGGTCTCGCAATCGCCCTTCTGTGAGCTATCCACGACCTCAAACTCTCCGCCAGCTCGCGAGATGTCCGCCCTGAGCTTCTCAACACTGTAAGGTCTATGCGTCTCAACAAACAGAAGGCGAACATTTCTAATCCATTTACTACAGCTGCCGAACAATTCGGCCTCCCCCCCCTCAATGTCACATTTGAGCAAATCAACATGCTTTTCAAATCCGCAATCTTGGAAAAGCCGCTCCATGGAAATGGACGGGACTTCCTCGGCGCCAGGCTCAGCTTGCTCAGTTGCCTTGTACTCCCATTCTCTGCCAGAGCGGTCCAGAAACAGCTTGCGTTCGTTTCCAACTGCGAAAGCCCTTTGAATCGAGAACTTAGTACCTACCGTACCCCCCGCGACATTTAGTCTGCAGACCCTAATGTTAGCTTCGTCGGGCTCCACACCAACAACTTTTGCGGGCCGTAAAGTGCTTTCCCAAAAGCGAAGCGAGTAGCCGGCATTAGCGCCAAGATCAATTACAGTCCGAATAGGGCCCAGATCAGTCTTCAACAGAGGACGGTATTCACCCTTGAAAAAAATCTCTTCGATTACCCATAAATCGGAGGTTCCAAGACGCAGATATAAAGGCCTTGAAAGGCAACACAAATTGAGCGAGCAGGTCATTCCTCGAAATGGGAAATGGATCCCTTGCCACCTTAATAGCAAGCGGTCATATATCGCAATGAGCCAGTCACGTGGATGTCGATATTGATGCCGTTGACGGAAGTGATGAAGAATCCTGCGCACCATCATTTTCATCCGATACGGCCAGTCGCGGCGACAAAAGATCTAGACGCTCCACAGCAGTATCAAACGTACCGGGGTCCGCTCAGTTTTCCAGTTCGCGACCTTTCGGCTGAACGATAATAGCTGCGGCCTAATAGTGTCCTGTCGCACGCCAAGGCAATCAATAGCGGACAAACAATCACTCCTAGGTACATCACGCTCCACTCTAGGTCACTGCCAACAATCATCCACACGAACGAAAGGTACGTAAATCCAAGCGCCCGAACTGCGACGGGTTGGAAATCGGCCAGCAAACCGTCGACCCGCCTACTTACAAATCCACAAGTTGCCATACCAATCATGACTGCCGGAAGCGATCCATATGAATACAGGTTGCCGATAATCGAGGACTTCGGACCGAGCAACATCTTGACAAATGGGGCGTTTGAAGGCTTGAATACCATCCCGTCAAAAATGCTATCTTTCCATGGGGCAATATTACGTGGGATCCATCCAAATAGCACGGTCTCAATGAGCGGTGTCGCGTAAGTGTAACCATTTTCGTCATAGACGGCGGTCACTAAGTAAAGCTGGGACAACATTTCAGTATCGTTGCCAGTGAACGCACCCCCAACAGATTCGAGCATTTCTTGGCTTGAATATTCGTTCTTTTCGTTCAACGTCTTGTGACCTCTATAAACCAGAAAGAATGTGAATATGACAACAATGCAGGCCATCCACACCGGCGGCCACTTTCGCTTTTGCCGATACAAGTACAGGAACATCCCGGCCAGGAATGGCGACATCATGGTTAACCTGTCGCCGTAGTCGTACATGCGGACTGCTGTTAAGACGATCAACGCTGCAATACCGAGCACTCTCGTGCGACGATACATTAGAAAATAAGTGATTGGAAAAAGTGCAAATCGGTTGAGGGTATATTGCCAACCATTAATGCTGCCGACAAATTTGCCGTGCTCTATCTCTACGTCGGGAATCCCTCCGATATCGGTTCTGTATTTCACAGTCTGGTAAAGTGCGAGAAGGAAGAGCCCAAATAGAGTTCCGATAACTACCTTATTTGGTCGTATATCAAGCGGGACCGGGCGTTTGATCGGAGCACTGGCCGTATACGTCAATAGATACGCCCCCATGCCGGCGCATATCACCAGGAGAACCCAGTATAGCTGCGGCACACCCCCCGCCCGACCCAACCTCGCAGAATAGAGCGATAACTCGTTGGTAAGCAATGATCCGAGCGGGTTCATTAGGAAGAATAGTGTCGAACCAATCCACCACCAAAACCCGACAGAAAGCAAATGAAAGTTAGCCTTGTTCTTGAGGATGAACGCGGTCGCGGTCAAAACCATTGAGATGACAACACAATGGACCGCAAGAGCGATACGAAGATCGGAAATATTCACGAGATCACCATTCCCACCTTAGCCTCAGTAGCACCTCCCATTGCCACATGCGCCGTGTCGGCAAATTCCGGGAGCGGCATCGCTTCGGGCATTGGAGCCGCGATCATTCTTTCGAAACGGTCGGCGACGCTGCCCACGTTAAAGTGCTGCAAGGCGTACTTGCGGCCATTGTAACCCATTCTTCGGCGAGTGTCGGCATCGCCCAGATGTTCATCGACGGCGGGACCCAGTCGGTCGTCGCCTTCGGAGGAGACGATCACGCCGGCGCCGGCGCGGGTGGCTGTTCGGGCGGCCAGGTTGGTGGCTGGCATCGCCAGGAGGAGCGGGCGGCCGGTGCAGAGGTACGCGAGCACCTTGCTGGGGACGGAGAACCGACCGGCTTCGGGCTCCAGGATGGAGACGAGTATATCACCACTGGCAAGCACTTGGGGGACGGTTTCGAAGGGCTGGAACGGGAGCGTGATGAGGTTCGAAAGGCCCTGGGCGTCGGCGGTGGTGCGGAGCCAGTTGGCGCTTTTGCCTTCGGAGACGACGACCACGCGGACGTCATCGCGGCTTTTGAAGTGTTCTGCTAACGCCAGCAGCAACTTGGGGTTGTGCTTCATGGCGAGGGTGCCGGAGTAGAGGAGGCAGAGCTTGTCATGCAGGCCGTGGCGGCGCGACCAGGGGTTATCCTTGGGGTGTTGGGGGATGTCGTCGAGCGGCCCCCAGTTGGGGATGCAGACGACCTTATCCTGGTCTACGCCCCATCGACGGAGATACTCGCGGAAATCTTCAGTGATGATCACCACCGCGTCGCTGAGGCGCATGGCTTGGCGATCGAGCCACATGTAATACCGGCCGATCGCAGCACCCAGGAAGGGGATCTTGCGGCGGAGGATCTCATAGGCGGCCAGACCGTGGAGATCCTGGACCCAGGTGACGGTCTTGATGCCGTTGCGACGGCAATGCTTCACGAGATCGTACTGGATTTCGCTGGGAGTAGTGGCGCAGATCAAGACATCGGGCTGAAACTCGTTGAGGAGCGCGATGGCCCGCCGGCCGTGCTGGCGCTCCTGCTGGCGGCGCTTGAGCAGGGAGTGCTTGCTGATGGAAGCCGGGAGCTTGATGGGCGCGAAGCGCAGGGTGTCTGGGTCGTGCGGCTGGAGCGTAAGGGTTCCCTGAGGCGTTTGGACGGACGCCGAGTAGACGTGAAGCAGTTCGTGCCCGCGCCGGGCGAGTTCACGGCTGAGCTGCGCGATGAACGCGTGCCCCCCGTAATCGTGTAACATAATTCTCATCTTGATACCCCAAAGGCTGCGGTGGCCCAAAAAAACGTTACTCACACCGAATTAAGTTCCTGCGTAGGCTGGTTGGAAATCGTCCGCAGGACTCCGGGCCTGTTCCACTTTCGCGACTTTCACTGGACGAACGCCCGAGCTCTGCGTTGTGCGGCTTTCCACCATGCGCTGTTCGGACAGCAGGCGAGTCAGAAGCGCGATCCGATATCCTGCGGATTCAAGGGAAGCAGCCGCGAGTACAATTTCCAGCCGAAGAGGTTCACTGGCGGATCGAAGTTGAAATGGCAACCTCAGCACAATGTGCTGACCATGTCCCGTTACGTGTTCGGATGTCCACTTCAGTACGCGCTCCATCGAGCCTTGGTTCGACATAGACAACTGTAATTGACTGAATTCCAGAAGTTCGCCCGCACGGCAAAGCTCGCACCACCACTGGTCGAATGACTCGGCAGCGGCGAATCGAATTTGCATGGCTTCAAACGCCTGGCGATGGCCGCCCTGCTCGCGCCCCAGCCTTCGGTTGCGACTGAGTGCTTCAAACGTCTCAGCCACCCGCGCCGCTCCGCAGCACTGAAAGAAAGCAAGGACGAACGTCGTGCCAGCGATCAACGCGAGGACCGTCCATCTGCGCCCAGCGAGAGCGACGATGCCCGCGCTGGCCGCTGCGGCGCTCACGGCGTAGAGCAGCAGGACCGCCTTCTTTTGCGAAAGGCCCAAGTCGAGCAATTGATGATGAATATGGCCGCGCTCGGCAGCGAAGATCGAACGCCGCTGCAAGACGCGGCGGCGAATCATCGTCAGCACCATGTCGAGCAGGGGTACCGATAGGGCGAGCATCGGAACCAGAACGCTCCCGGGATGATCTGTGGTCTGTACAAAGATGCCGCAAACGGCCAGGACGAAGCCGAGGAACATGCTTCCCCCATCGCCCATAAAAATCCTCGCGGGATTGAAGTTGAACGGCAGAAACCCACACAAGCTACCCAGTAAGGCCACCGACGTGACCACCGACAGCGTATTGCCCGTGTAAAGCCCTGCTATAGCGTACGCGGCGGCGGTGATCGCGGCGATCCCGGCCGCTAAGCCATCAAGCCCATCGATGAAATTCATCGCAACCGCAACCCCGACGATCCATAGGATCGTGACGGGCCACGCGCCGATGCCCAAGTCTAGGGTGTAGTAACCACCAAAATGAACAGTATGGATAAGGGATCCACTTGCACAGATTAATACCGCTGCCAGGATTAGACCCAGCAGCTTAATTTTCGAAGACACACCCCATAGATCATCAGCCAATCCCAGAAGAAATATTGCGGTCGCCGATACAGCGAGAGCAGAAAGTCGGCGACCGTCGGCTCCGGACAGGTTCGAGTTCCACAGCAGAATCGCCACCCCGACCGCCGTTCCGCAGAATATCGCGACCCCGCCCAGCCTGGGGATGGGGCTCACGTGGATCTTGCGAGGGTCCGGTAGATCGACAAAGCCGAGCCGCCGAGCAAGTACCGCGACGCCAGGTGTTAATGTCAACGCTAAAACGAAAGACGCCCCGAAAATACCGGTAAGCACAAACATCTTTACCCCTGACTCCCGTCAAACAGAACCCCTACAGGCGGCGGGCAACACTCCGTTGCTGACCCGGAAACCGCCTTGAAAACCACAGCGCCCGTTGCGATCTGGACTGCGCCCCGTCAGACTCATGGCGGCACGTGTAGTCGAGCATCCAAGGGCAATCGGCGAACTTGTGAAGTCCCACCGAGCAGCACCTGGGCTGGACCTTGCAGACAAACTTGGGCTGCGACCGTTGTCCCCAATCGATTCTCTATTTCCGCCATCGCCCGCGTCATCCGCGGACCGCGCGTGTAGACCCCGTGGGCATCACTGGCGACGAGGGTGCACGCCCCCGCCGTGAGCAGATCCCACGCCGTTTTGGCCACCACGGTCCCGAAATCTCCCAGCAGACTTCCGGCCGTGACCTGAAGCTGCGCACCTTGATCCAACCAGGGGAGAACACAACTGGGTTTGCGACAGATCCAGTGATGACGCTCTGGATGAGAAACAATGGTTTGAAAGCCCCGTTCGGCAAGCCGCTGAATCATCGGCAAGGGATCAACGGCACTGGCATCGGACAATTCCAAGAGGATGTGCCGGCCCCCGTCACCGAGCGTCATCACCTCGTCGTCGTCGACCAGCTTCAGGAGCCGCTCATCGAGTCGAACTTCCGCTCCTGGCCAGATGGACAGCGGCACGAGCGCCTCTGCCAAAGCATCGCGAAGCAGCGTCACGGCCGCACGAACGCGCGACGCGGAGTTCGCTAATTCATAACGGCCCAACTGGTGGGGCGTGGCGATCACCGCCGTCGCTCCATCACCGGCCAGCGCACGACATAATGCAATCGCCTGTGCCATGTCTTCAGGCCCATCATCCAAGCCGGCCAGACAATGACAGTGCATCTCCACGGCCATCGAAACGCCAAAAAGGCTGAGGCGGCGCTCTTGAGATTGGAGAAGTCGACCCATCTTCTTTTACTCCGTGACGGCGGCCCATGTCCTCAACGATCAGGGACTACGAATTTATGGAAATCGTTTCCTCAGATTGATGTTCCCCATTCCCATTCCCGTTCCGATTCCCATTAACAGCTCCATTGCCATTGGCATTGCCCTCCACCGAAACTACAACCATTGAATCGCGCATTGAATCGCGAGTCGGTCCTTCAATGGCTTTGTTGCCCCGTCCGTAGTAGGAGTAACCGTAGTACCCGTAGCCTGGGACATTACGCGGCATGTCGTTGACAATGATTCCCAGCAGATTGGCCCCCACGTTACGCAAGCTGTCAGCGGCCAAAGAGCAGATTTTGCGGGCGGACTTGTTGGTCCTCACCACCATGATGGTGACATCCGCCGAAGCCGCTAAGATTCGCGCATCGGTCACCGGCATCACCGGGGAGGTATCAATCACCACGCGATCAAAGCCGGCAGTCAATGCAGCCATCAGCTGGCTAAAGCGCTTGCCGGTCATCAATTCCGAGGGATTGGGTGGAAGCGCACCTACTGGCAAGACCCAGAGCCGTGGAATGCTCATGCGCTTGAGCGCATCTTGAAGTTTGACTTTACCCTCGAGTACGGCCGTCACCCCGGTATCACCCTCAATTTCGAAAATCTTGTGTTGAACCGGCTTTCGAAAATCCGCATCCAAAAGCAGCGTGCGATGGCCCGCCTGGGCCATGGCGATTGCCAAATTACTTGCCGTTATGGATTTGCCCTCCCCGGGCGCGGCAGAGGTAATCAATATCGTTTTAGTGCTGTCGGCAGCGCCGAAAAAGATGCCAGTGCGGATCGTTCGATAAGCCTCCGCGACGGCAGACATGCTGTCGCGCTGCAGCATCTGGCCGCGGGTCGGCTGGCTCAGCCGGCCACCCATATGCGGCACGATGCCCAGCGATGGAAGCCCGGTGGCCGTGATCGCATCTTCAGGGCTTCTCAGACGTTGATCAGCCCAGTCGCGCAACAGCGCTAACCCACTGCCAAGCAACAGTCCGGCCAGCAAAACGGCGGCGAGCGTTAACGATTTGCGCGGCTTGGTGGGATGCTCTTCGGCACGGGCGGTTTGCAGGATCTGGATGTTGAGGGCGCCAGCATCCTCACTGTTAACATTGATTTCCTTAATGCGGCTGTCCAGCAAATCGCACTGCTTTTGTGTGCGCTCTACATCCGCCTGGAGACGGGCATACTCCGCGGACAGCGCATTGAGCTTAAGCGCTTCCTTTTTTTGACCCTCGAATGCGGCCTTTAGATCGTCCTGTTTCTGGACGGCGACTCCCACCTGCCGGGAGAGGTCGGCCACATGGGCAGCGGCGATCTGCTTTTCCTTGTCGGCAATCTGCTGCTGAACACGATCGAGTTCGGCCAAGACGACATTCACGCGATTGGATGCCGGTCCATACACTTGTTCGGTGCCGGCCTTCGCGGCGGCGAGCTGTGAACGGGAGGAGCGCAGATCATCCAATTCCTTATCCGAGGTGCCACCCTTGGTCTGGAGGTATTGCACCAAGGCGTGTGTTGCGGTTGGATCCTTCAGCGCCGCGCCAGCGGAGTCCAGCTGGGCGCGCAAAGACATCGTGTTTACTTCCGCCTCACTCAGCGAACTGGAAAGATACGAGAGCTTTTCGAGGATGATATTGCCCTTGTCGTCCTGGAAAGAAAGGGCGCCGTTCTCCTGCTTGAAGGTCAGCATCGCCTTCAAATGCGCGCCCAGTTCGGCATCCCGCTCCGCCTTCTCCTTCTGGAGAATCTTCATCATTTCGGCGGCGGTGGTCCGCTTCTGGTGATTTTGGTACGTCACATAGGCGTCAACCACGCTATTGACGACCTCAGCCGCTTCCTGCGGATAGGGCGAGTCCATGGAAACGGTCAGCACGTCGTCCTTCTTACCCACATCAACATGAAATACGCTTTCCATTTGCAGCCAGGCCACCACGTTATCGATGCCCTGAAAGGTGCGCATCTGGCGGTATTCAATCTTGTTCAAGGCGTTTGTCAGGATGGGGGCCGACTTAATGATCTGCGCCTGGGTGTATAAGAAGCTGTCGGATTTGGTGACATACCCTTGGGTATCGCTCATAATTTTCACCCCCTGCTGTTCCACGTAGACGTTGGAACTGCTGGTAAAAATGCGCGTCGCTTTGAGCAAGTAGAGTTCGCCGCCCACCAGAAACGCAAGAAGTGTTAGCAGCACCGTCCATCGCCGACGCCAAAGCACCAGGAGCAAGGGGCGCGCGTTAACGGAATCAGAAAAGCCCTCAGGCGTGCCCGAGTCTTCCAGTAGTTTCCGATTCACATTTGCAATCATGACGGACCACCCTCTCCCTTAATCAACGTGCGGGCATTCAACGTGAGCGCTTCCGCGAGGACACACCACGCACACAGTTCATCAACCAACGGTCGCCCGGCCTGAATGGTGACGACGTGTTGTCGCCACAAGCATCGGTTGAACCTAATCGCCCACACCCCCAACACTGGGAGCATGCGGCGCGCTCGGCTTCAAATCAATCGAACTGGGCCTTAAGCAATTTCTCCGGCACAAATCGCACAATAAGTGCGCCCGAAGAAACGAAATGTCCGAATTTCACGAATGTTCGGAGATTATTGAGTTCCCGGTCTGGCAGCAGTTAAATAGATTCTAACACTCGTCGTCCCGGTCATCAATCGCTAATAAAGCGCATCGTTCCGAAGCAATTGATCGCCGCGATTTGGGTGCGCAAATGTGCGCTATTCGCACGCACAAGAGCGCACGTCAGTCCAACGAGTAGCGGACCGAATTATTTCGCGCAAAAAAAAGAGGCTATCGCGCGTGGTCGAGCGCCCGAGGTTCTTGCCGAATGCGTTTCGCAAATTTGTCTCATCGCGCCACGTTATACCGCAACCGATGGGGCCGGTCCGCATACACCAACCCCCTAAAGATACACCAACCCCCTAAAGCGCCAAGTGAAATTGATCGAAAAAGCTTGAATTGATATTGCAACTCAACGCGAGGTGCATTAAATTATGGGCGTTCGTGGGGACTTATTTGTTTGCCCTTTCGGAACCAATCGCAAGCAAGTCCTTAGGGGACGTCTTCAATTTAGTTCTTTTGGGACTGATTAGGGGCTACGGCCCTCATAGGTTATTCACATTTGGGAGACTGAAAATGCACGAAAAATGGCTTTCGTTTGCGGCCGCCTTCGGCTGTCTCGCCGCACTCTCCGCGACTACTCGCGGCCAGGTTTACGACAGCGGTGGCTTCGACAACGTTCTGCGGTTCAGCCCGACGTTGGTCAATAGCAGTGAGCCGAGCGTTTTGGGCAATCTGCGCGGCCAGGATGCGGCTGTGAAGCCATGGCTCTATTCCGGTCCCAACACGACAACCGTCACAACCGGTGCGGCTCAAGTTATCACGGCTGCTCAAGGCCCCGTGTTCTCCGGTACACAAGCGGTTCGCGTGAACCGTTTCACCGGTGATAATTTTTGGGCTCCCGACCTGACCACGACCGTCGGCACGGGCACCGTCAAGATCAATTGGGCGATGGATGTGTTACCAACTAATAATGCCAACACGTTCGGGCCGTTTTTTGGAATCGACGCTTACGGGACAGGCACCTCCGGCTTTGGACGCCTGGGTGGTGTCGGAGTAGATGCGAGCACCGGCGAATTCATCTATATCGATAGTGGTGGGTTTGAGGTGGTGAACTTCAATCCGGTAACGCAGTTGGGTCAGCAGATTGGAGTCGGTTACCATCAATACGAACTCGATCTTAGCTTTGCCTCACACACTTTTTCGGCGTCAGTCGACGCGGTCTCGACCGTGAGCGGCATTCCCTTCGCCACGCCTGGTGCGACTCAGTTCCTGGATGGCGACATTGCGACATTGCGGGAAGCCGCCGGCACACTTGGGCTGGACGGGGGCACAGCTTATTTCGATAATTATGCTGTTACCCCGGAACCGACCACCGCGCTGGGTCTGTTCTCCGCATTTGCCTTGCTCCTGCATCGCAGACGTTTGGTTGCCTGACCTTGACCTGCACAGTAAAAGAGTCGGCGCAATTTACGCACGTCACGATGAGCAGAGGATTGACCGATAAAGTGAATGGGCGGTATAGTTCGTGAGGGATTGAACCGGAAAGGGATCATTCGAATGAATATCAAGAATCTAAAAGGGGCGGCATTGGGGGCGTTGGCGATTTTGATGGGAGGCACGTCGCTTGGTGCGGCGGCATCCCGGGAGTCGACAATTCCAACTGCGCGTGGAGAACCGGGGCTGCCCAGGAACAGTTCGGCTTCATCAAAAGCCGCATCGCACGTTGAAGTGGAAGCGGAATTCAATCCTTTCGATTTGTCCCCCACCAAACATCAGCAAGCGCTGGCGGCTGGCAAGGAAGAAATGTCGCCCTTGCCGGTTGCTCCTCCTGTCCATAAGGATGGCGCTCATCCTGCGGTGACCCCAGTCGAGGCGACACGCGCGACACCCCCGGTACGCGGGGAAACGCCCGCCCCTATCAATAACGTCGTGGTTCCACCGGTGGCTCCTGCCGTGGTTGCGATTCCAGCCGCTCGGCCTCCGCGTGTGCCTTTCCTTCCGCCCCCCCGAAGCCCCTACCAGCCGCCCCCGCGAGGCATCATTCAACCGTAACGTAAGTGCGGTTTTTGGTTATCAGTTCACCCCGCCGAGATTCTTGGCGGGGTATTTTCTTGCGAAGGCCGCCGAGTGTTAGCACCATTCGTGCCTGCTACAGCTTATCGCCCAGCCTGGCGAGCGTGCATTGTCTCAATCACGTCCGTTTACCTCAAATATCAATCCCATCCGACCGCCGCCAGATCAAACCGTAAAATCGATGTCGACAATGTCGACATCGCATTGGCCGCCTCAAGACCAAAAACATCGGCCAGTCGAACCAGCGTATTCGAGCCGGTCGATGATTCGATCGTGGGCATACGCAACGATATCTTGACACAGAAACTCCACTGACGGGCCTCTTCTCGAAGCAACCGACTTTCAGCGTGAACGTGGTTCGATTTCATGGTCAGTTTAATTCAAATGAGGCGTGCGTACCAAAACTCTTCGCCATGTGGCTTTCACGTTGCGACCCCTTCAAAATGACCCGATTGGAAATGGGGCCATTGATAGCCAAACCCCCATTTTAAATATCAACCTCGCCAGCAAGTCTGCGGACATTCGATCGATCTGGCTTGTCGTCCCGTAAGGCACCTCGAGGAATGCCAGCCAGTATCCACTCAAATCATGACTGGCTCAAGTTGGCATTGCCAACCTAAAAAAACCCCACCGAGAAGTCCGGCGGGGCGGTCAACGGAGAAGTTGCGGGAGAACCTATTCAAAAGCTTGGGGCACCAAAGTGTCCCCGAAGCGGGGTTCCCCTTTCTCGTCTAGTCCGACGCAATGATCGTCACCGGCTGACCCAAGCGTTTTTCCATTCGTTCACAGAACGAAACGAACTCCACATGGTCGCGCTGAGCCGCATCCAGTTGGACAGGACCATCGCCGTAGACTCGTCGCTGACGCTCTTGGGCTAATTCTAGTACGCGTGCCAAACGCTCACTGAGAACAGCGGCTGGAATCTCGGCGCTGCCGGAAGCAATGGCTTCGCGAACAAGATCGCTCGTGACGTAGGGTTCGCCGCAGTAGGCTTCACGAAGACGGCCGCGATGGCCATTAGAGGCAAAGAACACGTTTCGCTCGTGTTCCCCGATCTCGATCGGATCGCGCCACACACGAATTTCAAGTGACATAAAGGTAAATTGTTACGTTGATAAGTTCGACCTATGCTCCGGCTGCCTGCCGTCGCACACGAGACCAAGACCGGCAGGGTCCCCGTGGCAGTCAATGCCCTTGCGGCTTGACGGCCATGGGGTGCCGGTACAATGAAAACGAGCGACGAGAGGCAGGAAGGCCTGGCGGGCTCGGGGTGTCGTCAACCATCGGTGCTGCAAAGTCTGACGGGCCGGCCGATAGGCCGGGACTCACGGCTTCCAGAGTTTTTTGTGCCGTGAGGCGATGCCCAGCGGGCATACCCGTCAGACGCCCGTGTATTCTGCACCCTCGAAAGACAGGCGGTCAAGACCGACCTTCGATTTCGTTGCGGGTTCGTGGTAATTCCGTACCGGCCTGAGCCGGGGCGCGAGCGTGAGCGATGCGCGCCCCTCCCGCAACCCGTGTTAGCGTCGCCTGGGGCGACCACCTTTAAAGGACACGTGTCGTGTCCTTAATGTTTCTGTGATTGAGTTGATTCTCCACCCCACCCCAAACCGGTGAGGCCCGAAGGGCCAGCAAGTCGAGGCCGTGAGGCCGAGTGAGGCCCCTTCCGGTGAGCGAAACGCATGTGAGATCAAACCCGTGAGGGTTAGGAAGGGGCCGAAGTCGGGGGTGCTGTTTCGACTTCGAATGCGCAGAAACCCTTTGAATTCAAAGCATAATGGCAGAGACGGGTATCCCCTGAGCGGGGAAGGGTGTGGGGATACCCAAAACACCTCATTCCCAGGTAGGATTGTCTTTGAAGAACGCCTTCAACGAAGCGAGGAGGACACCTGCGGTTCGAATCCCATCCTCTCCGCTCCACGAGTCGACAATCACTCATTACCTGGGTTGTCCCTAAAGAAACGGATGATGGCGGCAAGCAACGACTCACGGTTCGAACGCCGTTCCGTGTTCTCCGTGTTCCACGCACCGCCCGCCGCAACTTCGGCGGGCGGCAGCGTTTGCGTCGCGACCTCGGTCAGTTGCCCCTGACTTGGCCCATTTCTGGCCCGGTGGTTGCCGCCCGGATCATTCCAATAACTCGGATCCAGCAGGCCGGCCAGGTTGGCCAATAACGCGGCGACGATCACCACGGTGAACACCTTGACCTTGTTGCGTCGCACTGTCACATCCGTCTCCTTGGGACTTAGTCCCAGTTAAAATTTCACCTGAGTCATGTACGCTTGGCTCTTGGCATCGGTCAGTCCGTAGTAGGTTCGGCCGGTGGATTCTTCGCCGACATGCCCCGTCCAGGCGTCGATGACGAACTGCGGGATCCCCGAGTCCACACATTGCGTCTCAAAATAATGGCGCAGCGAATGGAAGACGAGACCGTTGTTCTTGCGACCCACTGGGATCCCCAGTCCTTTAGCAACCGCCTGAATATCCTCGTTGACCTGGCGGACGTTCATGTGATGGTCCCCCGCCGGGTATCGTTTGCTGGCCGGAGCACAGAAGTAGTAGGGACGGGCGGTCGTCGCGACGCCGGCCAGTATCTGGGCGAGCCGAGGATGAATGGGGACCTTTCGGGCACGTCCTGTTTTCGGCGTCCATCCATCCCGTGCGACGATGTGGATCCATTTCCCCTGCAGGTCGACGCTCGAAGTCGCGAGCATGGCCAGCTCTTCTTCGCGGACCCCGCTGAACGCCGCGACCGCGTACTGCAAAAGCCGATCACCGGTAGCGGCGGCGAGAATTGCGTTCACCTGCGGCAGCGTGGGCGTGAACTTGGGGGCCACGTACGGTTCGTTCACCTTGCAACGCGCCACCGGGTTGATCGTCAGTACATCTCTGGTTCCCCCGCTGAAAAACTTGAAAAATGATTTAACGATGACCAACCCCGTGTAGAGCGATTTGGGCGATTGCGTGTTGCATAGGTCAGTGCGGAACTTTTCGAAGAGCTCGGGCGTGACCTGTTGAAGGTATCGCACGTCGTTGGCAGCGGCGAAAGACTCGAAGCGGGAAACCCACTCGCGATACTTGACGATTGTTTTTGGCTTCTTGGCCTCACCGGTTTTCAATGCAATGAACTGCTCTTGAGCTTCGAGTAGGCCCATCGGGCACGGGCGCGCTTTATACTCACCGCCGGCCAGATCGGCTTCGAGCTTGATGCCGCGCTTTCGCGCGATATCCAGGCGCGCTGTTTTGAGAGAACGGCGGCGGTGATGGCCGGCGTGGAAAAATTCCGCAACATAGATACCGCGCTTTCCCCGCGGACGAATCTGCACTTTGTCCCCGATCCGGATGAAACCGGAACTGTCAGTCTGCGATATGATCCTCATCATTTGGATGTTCTCCCTTACTGAGTGAATGGTGATCGTGGTTGCGGGCCTTGGTGGTTGTTCGACCAAATGCGATTTGAATGGCGCGATCGCGCCAGATCCGACGATGTTTGCCGACGCGGGTGGTGGCGCCGTCAAAATCACCGGCGCTGATCCAGCTTCGTGCGGTGCGGGTTGAAACCCCGAAGAGCTTGGCAAATTGTTGAAGCGTCAGGATGGGGGGATACTGCGTTGCCCAGGGCTCTGCCGCGAAGGCGGGGGTGATTTCGTCGAGGCTTAGCTTGATCGGCCTGGGCATCGTGCTGTTGCACCGGCGTGGTGCTACGCACGATCATCCGATCTGCGCGCGAGGTGTCCGGGGAAAAGGCTTGACAAGCTTTTTCCCTGGACACGCGGACTGTTAGGGGCGGGGCCGGAGGTACCAGTCGGGGCCGCCCATCGCATCCGAAATATCCTGCAGATCATTACGGACCGTTTCGGCCTTCTTGGGGATCTCGCCGGACGGCACTCCGGGGAATAAAAACGCTGCGAAGGCACTCCGCAGTCTTTCCTTATTGCCTTCCAGAATGCTGGCATGGCGGGAGTGCAAGACCCACCAGTAATGCTGTAGAACGAAGAGCCGCGCGAAGCGGGCCAACGAGTTCTTGCCGGGGTGGGCGCTGTGTACCAAGTCAATCCACTCCTTCAGGTGCGGCGGTGGGGACAACCGACCCATCGCCTCCTCAAGCATCTCGCGTAGAAACTGCCGGTCCGGAAGCGGGCAGATCATGGGTATGAACAAGGACGCCCCCAAGGGTGAATAGGCGCGATGTTGACCCACACCCATGAGATTCGCGGTGCTCAACCGGATGGGGACCGGCAGAAATGGGCCCGTCCACCGTTCCAGATACCACTTGTCGAGGAACGCCGCGCAGGTCGATTGAAATTCGGGAGAGCCACTTACAACCCCATCGTCGCTGGTCTGGCAAATGTCTTCGCGCCAAGCCGAGCAGAATTGACGCTGGTCGGACTGGAACTGCGCGTTCATGACCAGCCAGCCACTGTAACTCCGGGCCCCGCCGTGGACCCAGCGGAGCTGATTGTCGGCCTGGCGCAAGAGCGCGGTGTTTCGACCGAACGACGGCGGCCAGCCCATCTCGGCCCGATCTTGTTCGGTTACACCTTCGAGAACTTCCGCCACGCCGGGCGCCTCTGCCAGAAGGGGATAAAGAATTGCCCGATCGCCTCGAAGCCCGATCCGGCTGGAGTGATCGCCGCTAAGTGCCGCCTGTTTTCGTTCCAGGGAAATGAGCGCGGGATCAAAGCGGGACTCCCCCACCGCGATAATTGCGGCCTCCAATAGTCTTGTCGGGACGGAATAGAAAGCTTTTATTAAGGGGGTCTTGGGTTCCGTGGGCGCCAATGGTTCGACATCGACCGGCGCGGGACATCCGGATGTTGTTTCAGGGGCGCTGGCTTCGGATTGCCTTTCATTGCCGCTTGGGCTCATTCTTAAATCTTAACTCCGAAGTGACCTACATTTCCTACTGCGCGCTTGCTCTACAGCTCAAAGTTGGCCCCCCTCCTGCCGAGTCATGCTTAAGAGTTCCAAAGATTATGACGCGTTTCGACCAGGAATTCAGGTCAATGTGTCTAATAGTTCAAGGGCAATTTCGAGGCCCGTCGGGCTCATAACCCGGAGGTCGGAGGTTCGAATCCTCCCCCCGCTATTACCGAAGAGACAAGGACTTACGCCGACGTGAGTCCTTTTTTCTTGCGCTTTTTTGGGCCAAGTGTACCCTAAACTGTACCCTACGGACCCAAGGCCGCCGAAGAACTGATTCACCAGGACGTCATCTCCCTCCGGAGAGCGGCCATGGCAAGTCTCAAGAAGCGTCCGGGCAATCCCATCTATTACATTCAGTTTTACGTCGGCACGCAGCAGCGCCGTGTCAGCACCGAAACCGACTCGTTCCAACGCGCCAAGGACAAGCTCCGCCAGTTTGAAGCGGCCCAAGCGCGGGGCGATGTTACCTGCGGGCTGCCGACCAAGACGCCTATCGCAGACGTGCTCACCGCGTATGTCGATCACATCCGGGCGGCCAAGACACCCAAGTCCGCGCAGACCGACATCTATTACCTCCGCGACGTGTTCGGCCCCGTCTGCGAGGCACTGAAGGTCACCAGTCGCAAGCTGTCCGCCGCGACCAAGAAGCGGCCGCCCAAACCCGGTCAGGACCGCCGTTGCAAGGCGCCCGTCGTCGAGGCCGCCCACTTCGAAGCGATCACGACGGCGCAGATCGCGGCGTTCATCTCCGGACGAATGATCAGCCGGGGTCTGGCCCCCAAGACGGGCAACCGGCTGCGTGACACGCTCTCGGCCCTGTTCACCTGGGCAATGAAACAGCGCGGGGTCCGCATGCCTGGTGATAGGAATCCCGTCGCCAGCGTCACCAAGTACCGGGAAGCAGCGCCGGAGATTCGCTTCCTTACGCTCAAGCAGATTGACGAGCAACTCGATGCCTTGGCGGAAAACGTTCAACTTCAAGCCATGGTCGCAACGCTCATCTTCGCGGGGGTCCGCCGCGAAGAGCTCCTCTGGTTGACGCTCGATGATCTCGACTTGGGGGCCGGCACGTTTGGCATCATTCGCGTGCGCGCCAAGACGATGGAGGGCGAGAGCTGGCAGCCCAAAACCAAGCGAAATCGCGCGGTGCCGATCAGCTCCCGGCTGCGGCATTTCCTCGACAAGTGGCGGCTCAAACGCAAAGCCGGAACATGGCTCTTTCCCAGCCCCGATGGAAAGCGGTGGGACTGCGACAATTTTTCATCGGACCTGCGGACCCTCAATGAGAAGGCGAAGCTGCCCTGGGGGTGTTTGGATTTCCGGCACACGTTCGGAAGCCAGCTCGCCATGAAAGGTGAATCGCTGTTTAAGATTTCCGCACTGATGGGGAACAGCCCGGAGATTTGCAGAAGGCACTACGCGGCTCTGGTTCCGGAGGCGATGACGGATTCGGTTGAGTTTGGAATCACTCAGACACCCACGGCGCAATGTTGCAGTGCTGCATCATGAAGCCGAAGGAGTTGCGATGTCCACATTTGTTGGGAAGGCAAGCCGGGTTTGCACCGGTACCGATAACGTCCTTTATAAGCCGCTAGCAAGAGGGCAGATGTTGACGTGGGAAGCGGGCGTACCAAGCTCCAGTTTTCGAAGAAAGCCCCCTGCACGATTTGGTTACCAGAACGTGTATTGGCCAACAGGTGCCTCCTCGCGCGACGCTGCACTTGAGTATTAGTTCAACTTTCGATCCGCAATCGCCGTCTTCCGAATTCCCTTGACTTGCGGTTGGAACACCGGTCGAACGGACCGATCGGGCTACGCGACAAGGTTGACTGTCACCCTGCGGGTCGAGCGACAAAGAACGGCACCACCGCGCATTCCCTCAAGCATTCGTGAGGCGGATCGCTGCCGAACGATGACCAATTGACCGGAAACGCCTTTGACCTTCACCTTCGCCCGAGGTTGAATTCCTTTTCTACATCACGCACGACCCGCATTTGGTTCCTCACTCGACTCGATTACGATTGGACGGTATGGGACCGGAAGACCTGAGCTTTGGCTGAGCTTCGAGCAGGTTCAGAGTCTTCTAAAGGCGTGGCGGGTTCAGACCGACAGCGCGCTCCTATCCCCGGACAAATTACATCTCTTCCACATATGGGATTTCACGCCACCCGCCACGTTGGGCCTCAAGCCGATCCGCATAACCTTCGACTACGGCAAGTTGATGCTTTGGGGAACGCCGACCGGTGATGAACACGCGAAGGACCGATCCGCCTGACACTTCTACGCTCCGGTCAACCAGCTTGACCAGCGCGTCCCCCGCCGTCGCCGCCGATGCCACTTCAAAGTCGTTTTTCGCCAATAGACGCTATATGAGTTCGAGGCTGCTGGGATCATCTTCGACCACAAGCACTTTGGCCTTCGTGTAGAGGGCGCCTCCGCCCTCGGGTCGCCAAGAGGGTTCGTATGGATCAGGGTGAGATGAGAGGGCCTTGGGCATCATGCCGATCTGCGCGTAGGGCTTGGCTCCGGCACGAATGTATGTGTCCAATACCCTGTCGAGAATCGTCCAGTCGTAGACTGGGTTTCCGGCGGCGTCCTCCGTGTAGGCGTTCGTGGACCCCCACTTGAGACGAGCCACGCCGTCGCCGCTGCACAGTAGATAACGCGCACGGAAATAAGCCGGACCTTGCGCAACACCTGCGTCGGAGAACTCGCCGACGAGTTTCTTGCCGTTGGGCATGTACGTGTAATTGGGCTCGTCGTAGCCCTCCCAACGCCAGATGGGCTTGAGTGGACCTATCGGTTTCGAAGCGTCAACAGTGATCGTCACAGGGTACGAGGCAGGCGCGGTTTGTCCCGGCGTGGGCAGAGCGGCGGTCCAGCAGAATGCCAACGCAGACGCAAGCACGATTAGCTTCATTGATTCTCCCGTCAAAGTGATTGAAGCGTGGGACGACAGCGCTTGAATACTAACGTTGCACAGTCCGCGTTACGTGGCGGGCAATCGACGGAACGTGTTGGGCGAGACGCCGAAGACGATTTTGAAGGCGTGAGAGAAATGGAATGGGTCTTCGAAGCCGATGCCCAGGGCGACTTCCTTCACGAGCTTTTTGGGGTCGCGGAGCTGTTCGGCCGCGCAATTCATCTTCAGGCGCAAGAGGTAGCGATACGGGGCCTGGTGATCGAACCGGCGGAAAAGCCGGCAGAGGTACGCCTGATCGATTCCGCATTCGTCGGCGACCTGTTTCAGGGATCGCAGTCGGTGGAAGTGGGTGGCGATGTACTGGCGGCAGCGCTGAAAGGTGACGGCGGCGGGCGAGAGGCGCGCCCCCGGCAGCATGATCAGATCGCCCAACTTGATCATGAGATACTCGCAGAGGGTCGCACAGAGCATACAAGATGTGCCGGTACCCCGAAGACCGTCGCGAATCAGCGTATCGAAGATGTCGCGAACCTCGCTGAGGGAGGAGACACGGGCTACTTTGCCTGCTGCCAAGCCACGTTCCTCAAGCATCGGAACGGCGCGGGGGCCGGTGAAGTCGAGGAAGTATTTTTCGAGGGGATCGCGGGAGTCGGTGGTGATGCGGTGGGAAATCCCGGGGCCGTATGAGAAGACGGTCGCGGCGTCGAGGCGGTACGTCTTGCCATCCAGCGTAAGCCAACCGCGGCCGCGGGCGACGAACTCCACCGAGTAATACGGGAAGTGCTTCCGCCGGATGGCGTAGTCAGGAGTGCAGAACTCGTGCCCGCCGCCGACCACTGCCAGAGGCGTCGACGGCAATGGCGTCTCATCCAGGTGAAACCGCTGTGCCCTGCGGACCTGCGCGGAAAAGAAATCAACGAGCTTTTCACTTTCCATCGCGGTCGGCATTGGCACCTCCCGAAGGGTCGGAATTTCAGTTGGTCGGCTGGTAGCCGGAAGTCATTGCGGCGTGGCGTTCAGCTTCAGCACGGTGAAGGAATCGGCCAGAATCGTTCGGTGGAATGACGCGGCGGCATCGGTCAGGCTGCCTTCCTTTGGCGAGAACCTGGTCGGCTCGTCGGCAGTATTCACGCCCTTGGGATCACCGCTGAGCATGACCGCGGTTCCATTCTTATCAACCGAGCCCGCGCCGCGAAGGTTGATCGCGATGTCGATTGCCTCATCACCGGTGTTCACGATTTTGAGAATGACGATGTGACTGGAGTTGATGTACGTCGCAGTGGCGAACGCCGATTTTGGATCGCTTTTTTTTGCCGGAGACGCGATGGCGAGAGTCGCGGGAAGCACGACATCGCCCCTGTTCTGCCCGAGCATGACCTGTGCGTAGTAGCTCGGCGAACCAAAGCTGTGCAGTGCGTCGTACCCAATCAGGTTCGTGTTCCACTGCCAGGCTTTGGGGTAGCCCTTGGCGGTATCCTCCGGGCTAACATTCACCAGGAGCGGCGCGTAACACTCCATCGCGATCGTGTCGGCGTTTTTTTCCAGACCCATGACGAACGCCGCGTCGGCCAGGGCAGCATTCATGTTGGGTGTCGGGCGGCCTTCCTGCGTGGCCCACTCGCCGACGAACGTGAGGATGCCATCGGGCTGGCGGCCATTGAAAGCGCCGCCGTTAAACTTCAGCGGCGCATCGGGAACTTTGTCGTACTGGGCGGCCTGGTTCATCAGCGTCTTGGCATTGCGGTAGAAGTGATCGTCGTAGAGATCGGGCTTGAAGCTTTTGGCGGGCGCGGTGGCGATGATCTTGAGCTGTGGATACTTCTCGCGAATCGCCTTGGCCATCTGCGTAAACCGCCCATCGTAGCTGCCGGAACGGTCGAACCAGTCTTCATTGCCGATCTCGACGTAGTGGAGAGCGAAGGGCTCGGGAAAACCATCGGCGGCCCGGCGCTTGCCCCACTCGCTGTCGCCCGGACCACTCACGTATTCGATTTCCTCGAGGGCTTCCTGCGTGTACTGAGCCATTTCGGGACTGCCGGCATCGACATGCTGGCGATTGAGCACATATCCCGCGAACACCGCCAGCACGGGCTCGGCGTTAAGCTGCTTGCACCACAGTAAATACTCGGGAAGCCCAAACCCGTCAGACGAGCGGTATCCCCAGCACCCCATGTGACCGGGGCGCTGGTCGGCCGGGCCGATCATCTGCTTCCAGTTGAAGCGGGTGGCGAAGGTGCTGCCTTCGACGTAGTTGCCGCCGGGCAAACGGATGAAGGAGGGGTGCATGTCCGCTATGAGCTTCATCAGGTCGGGGCGAAGTCCGTTGGGCGTGTTCTGGTAGGTGGGCGGCAAGAGAGAGACGAGGCTGAAACTGACGCTGCCGTTGCCGGTGGCGGAGAGGACGAACCGAGCGTTGGCGGTTGTCGGGGCGTCGTGGGCGGTGGTGAATTTGAAGGAGTATTTCATCCATGCGCCGGTAATCGCGGGTGTCTGGGATTTGGCGACGGTGGCGTTGCCTTCATCGAGCACCAGTGATGCAGTCACCGGCCCGGCAAATCCACCCGTGCCTTTGGCGTAGAAGCTGGCGTTGTAAGTTGTGTCGGGCTTGATGGGGATGCCCCAGTAGCCATCGTTAGCGATGCCGGCGGTTACGCCCGAAAGCTCAAGACGAAGACTGATGGGGAGGGCCGGATTGACCGGATCCGATTTATCCAGAGTGGCTTTGCCGTTTCCGGTGAGCGACCAGTGGATCGGCAAAGCTTCGACAGTGGTTGGGCGACCTCGCCGCGCCGGGTCCTGAAATGTGCGGTTCTGAATCAACTCGGCGAAAAGACCGCCGTCGTAGCTGTGGTTAATCTCTTCGGTCATCAGACCGTAGAAAGTCTTGGGAATGGCGGCACCGGGCTTGTTTACATCCACATCGAGCGTGGCAGCAGTCGCGTCCGCCCGCGCACAAGTCGCGGCGATGCTGCCAAACAGAAAGGAAAGGACGGTCCGGGTGACCCATCGGATTGGACTGCACTTCATGGTGATCCCTCGATGAGATGCCATCTCAGGCGACGTGATGGTTTCTAACACTGGCCGTTCAAAAAACGCGTCTTTCGCTTGCTCCTGCGTGTAAGACCCTCTCGGCAATGTCCACGCGCTTGGTGGCCGGATGTTTCACCGCGCCCCACCTGAGATATTTATTTTCATTCTGTACGAAAGTTAGTTTTATCGCAAGATAGGGTGGCCCGTTGATTCAACAACCCTCAACAACGCCGGGTTCAAAGAAGCATGCTGTCGAGGGCTACCGAGACGACCCCGGCCTGGCGGCGGCGCGGCGCCGTTCTGACAGAAACTTCGCCAAAACGGGCCCACATCGCATGCTGACGAATCGCTTCCGTGAGATAGTCGACACACGACGGCGGTAGTTCGCGAAATGCGCCGGTGAATATGACCTGCCGCAGCCCGAGAAGGTTGAGGGCGGCGGCGACATCAACCGCGGTGCTCTCCATCGACTGTTTAAGCCAGGCCGGGAGCGGCCGAACGGTCAGGTCGTCGATGAGGGTTGTCCAAGACGTCGGATGGCCGTGCTCGGCAGCGCTCGCAAGGATACCGCCACGGGTAATCAACGTTTCGAGACAGCCGACCGCGCCACACCCGCAGTGGCGATCGTTGCCGGGAACGGCGACGTGCCCGATCTCGCCGCTGAGCGGGACCCCGCCGGTGAAAAGGTTTCCTCCGATCACTGCGGCGGCACCCACGCCATTGCCCGAATCCACGAGGAGGAAATCGCTTGACTCAGGCTCGGCAGCCAGTTGTCCCAGGGCGAGCAGTCGGATCTCCTGCTTGAAGACAACCTCGGGACCGAAGATGTCCCGGAGGCCATCGCCCAGATCCGCCTTCTCCAGCCAACGGACGTTTGGCGAGAGGTAGACCTTACCTGTGCTTTCGTCGACGACACCGGGCAGGCTGACAACGGTCTTGAGTCCCTTATCGCGGTGGAGCTTCCACGCTTTGGCCAGTTGCTTCAGCCATGCCTGGGCGGAATCGGGAGTCGGAAACTCCGAATGCCACTTGTCCTCCGGAAGGATTGCCACCGGCAGCACCGCCAATCGGGTGTTGCGTACTCCCAGTTGCACGATCCCGAACCGTGGTCGCCGGCGGTCCAGTTCCAAGGGCGTCGATGGCCGCCCCAGCACCGCCACCCTGGCAGACCCACTATCGGGCGAAGGAATTCCTTCCTGAGATTCAGAGAGAACGTGCCTGGAAAGAAGATGGTCCACAATCCGGCTGACTGTTGGAAGGCTCATTCCGGTGGCACGGGCAAGGTTGGCGCGAGAGACCGAACCTGAGCGGGCGACGGTTTCGATGATTCGCCGCTGGTGCATTCGCCGGAGATAGGTTGAAGTGGCCATGCGATGAAAGTGTATGCGGTTAAATGGATGCCGTCAGGAAGCGTTTAACCCCGAGGCAACCGCCGCCCGAATTCCGTCAGGTGCGTGCTCGCCCAGCGCGCATACCGAAAGTGCCACGCCGAGCGCGGAACGCTTCATTAAGGAATCCTCCACTTAAAGCACTCGCCGCCCTTGCGATCAGGACGCGGCCCCGTAGCGCTGGCGGTCACAGGGCCAAAACTGTGGGGCTTGGTCGCCAGATATCGGTGATTGGTCACCGACATGAGCATCGTGTCGCCGCGCATGAGATTAATCCACTGGAACGACTGGGAGTCTGCCGGAGCGGAGCCGGCCAAATCCTTTAAGACCACGCCATCGGCTCCGGCCGATACGAAGTGGCTGTTACTGGCTTTGAGCGCAACCCGACCCTTGCCCAGGTCCACAACCTCGAAGCGCGCATTGTCCGGCACCCCGCCCGCCGCGCCTGAGGAAACATTCACCAACGACCTGTTTTTCAGATCCGCGACCACAATACTGCCATCGGCCCCACTCGAAAGTGTGATCGTTTTCCCCACAGGAATCGCGCGCTCAATGCCCCGCGCCCGCGGTTCAATGACCGTGTAATTGTCGAAGTCTGCATACCCGCCTAGTGCTTTGTCACACAATGATTTTAGGGTAAATCGCTAGGGCTTTACCCTAATTTTGAAGAGTGACAATGCACTAGCTGCCCCAACGTATTAAAGTTGAACAAGGCCGGGCGCGCGCCCTGGAACGTCGTCAACTGAAACGTCATCGTGAAGGGACTGCCCAGGGAGGTGAATTCCCTGCCATTCGCGCTCCAACTGAAGACCGCCTCGTCCGTCTCAAAATTGCAATGAACGCGCAGCCAGAGATGACTGGGAGGAGTTGCATCAGCAACCGAAGGAAGAGTGAGCGGACGTGTCGCCGCGCCCCGCGGCCCCCGCCCGCCCCCTTGGAACATTTGGAGCTTGATACCGTCAGATGACTTCACTACTCCGAGCCAGGCATAGGGAGAACTCAACAACGCAAACCCAGCCGTGTCGCCGTTGGCCAAGCCTGACGTTTCCAATTCCACAGTCATGATCGATTCCGGTCCGGGCGGCCGCTGGCACAGGGAGTTGCGAGCAGTATAGAAATCCGACGCCGGCAGCGAATACAGCCGCAGTACCCCGGGCTTCTCCGTGAGCGACCACTTCGTGTCATCCGGGACATGGTTCCACTGCCACCATTGATTCAACTTGCCCGAATCAAAACTGTCGTCGTGGACGAAGGTGGGACGGGGTTCCTGGGTGAAGCCGGTATCAGGCTTAAGCCAGGTGTTCGGGGCTTTGCGAAGATTTCCGGGGAGGCCGATAAGAGGGAAATCATCGTCCCAGGTGACGGGGACAAGCGCGACCATCCGGCCGGCACTTCCGTGGTCGGACATGATAATGCTCCACCACTGGCCCGATGGCGTATCGCACATGCCGCCCTGATGAAGTGTGAGACCGCGGTCGCGATCGGTAGCGCGGGACGGAGTCGCCGTCGTGACGCCGAGAGATTCTCCCTGGACCATGCGCTGGACTTTCCACAGCCCGTCGATCGAATCGGCCCGCGCGACCATCTGGTCAACCGTGCCGCCGGGGATCGCGGAGATGTCATAGTATTTTCCGTGGATCCTGTAGAGGTGATGACCCTCACCCATGCCTGGTGCATCCATTTTGTGGGTCGTGGGGGTGAAGCCGGTAAGGTCCGGGTTCAGCTCGTTGATGGTGTAGGGATTCCGATTCCCAGAAATGACGTAGATCTTCCCGTCGTCATCGAAAAGCACCGACGGGTCGTGTTTGCCGGGAAGCTGGTTGCGCTGCCAGGGGCCGTTCGGGGACTTAGAGCGGAAGACCTGGAGGCCGGCGCCGTTGATGTTGGAGAAGACGTAGTACGTTCCGTCGTGGTAGCGGATACAGGGGGCCCAGATGCCGCGGCCGTAAATGTTTGCGCCTTCGAGGCGGAAGGCGGGGCCGAAATCGAGACGGTCGATGCAGTAGCTGGCCAGTTCCCAGTTCACGAGGTCTTTGGAGTGCAGCACCATGAGGCCGGGGTTCATGTGCATGGTGGTGCCCGCCAGGTAATAGTCTTCGCCGACGCGGAGGACGTCAGGATCCTCGAATTCCTCGTAAAACAGTGGATTTGAATAGGTCCCGTTCCCGTTATCGGCTGTCCAGTTTTTGGCGGGCGATCCGACCTGTGCAAAGGCACTGGACGTGACAAGGCACAACAGCAGTCCGTTCAGAAATCGCAAGAACTCTCTCCCAGGACGGAGCAACGCGAGGAAAACTGTTCTGACGCGGTACACCCCTCAGCGGAAGATCTTCTGAACAAAGTGATACAGGTTGTTCCGCCATTCAGTGGGATCGTGGGCGTTTGAGTCAACGTTCCAGACGTGAGGCACGTCGTGCTCCTTGAGGTAGGCATGCAGGTTCTGGCTGAGGTTGATCAGCCCGTCCTTGTTTCCACACGAGATCCACAGCAACTTGAGCTGCTTCTTCGCTTCGTCGGGATTGGGGACGAGCTGCTGGGGGCTTTTGGTATTGGGGGCCGACGAGAAACCGCCGACCCACGCGAACTTGTCGAGGTGACCGAGACCAAAGTTGAGTGACTGGCCGCCACCCATGGAGAGCCCTGCCAGAGCACGATGTTCGCGGTCATTTTCAACCGAATATTTCGATTCGATAAACGGAATAAGGTCGTTCAGCAGGTCGCCTTCGAAGTTGGCAAACGCGGCGGCATGGCCATAGGCGTTGTCTTTCGGGTGGTCGTCCACTTCGGCCCGGCCGTTGGGAATGACGATGATCATGGGGACGGCTTTCCCGTCGGCGATCAGGTTGTCGAGGAGGTTTTCGGGCTTGGCGTAGCGGACCCATTCGGTTTCGTCGCCACCGATGCCGTGCAGCAGATACAGGACAGGATACTTTTTATCCTTTGAGTAGCCCGGCGGGGTGTACACATTGGTCTTTCGGCGGGTCCCGACTGTTTTGGAATCGTACTCCACCATTTCCAGCTTGCCGTGAGGTCTTGCTTCACGCTTGGCGTTGAAGCCCAACGGAGGGTCGGGATAGATCTGCTTGTCGTCGGGGCCGAGAACAATCGGCCGGCCCCCGCGTCCGCCACGGCGTGCGCCTGGCTGTGTGGCCTGGGTCTGCGCGCCAGCCGGGAGGGTAGTCTGCGCGGTCGCGAATGCATCCATGAATGCGAGAACACACCCGAGCGTGATCGCAATTGTTCTGTTCATGGCCGCAGCATACCGCCGGGGTCGCTGGGCCGAATGACGAAATTTGCCTAGGCATGCGGATTGTTGACCGCCCCACCGTCCGTCGTTCCGTGCGATTCCGTGACGCCGACTACTTCTTCACCTTTGGATCCCCCGTTGGCGAAGGGGCATGGTCTTCGGCGGCAGGAGGTCCGAGCAGTTCCGTCAACATGGGTTTAAGAGCATCGGCCCAGATCTGATAGCCTTGAACGGCAGTGACTTCATCCACCAGCGCAGCCGGGCATCTTGAGGCCAGAGGTGTGCCCGTGCGGGAGAGCGTGCGCGGCTACTGGTTGCGGAGAGACATCGTCCATGGATTCCCAATACGCCGGTTAAGGCTTCGGGTGCAGCGCTTCATCGACGATGGCAACGTACGCCGCTTTGCGTTGGTTGTTGGCGTCGAAGATGAGGGGATTCTGCCCGAAGCGCCAGGTGCGGCGGTCGCTAAGGCCCCAGAAGGTCACGCGCTCCATGACCTTCTTGTGTTTGAGGAAGATGCTGAATAAACGGGCGTACGCGTCGGCCTGAGCTTTAAGGTCCTGAGGGGAGGCGGGAGCTGCGGGTTGTGTGCCTGCACCGCGACCGCGGCCCGGTTGACCGAACTGGCCTCCGGATGCGCCGCGGATCGTCAGATCGAGCTCTGAGATGCTCACTTTCAACCCCAGCGAAGCGTAATCGGAAATGGCTTTGTCGATGGCTTCGACGGGAACCGTCGCAGTGTTCCAGTGGCCCTGGATTCCGACGCCGTAAATCGGCGCACCCTCCTTGATAAGACGCTTGAGGAGCACCATGGAGCTGCCGTGCTTGGCGCCGGTCTCGATGTTGTAGTCGTTGTAGTATAGGTGGACGTCGGGGTCTGCTTCGTGGGCGAATTTGAAGGCGAGGGTGAGGAAATCGGGGCCCATGTTCTGGAGCCATTGCGAATTGCGGAGATTCTCCGTCTGAGCAGTCTGATCGTTTCCGCGGTCGTTGATGGCTTCGTTGACGACATCCCAACTGCGGATTCTTCCCTTGAAGTGGCCGACGAGGGTGGCGATGTGGTTCTTGAGGCGCTCGGTCACCTTCGCCTTGTCGCCACCTGCGAAGAACCAGTTGTTGGTCTGGGCGTGCCAGACGAGGGTGTGGCCGTGAACGGCGATGTGGTTTTCCTCGCACCATTTCACCAGTGCGTCGGGGCGCTCGAAACGCCAAGTGTTCTCCTCGGGGTGAACCGGCGCGGGCTTCAGGCAGTTTTCGGGGGTGACGATGGTGAAGTTTTCTTTGATCAGGCCGAGTTCGACGTCGGAGTAGTTGCCGGGGATGTCACCGGCCATGCCGACCAGGAAAGACTTCGAGTAGGCGTCTTTGATCGAGGGGCCGTGCTGGTTGACGGCCTGGGCGGGCGCGATGGCGGGCGGGGCCGATTGCGCCGCGGCGATGGCAGCCGCTACGACGATTGCGCAGAGACCGAGGGCGGTAGGCGAAAGTTGGACGCGTTGGAGCAAAAGGAGTTTCATGTCTCCATCCTCTCTTGGGGATGTGGTTTTGTTGCCGCGAGGCGACATTTTTTGCAGGAGGCGCGGCCAGAATTCGGTTCTTGACTCCAGCGGGCGGAATGTAATGGCGGGTCTTTTCATCGGTCCCGATACGTTTTCCACACCCATTCCATTGCCTCGGCCAGCGTTTGCCGCTCCACGCCGCGTTCGACATGGCCCGCCTGATCGGCCCAGACGTATTGGTAATCGTATCCCTTAGCCTTCAGGGCCTCGGCCATCTTATTGTTGCCCAGCGGCCAGTTGCGGTAACCCAGCTCTGGAGTGTTGAATCCGTTGTCGCGCGAGCCGACTTCCATCCAGATGCGAATCGGCTTTTTGTCAGAGTGGGGGATGAGGCGGTCGTGATATTCCCACGCACCGTGTGGGGCATCCGGGCCGGACTTGATGTTGACGAAGGTTCCCGAGTAGCTGATGACGCGGTGGTACCACTCGTTATGGAACCACGCCATGGCGAAGGCCGCGGCGGAACCGGAGCTTTGCCCGATGACGCCGCGGCCGGCGGGGTCCTTGGTGAATTTGACGTTGGCGTTCTTCTCCGCCAGAGGGAGGATTTCATGCTCGATGTACTCTGCGTATTTCCCGGAGACCGTGTCGTATTCAAGCGACCGCTCGCTGCGTCCGCGAACGTCACCGCCGTTGGCGATGAATACCGCCGCCATCATCGGCAGGCGTTTTTCAGCGATGAGGTTGTCCAGCACCGCGATCAACTGGGTTTGAATCACCGCGTCGGCCCGGCCGTCGTGGTCTACCATCAGGGGGAGTTCTTTACCGGGCACATAGCCCGCCGGCACGTACACCCAGACGTTGCGCAAGTAGGGCCCGTTCACGCCGGGGTACATCTTCGTGTCCTCCGATTTGACGGTGAACATCGAGACGGTTCCTCGTGGCGTGCCATCCTTCACCGCAATCGGCGGCACATCCGCCCACCGGGGCGTTGGCGCGATTTTGAAGTTCCCGGCTTTGTCGAGCGGCGGCGCCAGCTCCACCGCCAATGCGTCGGGGAGCGGTTCGATGGTAATTGATGGTCTTGACCCCGCGCCACGGCCAGGCGCTGGCGGAGCGGTCTTCTGCGCCATGGAGGCGCAGGTTGCGAAAAACGTAACGGTTACGGACGACATGAACCTGAGTAGCCTTCCCTGCGACATAACCGGACTCCTCTACTTGATCCAGTCCCCTTGAGAGTAACCCGCGATGCACCTTAGCTTGAAGAGTTCCTTCTTCGGTCGTTTCAGTTCACGTGAATTACTGGTACGACGGGACGGGAAATTCCGCGTAAACGTCAAACTCGTACTCACCGCTGGATATTCCGTTGCGATGAAGTTGGCCGACAAGGTCAAATCAACTAATG
>DAIRGS010000482.1:0-3057 GCA_036794395.1 Tepidisphaeraceae bacterium | reverse complement strand
CCGTCGCCGGTGGTCAACTCCCTCAATCATGGGCTGGAAGCCCCATGCCACGAAGGGCTGAATCGCATATGGACATCTAGCGGGGCCTTTTAGGACGACTGCGACTCCGAGTCCTGCTGCTTCCGCTCGACAAGCTTTTTCCGTCGAGCGGAAGCAGCGCTGAGCCACGCTTTAATCCCCTCTGAGTCTCCGCGCTCCAACAGCGAGTCCAAAACCTTAAGCTCGTCGATCAATCGTCCAATGCTGTGCCGTACCGCCGCGCGGTTATCCAAAAATATATCCCGCCACAACCCGCCGTCGCCCCCTGCGATGCGTGTGAGATCCAAAAAACCTTTCCCGCACAACCCCAATGCCGCTTCCTCCTGAATCGAAACCAGTGCCGCAGCCACTGCGTGCGGCAAATGGCTTACATCCGCCAACAACTCGTCATGCCGCACGGGATCGATCCGGACGACCTTCATCCCCAACACCGTCCAGAATTGCTCCACCGTTGTTAGGGCCGCCAAATCTGTTTGCGCCGTCGGCGTGGTAATGCACACCGATCCTTCGAACAAATCCGCCCGCGCAAACTCCACACCCCGTTTCTCACTCCCCGCCATTGGGTGGCTTCCAACGAATCGCCCGCGCTGGCCAAGAATGCGTTCCGCGTCCCGAACGATGCTCGCCTTGGTGCTCCCCACATCCGTCACAATCGCATCATCCATCAAACCTGGCCCAAGCTGCCGCAACAGCGGGCTCAGCATCAAGACCGGCGTACACAAAACCACCAAGTCCGCATCACGCACCGCCTCGAGGGGATCGGTGAATCCTTCATCCGCCGCACCTGCCTTCATCGCCAAATCGAGGGTTTCTTTGCGATGGGCATAACCAGCGACCACGCATCCACTTAGGGCGCTTTTCACCGCCATCCCCAGCGATCCCCCCAGCAAACCCATTCCTAAAATGCTTAAACGCCGAACTTCCATCAGTCCGATAATACTACCGTTGGAACGGTTGTGTAAGCTGCCGAACGAACCCGAGTCCCCGTGACAGCGTTAAGTCTGCTGAACCTTGATACGGAGTCCCTGCTTGTCTACCCTATCTGCTCAGTTGGAAACCAAAGACGCAACCACAGGCCGCCGGGCAGTCGTATCCATCCGGCCAAGGCGTCCCCGAATTATCGCCAATCAATCTATGACCCCATCCGTCATGACTTCAGACGCGGAAGGATCAAGCCCGGGAAACTCACCGGCCGGATCACGTTCCAACGGCGGCCCTCGCCACGTGCTCGAGTTTGAACGCCCCCTGGCGGTCCTCGAACAACAGGTCCGTGAGCTTGAAGCCCTCCACGTCGAAAAGCAGATCGACTACACCAAGGAACTTCGCCAGCTTCGCAATAACTACACCTCGCTGCTTCGCAAGACCTACGACAACCTCAGCGCCTGGGAAACCGTCCAGGTAGCCCGGCACCCCCAGCGGCCCCTCTTCCGGGACTACGTCGACCTGGTCTGTCGGGAATTCCGCGAGATTCACGGCGACCGTCTCTTCGGCGACGATCCCGCCATCAATTGCGGCCTTGCCCGCCTGGGCGGTCACAAAGTCATGCTCATCGGCCATCACAAAGGCCGCGATACCAAGGAAAAGGTCCGCTGCTCCTTCGGCCTGGCCCACCCCGAGGGCTATCGCAAGGCCTTGCGATGCATGAAGCTGGCCGAGAAGTTCGGCCTGCCCGTCGTTACCTTTATAGATACCCCCGGCGCCTACCCCGGCATCGGCGCTGAAGAACGCGGCCAAGCTGAGTCCATCGCCAGAAATCTGATGGAAATGTCCCGCCTCCGAACGATCATCATCAGCGTCGTCACCGGTGAAGGTGGCTCCGGCGGGGCCCTCGGAATCGGCGTCGCCGACCGCGTCGCCATGATGGAATTCGCCTGGTACTCGGTGATCTCCCCCGAAGCCTGCTCCTCGATCCTCTTCAAAGACAACGAAGGCGCTGCCCAGCTTGCCGAAAGCCTCAAGCTTACCAGCCGCGATCTCCGGCCCTTGGGCATCATCGACGCCGTCGTCCCCGAACCGCTCGGCGGCGCTCACCGCGACCCCCACACCGCCGCCCACAACCTCGAACAGTACATCTCCAAGACGATGCGAGAACTCAAGCGCTTTAAAATAGAGAACCTGATCGAACGCCGCTACGAAAAGTTCCGCAACCTCGGCACCGTCCTCGAATCCCCCCGCCGCCAGCACGGTAAAGCCGCGGGATAACGAACTTGTGGTGCAGGCTTCCAGGCTTGGATGTTCGGCCAATACTTGTGGTGCAGGCTTCCAAGCCTGCATGTGCGGGCAATAGCCCGCACGTCCTTCGAGATATCGCTCGATCACTGATGACATTGCTTTGGTGAAATTCTCAACCCTGTCATCCTGGAGCGAAGCAAAGGATCTGGCATTCAAGAGGCTCACCGGCATCAAGATCCTTCGCTTCGCTCCAGGATGACGATGACTGGCTCGTCCGATGAAGGATTTCAGCAGAGCATGATGACATGACTTCCGCCCTGTCACTGCTCGCCCGAGCCGATTCCTCCGACCCCTCCGCTTCCAATCTCCAGCTCGTCTTCCTCTCCCTGCTTATCCTGGCAGGTACTGCCTTCCTCGGCTTCCTCATCGTCCGTGCCGCCCGCTTGCGCGCACCAAGGCACGTCGAAGTCTTCGCCGCGTTCGCGGTCCTCTGGGTCGCCTTAACCGCCGGCACGGCGATTTATGACCTGACAATTCAACTCAACTGGTCAAAGGAAAGCACCGCCCGAATCCAGAGCGGCTATTTCGATCCCGCCCAAGTCGAGACAGATGCCCCCGGTCACCCTAGTGCGCTCTACATCGCCGCGGTCGCAGGCTATTGCGCCCTGTGGCTCATCGTCTCCCGCTCCCGCCTGAACCACGCCTCCCCGTGACACGGGCTTCTAAATACCGTGCGCGATTCCGCGCCATTGCTGTTTCGTGGCACGGCTTTCTAAGCCGTGGTTGAAAAGGCTTCGGGTCCGGCGCCGGGTGAGATGTGGGAAAACCAACTCGCCGGAACCGGGC
>DAIRGS010000181.1:0-14208 GCA_036794395.1 Tepidisphaeraceae bacterium | reverse complement strand
GCCACTTAAATGCAATGGCGCTGAATCGCGCACGGTCATTTAGCGGCCCGCGCCGGTGCTGGCGTCAAAGACGGGAAGATATCGATTGGGCATCTGGATGATGACCAGTGCCATGGCGGTGCAGTAGTCTTCGGAGACCTCTCCGGACCAGTGGTCGCCGGATTGTTTCTGGATCAACTCATCGCGGATGCCCGGATAGAAGCTTGCCCAGTAATCGCCACCGGCCAGGAACATCGCCTGGGTGGCGTAGTAGTAGCCGTAAAAATAATGCTGGCCTTCTCCACGGAAACCGCCCTGGCCCGGGCCTCCGGAATTCTTGATGTAGTCGAGGCCCTTCTTGAGGCTGTCGCCCTCGAAAATCCCGGAGTAATACAACGCACAGCACCCGGCGGCCGAGCGGGCAAATCCGCTTCCGCCGTAGCCACCCTGGCCCGCCATATAGTTAAATCCGCCATCGGGGTTCTGGCATTTGAGGACGTAATCGATTGCGCGTTTGACGACGCCGGAATCCACCTTGATTCCCGCCTCGCGGGCGCTGCGCAGGGCCATGACCTGGCAGATAGTGACGGAAATATCGGCATCTAGCGGAGCGGGCTGGTAGCGCCAGCCGCCTTCGGCGTTCTGGGTGCGTTCGATGAGGCGAACGGATCGTTCGAGCTTTTCCTTGACCTTGTCGTCGTGGGTCATTCCATAGACTTCACCAAGAAAGAGCGTGGCAAAGCCATGGCCATACATCGGACCCTGGCTGGCATCGGCGGCGATGAGGCCGGATTCCTGGGTATTGTCGAGAACGAAATCAACGCAGCGGCGTACTTCGCGGCCGTACTTACCCTGACCGGGCAAATTGCCGGCTTCCATGAAGGCGAGTCCGGACAGCGCGGTGATCGCGATATTGTTCGAATATCCGAATCCGCGGCCGCCCTCGAAACCGCCACCCTTTGATTGGTGGGTTGCAAGCCAGGCGAGACCTTTTTCAACCGCCACTTTGGTATCGTGGGTGATTTCGTCGCCGCGCACCTGATTGGCCGAGCCGGCGAAATTCTTGGGCCGTTGCGGGCCGGCAGGAGAAGCCGAGCCTGGCTTGGCATCCGGCCTTTTTTGAGCCGATGCGGGCAGCGCGAGGCCCGCCATCAGTGCGGATGCCATACAAAACATAAATGAGCGGCCATACGTCATCGTTGCTGCTCCGTAGACTTTTCGCTGAGCGCTTTGAAGTAGTCGTCGACCAGCTTCTGGTACTTCGGGTTCACCTTCTCGTTTTCGGCTTCGACAATCGCGTCACGCTCGCGGCCGTGTAATTTGCCCCATTCACGGATCTGGGCTTTGATGTCCTGGCTGATGTCGGCCACGGGCTTTTCGCCCTGTCCGAGGACGGATTGCTGGGCGGGGTTCTGGCCCTGCTGGCGATTTTGCTGTTGCTGGGCGACCTGCTGCTGGCCGCGGTTGGGCTGCTGACCGGGCTGGGGGCGCTGGCCGCGTTGCTGTTGGCGCTGCTGCTGTTGTTGCTGCTGGGCCTGCGCCTGCTGAATCAGGCCATCGATATCGATAATGATGCGTTTCTGAATTTCCTGGGTGATCTTCCCGGGGTCATTGTTGAGCGCCAGCCGCTGGCGGGATCGCGCCATGCGGTCACCGGTGAGCTTGATCGAATTGACGCTTTCATCGTCGCCGGCCTTGGCGTTCAGGAGCATGTTATTCAGCTCGGCATCCTCAACGGCGCCCTTGGCGGCTTCCTCGGGAAGCTGGTCGCGGTTGTCGGGTTCGGGGGCCAGCTTCACTTTGTTGTTCGTGGCCTTCTGGATCATTTTATCCAGCAGGTCGCGAAGCTCGCCCTGACGGCCGCCGAGGCTGAGCAGCTTGGGCTTATCCCTGGTTTTCTCGGCGTCGATCGTGGTCGTGCTGCGATTGACGGCCACCTGAAGCGCTTTGAGCAATGCCAGCTCTGCTTCGCTGGGCATCTTGGGCTTGGGCTTCTGGCCCGGCTGGCCCGGCTGTTGGCCTTGCTGCTGCTTCTGCTGACGCTCGTTGAAATCGCTTTTCTTGGGCTTGATCTTGAGACCGTCGATCATCGCCTGAAGCTGATCTTCGATGCGGGTTTCCTCGGCTTGGGTGGGCGCTGCGGTGACGGGCTTGGCCAGGTCGTCTTTGACCTCGTTCATGGTCTTGACGATATCGCCATTCGCCCAGACGTAGACGATGCTATCGAGCTGTTCGAGCTGTTCGCCCAACTTGCCGGCCCGCTCGGACAACCCGCCCTGATCTCCCGGGAGCTGACCCAGGCGAATCGCAATCGGACGCGGGAGCGCGCCCTGCTGAGACTTGGAATCGATCGATTTGATATCGACGCCGATCTTTTTCTGATCGTCCAGTAGTTTCACATATGCCTGGCGAATCGTTTCCTTCTGCTGCTGCTTGAGATCTTCCTGCGCCTTGTTCAGCGCCTTCTCGACCATCGTTCGGGCCTCAAGCAGCGCGGCGTACGCGTCGACCTGGGGGGGCTCATAAGCATCGGCGAGCTTATCGTTGTTCAGGCTGACAATCGCCCGCTCCATGTGCCCGGCCGCGACGGTAATCTTCGCGGCAGGCGCTGAATCAGGGAGCTGCTCAATTTTCTTGGCCACGTCGCGAGCATTGCGCTCCGTGACGCGTTGTGAAGTATTCAGATCACGGGCGTTCCGCGAATCCTGCGGATCTTTCTCCTCGCGGGAAGCGTTGGCATACAACGCATCGCGGTCGGCGGAATCCATCTTCTTAAGTCGATCGCCACCCTGAATCATCAGGTTGTCGATATTGTGACCGGCCTGGCGGCGCACGAGGTCGTCGATGAGCTGCTGTGCCTCGGCAAGCTTGGCCTGAAGCTCTTCGAGTTTGCGGCGCTCGGCTTCGGCCAGTTTGCTGATGACCATCTGCAAGCCGATCTCGGCTTGTTGGGCGGCCTGCTCAGCTTGTGCCTGCTGGTTCTGCTGCATCGACTGCGAGGCCTGCTGCTGCTTGCCGGGGACCTGCTGCTGGTTGCCGGTCTGGGCGGCCTGCTTCATAGCCTGGGCGGAGGTTGAATCGGTGCGCCGCACCTGATCCGCCTTCTTATTCATCTGCTCGAGCGTGGCTTCCGTCTGACGGGCCAGGTCTTTCTGTTCCTGGGCGATCTTTTCGAGTTCCGCGCGCTTTTCGGGAGTCAGTTGATCGGGCTTTTTCCCGATCTGACCCTTGGAGGCTTTGCTGTATTGCTGGCCGAGCTTGGACTGTTTGTCTTTGATGTCCGTTAGCTTGGCGCGGAATTCACTGACCCCATCAAAATTCCCGATGCGTTCCATCGCATCATGAATCTCGTCGGCAGCTTTCTGCTGGCTATCAGTCGCCTTGGCCATTGCGTCATTGCGCAGCTTCTGCTGCGGCTGCTGTTCGCCCTGGGGCTGCTGATCCTGCTGCGGCTGCTGGCCCTGCTGCGGCTGCTGGCCCTGCTGCGGCTGCTGGCCACCCTGCTGCTGGCCACCCTGTTTTTGTTGCCCAGCTTGCTGCTGTTGCCCGCCCTGTTGTGCACCCTGCTTCTGCGCGCCTTGTTGCTGGCCACCCTGCTGCTGCCCGCCCTGCTGCTGGCCGGACTGCTTTTGCTGGTCGCCGGGTTTCTGCTGCCCATTCTGCGGATTGCCATCCTGAGACTTGCCATCCTGAGACTTGCCATCCTGAGACTTGCCGTCCTGAGACTTGCCGTCCTGAGATTTACCGTCCTGGGACTTTCCATCCTGCTGGCGGCCCTGCTGGTTGGTGTTCTGTTGCCCGGCCTGCTGCTGGCCCTGTTGATCGCGTTGCTGCTGGTCGGCTTGGGCTTGCTCCTCCGGCGTTCTGGCCCGGGCAACCTGCTGCTGCCCGGCCTGCTGATCGCCCGCTCGCGGCTGTCGCGCTGCCGGGTCCGAATCCGCCTTCTGGTCGCGGGCGTTATTGATATTCCTGGACGCCTCTTTCATCGTCCCTTCAGCGATGTCCTGGAGCTTGGTCTGAACTGATTGCGAAGTCTGCTGAAGCGACGAATCGTTGACCTTATTCTGTTGGATCTTTTTCGTCAGCTCTGCAAGCCGCTGAGCCACCTGCATCGTTTGCGATGCGGTGTTGCTCTGCTGCCCGGCCAGGCGTTCGGCCTGCACACGATCGGCTTCGTCGAAGGCCGGTTTCCGCTGCGTCATCTGGCGCAATGCATCGGTTTCGGTGCGGTTGCGGATCTGTCCTTTGTAAAGCTCATTGAGTTGGCTGTGGATATTCTCGAACTGGGCTTGAACCGCCGTGGTAAACTGCTCCTGGCTGATGATCGTGATGCGAAGCTTGCCGCTGGGAACCCAATCATGCTGGCGGCCATTGAGATCGAAATTGTCCTTCACCTGGACGAAGTACTCGAGCACATCGCCGGACTTGAGATTGGCGCCTTCCAGCTTTGCCAGGTCCCAGTTGTATTCCAGTTCATAGCGCTTGCGGTCAATGGTGCCTCCGCTTTCGCGCCAGGAGATTCCAGTTCCGGCAACGGATGTATCCTTAACAAGATTGATGACCCACTTGTTGCCATCGGAAGTTGGGGCGGCAACTTTAGCCCGATCACCGGCCGCGCCGGCGGCCGGCCGGGTCGTGGGAACTCCGGAGCTAATCCGCTGAACGACAAGCTGCGCGTGATTGATCCCGTAGTCGTCTTCAGCAACGGCCTTGAGCGGGAACTCGGCCACTGCGGTATGATCCTCGCTTCTACGCGGCTCTTCAATCTGCACGGTGGGCGAAGTGTCTTCGCGTACGATCAGTTCATACTCCGCCGCTCCGATATTGCGGAAACTATCGGTATCGGTTGCATGAACGGTAAACCGGAACGATTGATCGGCCGGAAAGTGCGCGATCGCGACATCGGGCGCGGGTCGCTCCCAATGCACATCCGAGATTTTCATGCCCGGATGCGTCGGGGTGATTTCCACCGGCACGTTGGCCGCCAGAGACTTATTGAATCGCAGTTGAAGATCGACCGTCGAGCCCAGCGCCATGACAGCCGGGCGCTCGGTCAGATTGACCTTGCTCTGGTTGGTGGCGCGAACGTAAGCGGGCGAGGTGATATTCGCCTCGACCAGCGATACGTCCAAACGGGGAACGATGGTCACTGGAGCGAGGGTGATTTCATCGTCACCGGCGACAATGGCTACCTGCATCGCGCCGGATTTTTTGCCTTCATCAAGACGCGTATCCAGGGCTGCCGCGTACGCGCCGTCGGGTCCACGGTCCATGACCTGTTCCTGCCAGCGGCCCTCGTCATAGCGATAGCGGATGGTGACGCGGCGATCGGAGCGATCACCGCGCGAGAGCTTTACGCGCACGGGCAGCGGTTCGCCCACGGCAATTCTCACGGGCAGATTGCCATCCAGCGCGATCTGAACTGTCTTGGGCCAGACATCGCCGCTGAGCGGATGAAGCAGCCAGGAAACCGCCACCTTGCGAAACGCCGGGCCCACCAGAATGGCCAAAACGACGAGCCCCACAACCGACACCCCTGCCAGCATGGACGCGCGATGGAGCGGGCGACGATCGATCACTGCATTTAGATCGGATTTCCCTGCTTGCTCGGTTGCGTCGCGAATCACGCGGTCCTTCATGGCCGTGGATCCGGGAACATCGGTGCTGAGGAAGTTGACGGTGCTGCTAAGGGTGTCGCCGAAATGCGGATGGCGTTCTTCGACCCAGCCCGCAACATCGTGCACGGAGTGAATGCGCATCGCCGGCCGGATCACCCAGCGGAAGAACCAATAAATCAGGGTTGCGAATACGGCAAGCTCAAGCGCCAGACGCGCCCCACCCGGCAGGCCGCCCGGGGTTGCACCGGTTTCGTGAGCGAGCCAATCGACCGCAACCGCGGCCACCAACAGCCCCACCGTAGCGGCGACAATCCTCCATGCGCCGATCACGACGCGGTAGAACTTCACCTTTCGACCGATCGCCCGCAGTGTTTCCAGCAGTGCCGTGGGGGGCATAACGCGATCTCCTTGCGAACTTTCTTACAACATGCCGTAAACCTTCCGCAACACCCACTCGCCCGTGATGAACAGCACGAAGATGATAAGCGGCAGCCAACCGTTTGTCAGCGGATTGCTTGTGGGATCTATCGTCTTTCGCTCGAGGCTCGGGATTTTGGCCAGTTCGGCCGAGGCTTCGGACAAAGACAGGACCCGCCCGCCTGTTTCCAGGGCAAGCCGGTTGAGGAGCGGATGATTGACTGAAACGTCGTCCATCTCAATACGCGGCGCTTTAACCGCCAGCCGTCTTTCACGTTCGCCCGCGGCCGACTTCACGTACGCGGTGAATTCGCCCTCACGATCAGCCACGAACGACGCGGAATACAGGTCGGGCTGGCCTTCCTGGCGCTGCAACTTGGCCTCGGCGATCACGGTTCCATCATCCCGCTTCACTTGGACGGGGATTTCGGGCGGAAGTTGCTGTTGGATCGTGGGATTATAGACGCGATAGGTCACGCGAACCTCTTCCCCAAGGTCATACGTCGGCCTTTCGAGGAATAAGTCATGATCGCGAGCCCCGATCTTCTTGCCGCGGGCCAGAAAACGAAGTTGCTGGACCCAGTAGCCATTAAAGACGTTTTCACCCGTATAAAAGCGCCAACGCCAGGAATCGCAAATTGCGCTGTAAAGCGTGCGGCCGGCGCCATATCGGCCCGTCACCAGGAGCGGGGCTTTTTGCCCATCGGGGCCGATGTCGAAGGGATGCTCGGCCAAGACCTGGGCGATGCTTTTTCGAGTAGCTCCCCGGCTGTACCAGAAGATGGGCTGAAGCTCTTCCTTCATGAATTGACGGGTTTGCTGCACGTCGGTAAAGAAGCGGAAAATGGTTGATGCCTCACCGGAGGGGGTCAACACCGGGCGGAAGCCATCGGCGATCCAAGTCGCTGAATCGTCGGGCTGCACCCGGCTCACATTCACTGGGAGCACCGCTTCCAGGGGCGAATTGCGAAACGCAAGTGGAGACCACTTTGGCCCCGCGATCATCCCAAAACCCCCGCCGCGTTTTTCGACGAAATCCACAACGAGTTGAAGCTGGCGATCGGTGAATTCCAGCGGATCGACATCGCCGAACAACACAACATCGTACGGCAACATTTCTTCGATGCTCTCGGGGAACCGCGCTACCGGACCGGGAAACTTGGTACCCCGATCCGGTGTATTGGTATTGGGGATTGGGTCGTCGCCCTCCTGGGCAAACCCAACATCGGCGCTGGTCAGCAGGCAGCTGATGTTTACCGTCGAATCGCGAATCATCGCGTTCTTGATATATCGATATTCCCAGCGGGGGTAGCCGTCCACGTAAAGCACGTTGATGGACGAATCCACCACATCAACCGAAGCCGGCAATTCGTTGTTGGCATAATCGAGTTCACCGGGTTGATGCTCTGCGATCACGCGAAACTTGAGCGTGCCCACCTTGTCGGGCTTGAACAACACTTCCGCCGTCATCGGCGCTTTGTCGCCCGGCAACATCACGTCCGTCTGAGCGGCGCGCCCATCCGGGCCGGTCAGCGGGAGGCCGGTTGTCTCATCTTTCAGAGTCAGCTTAACAGAGTGATTCTTCTCGTAGCCCATCCCGCCGAGCGTGACACGAACGGCAACGATGTCGTCCTTGAAGGCGACGTCCAGGGCCTCAACGGCCGTCAAGAAAACATCGGGCGGCGATTTATCTCCGCCAATAGCGACCGGGTAAACCTTCACGTGTCGACCGCCGATTGAATTGATCAGCGCTTCGTCGGCCGGCCGGGGAGTCTCGCGGCCATCAGTCAAAACCACCACGCCCGCAAGACGCTGGCCCTGGAGATCATCGAGCACGGTTGTCAGCGATTGCACCACCTGCGTGTTCTGTCCGTCGGGCTTTAACGCCGATAGCGCCAGGCGCAGTTGTGCGTTGTACGTCTTGGCGATCTCGTCTTTGTCCTTGCCCAGTTGGCCGGGCTGGGAGGGTCCGAAGGGGGAGGCGTTTTGATCGAACTTGTAAAAGCGGAGTGAATGCAGCCATTCGAGCTTGCGAAGCAGATCGTTGTTTGATCCAGTGAGAAGGTTGCGGGCCGCGTCGATGCGGGATGTTCTGCCATCGGCGCTGGCATCGGGGACCTTCATGCTTCCGGTGTCGTCCACCAGCACGGCAAGAATCGATGCCTCGGTACGCGTATCGGCATTGGTCAGCACCGGCCGGTTCAACAGAATCAGCACGAAGCCCATGACCATCCCGCGCAGCACGCCGAGCAGAATCCGCGCCTGCCGCGACCGGCCATCGCGTCGATAAACATAAACAACCAGCGCGATCGCCAGCATCGCCAGAACGACATTCCAGAGCGCCGCGTGATGCCCAGGCCATACAGGATTGAACGAGATCCCCTTGGCGCCTTCCCGGCTCAGGAAGCCCTTGTCCAGTCCGAGGAGGATTTCGAAAAGACGATTGATCACAATCCGTGTCCTTCGTGCCCGTGCTCAAACCTGAGCCGGTGCTGCGACTTTCCAATGCCCAAAACGCATTGCCATGAATGCTTCGACACACAACAGACCCAGCACAATCAGAGTCAGGTGCCAGCCCCAGTCGCGGCCGGCTTCTGCGACCTGAAGATCAGTGGGCGGCTGTTCACCTTCCATGTCCATTTCGATCCGGCCCAATGCCTCACGAATCGCTTCGTCATTCAGCGTTCGCAAATCCGCTTCGCCTGGAGGAATGTTCACGGCAATTGGAATGGTTGTTTCGCCCAAAGCGAGCGAATACACGCCGGGCACGTTCAGCGGCGCGCTGGTATAGATCGTTGACCCGCCCACCCGCTCTGATCGCTCATCGAGCTTCGACTCCAGGGCGAGTGCCTTCTTATCCGGATCCAACAGAACGGGAGCCGCGGTCATCCGAACATTCGATGGGATAATGAGCGGCTGGCCCACTTCCAGATTCATCCAGTGGGTGCCTGATTTGACCGAATGGGCCAGGAGTTCCTGCATCAGCGGCGCGTATGCATCGTGAGCGGGGAAATCGGTCCAGTCGCCGTTGGCGGAGGTCGAGATCCAAACGACATGTCCCTGGCCCAGGCCGTGAACGGTGATAGCGGGATCGCCGGGGGCGCCAGGATCCTGTTTGCCCGGCTCTATGCCGTTGGGCACGTATTTAATGATGGGTGTCACACCGCTGCCCTGGGCCAATTCCAGTTGCCAGTAGTTGAGTACGCCCACCAGATCAAGCCCGCTATTTTCCATCCCGCGGAAGCTCTCGAGATAGTCGCTTTGAATGGCGTTTGGCTTGAAGTTGAGCCGGTAGGGCTTTTGATCGGTGCCGGTGGTCATCAGCTTGACCAGGGGCCCGGGCATCAATTTGCGCGGAAGCAGCAGCGAGTTGTAGTTGTCCTTGTTGACCCCGTCGCCCATGAACACAAGCAGCGTGCCGCCCTGTTCGACGAATTGCTTGAGGCGATCGGCTTCTGGGCCGGTGAGCTGGGCAACATCCGCCAGCACCACTGCGCTGTATTCATGAAGCACGCGATTCCCCAGCTCTAAATCGCTGATTGGCTCAGCCACAAAGCTGCTGAGTGATTTGAGCGGGCCTTCATGCGCGGGCGTGAGTGCGGCCGCGAGCGAAACGCCGGAGCTTTGGTTCACACCCGCCCCGCGCTTGCCTTCAACCAGCAGTACTTTCAGATCGGCCGCCACGTCTTCAACGTGATTGCGAACGTTATCGCCCGGCAGATGATCTCCCGCCACGCGGACATCCACGCTGATCACGTGTGGGCCGCCGGTGGCAAATTGCGGCCGCTCTTTGGTCATCAACTCGTGCGCTGTTGGGCCCAGCGGAGTGGAAAATGACGCGCCCAGCGGCTTGTCATCCACCTTCCACTGAACAACCGCCGATTGCTCAGATCCGAATGAGCGAACATCGGCGCGGAAATCACTGTCGAACTTCACCCGGACCAGGCCCCCCACCGCCGACACATCCAAAACCGCGTCATTCCATTGCTTTTTGTGATCGCGCGTCAGGTCGTGGTGAACGACCTTGAACATGCGGGCCAGCTCCGGCCCCAACTGTTTGAGCGCCGCCATTTGCGGGTCCCATGCGCCCCGCGTTGAGTCGGTGAGAATGTGAAGCGTCTTGTTCTGCTCGCGCGTTTCCTCGCGGCCGGTCTGAAGCGCCAGCCGCAGGGCGCCCACCAGATCGGTGCCGCCGTAGGTCTGGCGGACGGATTTAACGGCATCGCGCGCCTGCGCGAGGTCATAACCGATCTTTGAAATTGATTTGTTCGGGCCGGTCGCGTTGATTGGGGCGCCGGCTGTGATCAGCACGACCGATTCTCCGCCCGGCGACATCTGCTCGATCAGTTGATCGACGATTTTCTTAGCCTGATCCAGATGCGTTTTGGCCCCGGGGCGGTCGGCCTGATACGCCATCGAATAGCTGTTATCCAGGACGATTACATTCAAACCGGTTCGCCCGGCAATTCGTGCTAACGATGTTCTTTCGCAACCCATCGGGCGGGCCAGAGCCAGCCCAAGCAGGAACACTACAAGGCAACGGGTCGCCAGAAGGATCCACTGTTCAAATTCCAGCCGCCGGCGATTCTTCCGCATCGCCCGCATCAGGAATTCCATCGCCGCCCACGTGACGGTTTTGAACCGGCGACGGTTCAGGATGTGAATGATGATGGGAATCGAGATCAGCCCCGCCGCCACCCCGGCCATGGGCCAGCTCACGAAGCCGAAGGCCAGCGATGTTGCAGTATTGGGTTCAAACACCATTCATCTACATTTGCGATTTGCGGTTTGCAATTTGCGATTGAAATTCAAATCGCAAATTGCAAATCGCAAATCGAAAACTCCTATTTCATCGTCGCCGACCGCGCTGCCAGGAAACCGCTCAAGGTCACATCCAGCGGTTCGCCGCTGTTCATTCGAACGAAGTCGATGTGCATTCCGCGGCAAGTCTTGCGAATCTCTTCAGTGAACGCCTCCAACTGCCTTAGATAACCTTCTCGCAGGGCACGCGGCTCGGTTAAAAGTTCGCCCATGCCTTCCAATCCCTGGAAAAGCGTCGCCTCCTCGAACGGAAACTCGATCTCGGCCGGGTCCATGATCTGAAACGCCATGATCTCGTGCTTCTTGTATCGTAGGTGGCGCAGCCCCTTCTTTATCCCCTCCAGCTCGTCAAAAAAGTCGGACAGAATCACAATCACGCTGCGATGGGTCAGTTTCTCAGCCAACTGATCCAGCACCCGGCCCGTGTTGGTTTTCTTAAGCCGCGGGACGGTGGTCAGATCCTGTGTGATCACCTTCCATTGGGTCGGCGAATTGCTCGGCTTGATGTAATGCTTCAAGTCGCTGTCAAACACCGCCAGCCCCACCGAATCCTGCTGCTGGATCGCCATGTACGATAGCGAAGCGGCGATCGCAGTCGCGTGATCGTATTTGCTCCAGGTGGCTTTATCAGCCGTGATCGAGCTGAAACCCATCGACTCACTGGCATCGACCACGCAGATCAGGTGTAGATTCGTCTCTTCCTGATATTGCTTGAGGTAGATCTTGTCGGTTTTACCGAAGACCTTCCAATCGACGTGACGGATGTCGTCCCCCGCCACGTACTGGCGGTGCTGGGCAAACTCGACCGAGATTCCCTGGTAAGGCGAGCGGTGCATGCCAGTCATCAAACCTTCGACGACCAGCCGGGCGCGCAAATCCAGCGAAGCGATCCGCGCAAGGGTGCGCGGTTCGAGATACTTGCGATAGTCGGTGGCGGTTTCGGTCACCCTTAGGCTCCTGAGTCTGCCAACTCTTCCGGCGCGAAGGCCAGAATGAGTGAGATGTCCAGCGTGGCCGCCCGCGGCATCGTCCGATCCACGATTTTCCAGACTTCGTCCTGTCGTTCCAAGTCGTTCATCGATTGAAATTGCTTTGACACCACTGCAAAACGATAGCGCCCGCGGTCGTTCACGAGTTCCATGTCAACATCAGCTTCAAAATGCCCCCGTAAGGCATCAGCGAGAGATTCGGCTTCCTGCTGAGTCATTTGAGCACGTCCTTTAGCAGTCTTACACGCTCGAGCCATTGCCTGGCTTCATCCATCTGCATGGCATGCGGCGAGTACCTTGCATGGATAGTCCAACGAGCACAAACTTTCGTCAGTTCACTCAGGTAGTTGTTGCCGTCTCTTTCACCTCTAGTCCTCAGCGCCGCTTGCAACTCACGCATCCGATCTAACATCAAGGCGAGATCGTGCTGCCTCCATATCAGACGCCAAATCTCGTGCTCATGTTCCAGCACCTCATGCTGGCGCTTCCGGGCGATGGTTGGATACTTGTCAACCAATCTCGCCTTAAGCAGAATTTCAACGACGAATCCGGCTAAATAAGCAACGCCATTGGCCCTGGCATTCTCTCCTGTCTGGCTGAGTGTCTCAGCGTCATCAAACCTTCGTTCCGCCACAGTGGCCATCGCGCTTGGTTTTAGCAGCGAAACCTTTTCAAAAATATTACGGGCCATGCTGGTTAAACCTACGCCGCTCCCGTTCCGCGCATCAGCTTTGCGGTGGTCTTGTCGAGCTCTTCGTACTGCTGGCGCGGGATGAAATCCATCAGCTTTTTCACAATTGTATCACTGCGAATGCCTTCGGCCTCGGCATTGAAGTTGGTGACGATGCGATGCCGCAATACGGGCAGGGCAACATTGCGGATATCTTCCGTGCTGACGTGATACCGGCCCTTGAGCAGCGCCCGGGCCTTGCCGGCGAGGATGAGATACTGGCTCGCACGCGGCCCGGCTCCCCAGCCGACGAAGTCGTTCACAAAATCGGGACAGCCGCCTTCGGTTCGGCGGGTTAGGCGCGAAAACTGGAGGGCATATCGGATCACATGATCCGCTACCGGGACTTTGCGAACAATATCCTGAAGTGCCAGCACTTCCTCGCCGTCCAGCACGCGCTGCAATTGGATTTCACGGCCCATCGTGGTCATACGGACAATCTGAAATTCTTCATCTTCTGATGGATAACCCACATTGATGTTGAACATGAATCGATCAAGCTGGGCTTCGGGCAGCGGATAAGTTCCTTCCTGCTCAATGGGGTTCTGAGTCGCCAGCACAAAGAACGGCTGCGGGAGGCGGTGCATCTTGCCACCAGCCGTCACCTGATGCTCCTGCATCGCTTCCAGCAAAGCTGCCTGAGTTTTAGGCGGCGTTCGGTTGATTTCGTCGGCCAGAATCACGTTAGCGAAAACCGGGCCGCGAACGAACCGAAGCACGCGCCCGCCGGTTGTCTTATCTTCTTCGATGACCTCGGTCCCCGTTATGTCCGAGGGCATCAAATCTGGCGTAAACTGAATGCGGTTAAAGCTTAAGCCGAGGGTTTTGGCGAGTGTTGAGATGAGCAATGTCTTGGCGAGCCCTGGCACGCCCACCAGCAGTGCATGACCTTTGCAGAACAGCGAGATGAGCAATTCTTCGATGACCGCATCCTGCCCAACGATCACCTTGCCCAGTTCCGCCCGCATGTCGTGGTAGCCCTTTTGGAGCTTTTCGACGGCCGCAAGCTCATCGGCCGCGAGGTCCGTTGCCTGCGGCTGCACAAGATTCATATTTGATTCCATGAAACGACTCCTGGATTGCTGGGGGCGGGGCAGGGCGTGAAAGGCAACGCGGCTCCCCTCCTGGAGGAGTGCGGCTGGGGCGCCTGAAGTCCCCGAAACCAACGGTCAACTTATAGCATTGTACCGCCACCTTGGCTATCTATTCCCCATCTTCCCAAAAGTTGTAAATCCGTGTGCCGCCTAAAGAAGCATTTTGGCGGCTAGAATCATCCCTGCCATGCCCGAACTGCCCGAGGTTCAGACCGTCGTCAACTCACTTTTGCCCAAGGTCCTGGGGCGGAGAATCAGCCGCGTTCAGCTGAATCGCGCAGACATCCTTACCCCTTCAGACGTTAATCTTGCGCTACTTCTCACAGGCCGCACGATCACGGAAATCAGCCGCCGGGGGAAGCGGATTGTCTTCACGCTCGATTCAGCCAACCGCTTTTACATCCACCTGGGCATGAGCGGACGGCTCACGATCCAGGCTCACAATGACAATGTCGTTCCGCATACCCACCTGGTTATCCAATTTGAAGCGCCAGAGCCCGCGGTGGTGCGTGACACTTTCGGCGACCCTCTTCTCCCTCCACCGGTACGCCGGGGGAGGG
>DAIRGS010000180.1:0-14236 GCA_036794395.1 Tepidisphaeraceae bacterium | reverse complement strand
TCCCTACCCTCCCCCGGCGTACCGGGAGAGGGAAAAAGGGCGGCCGCCGCTTTTGAGCGCAAGTTAAATCTCCCGTAACATGCAGTGAGTTGTGGCCTCCCCCGACGACTGTGGGGGCAGAACGGAGTTGGATGGCGGTAGTGATTTTTATCCTGGCAATGATGCAGCAGACGTTGGCGGCGTTTGAGCAATGGATCTCGGCGCAATTGCAGCACGGAAGCTATCTGGTGCTGTTCGGGTTGTTGTTTTCGTGCGGACTGGGGCTGCCGCTGCCGGAGGACATTCCGCTTTTGATTTCAGGTGCGATGGTGGCGGCGGGCAAGATGAATCTTGCGCTGGCGTGCATTTGCGCGTGGTGCGGGATCGTGGGCGGTGATGTTGTTCTTTATCACATTGGCCGGACGTTTGGGTTGGAAGTGCGCAAGGCGCCGTTAATTGGGAGGCATCTATCGCAAAAGCGGCTCGACCAGGTTCACGCGCTGTTTGAGAAGTACGGGGTTTGGGTGGTGGCGGTGGGGCGGATGTTCGCGGGGATTCGCGGGGCGATGGTGGTGGTGGCGGGAACGACGCGGTTTACGTTCTGGAAATTCTTGCTGGCTGATGGAATCGCGGCGCTGTTCAGCGGGGGGTTGTTTGTTTTTTTGGGATATCAGTTCGGGAAGAACATGGACGCGCTGCGCGAGCACGTTGAGAAGGCGAAGACGTGGACGTTGGTGATTGTGCTCGTGCTGGCGGCGGGAATCGGGATTTGGATTTATTTTCGAAGGCGGAAATACAGGGCAGATGAACGGTCGGAGAAGTTGTTGAAGAACAATTTACCGGCGGCGGATCAGGCAGGGTGAATCGATTGATGCATATCTTATATATGGGGCGTTGTACATATCTGGGGGTGCTTGGGGTGGCTTTTGGGGAGCGGTAGTTTTACATGGGGCGCATTTGATCGGCTTCAGAATGGGATTGCCGACATCGTTTTGACTCGGGGCGAAACCAATTGTAGATCATTTCTCGACCGGCTCACGCGTTGTGGGCCGGTGAAGTGAGGATCCCTGACAAGGGCTAAGCCGCCGAGAGGCGGCGACCGGAATGAAAGATTTCCGGCTCACCGGGTTGCGATGGCGGAGAGCCAAATCGCCTGGTGATGCGCAAAGCGGCTGTTCCCGGGAGACGGGAACGAGTGCGTTGCCGAAAGGATGCTCGTAAGTGCATGCCTGCGTGAGGGCGAAAGCCCTTCGCGGCAGAACCGCTTCGGTGGTTTTGCCGGCAAGTCTCGGATTGTCTTATCGGTCCTCCTTCCTCGGTGCTTTGGGGACGGCCGGGTGCGGCGACGCGAATTTCTTCGCGGCGCCGCACCCGGCGATGGCCCCGCATTAAGTCGCATGCCCGTCGCGCCGATGCAGACAGCATTGCAGTGCCGCGGCGTGCGAGTTGAAAGGAGGCGGAGTCATTTGCGCGTGAACTGGCCACGGCGGGGTAACCCGACACCGGCCGGACCTTTCGATGGATGCGCGCAGTTCATCTGCGTCTGAAATCGAATGGGAAAGCACGCGTCAGTCACAACGCACCGAGAATTCGCAATCGTAGTGAGTTTTTACGTCACGGCGGCGGGCTGGGATAGCCCGGTTAACGACCGTGACAAGACACCAGATTTGTACGACTTTCAGGAGGCATTCACATGTACGCGATTCGTAAATCAAAGGGCTTCACGCTGATCGAAATTTTGATCGTCGTGATCATCTTGGGCATTTTGGCTGCGATCGTCATTCCGCAGTTCAGCAATGCCAGCACCTCGGCCAAGACCAGCGCGGTCACCAGCACCGCCCAGTCGCTTCGCCAGCAGGTTGCGCTCTATAAGCTTCAGCACAACGACAATCTGCCGCCGGCCGCCACCTTCTGGAACCTGATGACCACGGCCACCGACTCGTCGGCCGCGGCGTACACGGGTGCTGTCGGCCAGGACGGACCGTTCGGTCCCTACATGCAGTCGATCCCGGCCAACTCGCTGAACACCAGCACGGTGGTCCTGGACTCGGCCGTGACCTTCCCCGGCAATGCCGCTTCAACCTGCGGCTGGGTGTATGACTATACAGGCGGGACCGGCCGCATCTGGGGCACCGATGCACAGGGCCTCAAGCTCGTCGGCCCCTAAGGCCCGAGTTTGATCACCCGTCTGAAACTCGACCGCCGCTTGTGGCCTCGCGAATTAAATCGCGACCCCAGGCGGCGGTCGCTTTTTTGTTCAACACAGGCACTTTTATCGGACCCTGTCAGTTCTCGGACGAACCTCCACGCACGCGAGAAAAACAGGGTATCTTTCCCCCATGCCCGCCCGCCGTGCACACCGTGACTGGACCCGCCTCTCCGATGAGCGACTGCTCGATGTGCGCCTCTGCGACCTCAACCTGACCTACAGCGGATCCGATCTGGAGCCGGCCGTCGATCAACTCTACAGCGAGCTAAACGATCACGGCATCCGATTTCGACCGCACGTCTGGCTGTCCGATGAATGGTTCACGCCTGACGACGTTCCCGGCTTGGCCATTCCCTTCTATCTGGCACACCCGCGTCTTCGAGAGCTCGAACAAAACCAGATGCTTGAGATCGAAGGCGGCACGCATGACTGGTGCATGCGCATCCTTCGCCATGAAGCCGGCCATACCATGGACAACGCCCACCGGCTGCATCGCCGCCGGAAATATCGCGAGCTTTTTGGCTCCTATCACGAACCCTATCCCGATTCATACAAACCCCGGCCCTACACCAAGCGTTTCGTGATCCATCTCGACATGTGGTATGCCCAGGCCCACCCGGCCGAGGATTTTGCCGAGACCTTCGCAGTCTGGCTCAACTCCGCCTCTCACTGGGAAGAGCAGTACGCAAAATGGCCCGCGCTGCGAAAACTCCGCTATGTGGATCAGGTGATGCGTGATGTCGGCCCTACGCCCGCTCCCGTGCGCACGCGCCGCAAGCCCCATCCCATGCGATCGCTGCGCCACACCCTCCGCGAACATTATCAGCGTAAGCGCACTTTTTATTGCCGCGACAATCCCGGCTTTTACGATCGCGATCTGCGCAGGATCTTCAGCGAAAATCCCGCTCGGCACGATGCCGGGCGTTTTCTCGAGTCGATTCGTGATGATGCCCGCATGATGGTTTCTCGATGGACCGGCGCATCTCAACTCACGATAGATCGCACGCTTGCCGATATGGTAAAGCGGGTTCGGCTGCTGCGCCTTGGATTGTCCAAGCCGGCGGCCCAGGCCAAAGTGGACGTGATGATGATGCTTGCCGTGCAGACGATGAACTTCGTCAACGACGGCAAGCATCGCGTGGCGCTCTAAATCGCGCACGCGCATGAGGCCCCTTTGGGCCGCGTCCTTCGAATCCGCGCGTTTTCGGCTCATGCGTAAACTCCGCGTCCTCATCATGATGGACGAGGCGCTGGTTCCACCGGCTTCGGTCGAGGGAATGAGCGCGGGCGACATTGCGCCTTTTAAAACAGAGCACGATGTGCTCACCGCGCTCCGCGAGTTGGGCCACGAGGTCGAAGTTGTCGGCGTTAAAACCGAGCTGGCGGTCCTGTCCGATGCCATCGCCGCGATACGGCCAAACGTCTGCTTTAATCTCGTTGAAGATTTCAACGGCATCCCCAGCCGCGATCAGCATGTCGTCAGCTACCTGGAACTGATCAATCAACCGTATACCGGCGCCAATCCCCGCGGGCTCACGCTAGCCCGCGATAAGGCGTTGACGAAAAAAGTTCTCTCGTATCATGGCATTCGCGTTCCGCGCTTCGTCACGTTCCCCCTGGGTCGCCCCGTCCGTCCCACCGCATCTCTGCAATTTCCACTGCTGGTGAAATCGCTTACCGAAGAGGGGTCGGTCGGTATCGCGCAGGCGTCGGTCGTGCATACTGCCGATGAACTCATCGAGCGGGTTACGTTTCTCCACGAGAAACACGCCACGGATGCCATCGCCGAGCAGTACATTGAGGGCCGTGAGCTGTATGTCGGCGTGCTGGGGAATCGAAAGCTCCAGACGCTGCCCATCTGGGAACTTTGCCTGGAAAATCTCCCCGCCGATTCCGCCCGAATCGCCACCGCCAGGGTGAAGTGGGACGAATCCTATCGCACCCGCCACGGCATTATCAGCAAGGCCGCGATCGACCTGCCCGTCGCAGTGTCCCGGCACATTTCCGAACTGGCCCGCGAGGCGTATCGCGCACTTGACCTCACCGGCTACGCCCGCATCGATCTCCGCCTGACCCCCCAGGGCGAAGTCTTTCTCATCGAAGCCAACCCCAACCCCCAAATTGCCCGCAACGAAGACTTCGCCGACTCCGCCGCCGCTGCCGGGATCGATTATCCGACGCTGCTTCAGCGCATTCTCACTCTCGGGATGAACTATCAACCGCTTGGCTTGGCCGCCTGAGGGATGGTGGGGCGGACATTCTTGTCGGCCTCGAATCGGCGAGTGGGGGCATTCCTGCCCCCCCCGATCCGATTCGAACGCACGGCGACTCAGTTTTTACGCAAACGTGACTTGAGCTTCTCCCAAAGATCAACTGGTATTTCTGTCGCTTGCGGTCCATCAATTCGTCGAATCAATTCTAATTCGACAACCGATTCAAACGCGTTGCGCCAGAACGACGTTAGAAGAGCTTCAACAAATTCTGCGGTGGAAGCAAAACCTTCACTCGTCGCCTCTTCGTCCAGAAATGCTTTTAATTCGTCTTTAATTCTCACGTTGATGACAGTCATATTCCTATCCTAATACACATCAGAACGGACATGCGAGTAAACTCTGTGTTCAGCCATGTCCCCCGATCAAGAATTCCAATCCGCAATTCAACACCACCAGGCCGGACGGCTGCGCGAAGCCGAAGCCGCATATCGCCAGATCGTGGCGGCGGATCCGACCCGTGCCGATGCCTGGCAGCGCCTCGGCATCCTCCTGCATCAGACCAACCGCACCCCCCAGGCTATCGAGGCCCTCACCCAAGCGACAAACCTCAATCCCACTGCCCCAGACTTCCAAAGCAATCTCGGCACAGTCCTGGCAGCGGCGGGGCGGTGGAGTCAGGCCCTCGATGCCTTCAATCGAGCTCTTAAACTCGGCGCAAACTTCCCCGAAACCCACAACAACCTCGGCAACGTGCTGCGCGAGCTTGGCAAAGCCCCCGAATCCGTCGCGGCTTACCGCCAGGCCGTCCGTCTTCGCCCGATCTATCCCGATGCCTGGCACAGCCTCGGCGTCCTGCTTCGAGCAATGAACGATCTCGATGCCGCCGAGGATGCGTTTACCCGTGCCGTCTCGCAACGTCCCAATTGGCCAGAGGCACTGAATAATCTGGCCGGGGTTTTCCAGGATACCCGTCGAGTCGATCAGGCCATCGACTTATTCCGCCGGGCCATCGCCCTCAGCAACAATCCCCGCATCTGGGACAATCTCCTGCTCGCCCTACATGGCCAGGATGGCATCACGCTGCAAGCCCTCCAAGAAGAACACGCCCGTTGGAACGCAGCGTGCGCCCTTCCTCTTGCTCAGCTTCCTCCCGTGCACGTCAACGATCTATCCGCCCATCGCCGGCTCCGAATCGGATACATCTCGCCAGATTTTCGCGAGCATCCCGTCGGCCGCCTTTTACTCCCCGTGCTGGAAAACCACGATCATTCGCACTTCGAAATCGCGTGCTATTCCGATGTGCGCCGCCCTGATGCCATTACCGATCGCGTGCGCCTTGCCGCGGATCAGTGGATTGATGCATCATCATTCTCCGACGATGCACTCGCCCAGCGGATCCAACAGGATCACATCGATATCCTCGTCGATCTCACTCTTCACACCGCCAACAATCGCCTGCTCGTCTTCGCCCGCAAACCTGCCCCCGTCCAGATCACCTGGGCCGGCTACCCTGGATCCACCGGCCTCACCACCATCGACTTTCGTCTCAGTGATCCCCATCTGGATCCACCCGCCGAAAAACGCGATTCATACTATTCTGAAAAAACCCTGCTCCTCCCCAACTGCTTCTGGTGCTTCGATCCCCAAACTCCCGAGCCCCTGGTAAACGATTTGCCCGCGACGCGCAACGGATACATCACCTTTGGCTGCCTCAACCAGTTCGCCAAAATCACCGATGCCACCCTCAATCGATGGGCAACCATCCTCAATCGCCTGCCCAACTCCCGCCTCCTGCTTATCGCCCCCGCAGGCCGTGCCCGCACTGACCTTTCAAACCATCCCGCATCCACCGGCTTCAATCCCGCTCACATTACTTTTGCCGATCGCCAACCCCGCCCGGACTATCTCAAGCTCTACCACCAAATCGACATCTGCCTCGACACCCACCCCTACACTGGCCACACGACAACAATCGACGCCGTCTGGATGGGCGTCCCCGTCGTCACCCTCCCCGGCCAAACCCCCGTCTCCCGCGGCGGCCTGAGCATCCTCACCCAGCTCGGCCTCACCCACTGCATTGCTCACACCGACCAAGCCTTCACCCAAATCGCCATCAACCTCGCCACGGACCTCAACCACCTCGCAACCCTCCGCTCCACCCTCCGCTCCCGCCTCATGGAATCCCCCATCGCGGATTGCCGGCAATTCACCTCGGACGTCGAATCTGCAATCCGATTCGCCTGGCAAACGCGGACGATCACCCCGCAAACCCCGTCACCCGCGTCCTCGCATTCTCTCGCATCGCATCCACCTGCTTCACCGCCAGGACCAAATCCGCCTGCCTAAGCTCAATGTTCCCCACCTGACCGTCCATCCGCTCCACCGCCCCCACCGTCGCCCGCTTGACGATCTCCTTGAGCGTGGCAGGCGTCGCCCCGTCCGTCATCCGAATCACCCCTTCCAACTCATCCTCCGCCTCCGCCAGCTTCACGTTCCGCGCGAAATACCGGATCAACTGTTCCCGCGACCGCGCATCCGGCAGCGGAATCTGCACGATCTGATCCACGCGCCCCGGCCGATTCCGCACCGCCACCTCCAGCCGCTCCAGCGAGTTCGTATTCATCACAAACAACACCTCCTCGTCCGGCTCACACCCGTCGATCTGGTTCATCAATTCCCCCAGCACCGTCGCCAATCCATTCGTATCCCGCTGCTCCGCGATCAAATCAATATCCTCAAACACGATCATTGTCGGCTGAAGATACCGCGCCATCCGGCACAGCTCGCGCGGATAAAGCAGCTGCCGCCCGCTTACAAAACAGATCGTGAACTCCGGCAGCAACCCCGCCAGATACAAACTGATCGAAGTCTTCCCTGTTCCTGGCGGACCACACAACAATACCCCGCGCTTCATCTCCACCCCCACCGCCCGGAGCTGATCCTTATGCCGGTAAAACTCCACCACCGCCCCGCGCAACAGCGCCTTCACCTCCTCCGGCAAAACCAAATCCTCCTCCTGCACCCTCTTGATCGCCCGAAACCCTATCGACGTAATCCCTCCGGTCCCTACGAATGGATCGATCAGTTTCCCCCGATACACGCTCAGCTTCTTCCGCCGAGCCTCGATCTCCCTGTAAAACCAGTCCGCGATCGCACGATCCCGGCAAGCAACGCTCAACGCCAGCACGTTGGTCGGCACGCGTTCGCCCTCCATCTCATCGGCATACGGATTGGGAACGTGCCGCGCCGAAAGCAGAATCGCCACTCGCTCACCGACCGGCTCAGTCGTGTCGGAGGCTTTTATCTCAAATCGCTTCTTGAGCGTGACAAGCCACAACTGATTGGCCGCCAGTGATTCCTCCGCATCCACATCAACGGGCACCCGCTCGTAGCGTGGCGTGCTCGGGCTCCGACGGCCACTAAACGGAACGTTCACATCCCGAAACATCTCCCGCAGGTCTTCCCAGAATCCCCCGCCCACCTCGCGAACCTCGCTGCAATCTTCGCCAAGAATGCTGGCCAGTGCTCGATGAACCGACGCCAGGTCATATCCGGGAAACTCTTTGTCGTGCGTCTGAAGCTTCTGATACTCCTTCCCAAGGTATCGAACGAAGTGCTCGTGAAACGTCTTCGGCGACCCCCACCATCGCCGCGCGACCTTCGCGATGATCACGAGGCCGCAGACCGCCGCCGTCACGGTTGCGGCAAAGATCGCCGCACCATCGTCATTGTGCGCGCCCGGCTTCACCACGGCGAAATAAATATCCAACACCATCATCACCCTTCCTGTATCGCTTCAACCTTCCTAACATACCCTTCCATATCAGATTTCCTCACCAATCCCCCCCCACGATTCCGCCCAATCTCTAACGAGAAGAATTCATGATTCACCGCAGAGCCGTCGAGATCGTGCGCGACCAACTGCTCTGCGATTTTGCATGTGAGCTGGTGCTGCTTTTTAATTCTCTGCGTACTCCGTGTCTCTGCGGTGAATCAATCCGGACTCAATGACCACCCGTTCCCATCGCCTCGCCATCCTCATCCTCGGCTTCTGCTGCATCTGCTGGGGCTTTTCCTTCCCGACGATGCAGATCGGCGCAGCCGCCGTCAGCCGCGCCCTGCGCGCGTCCACCGATGCCCCCATCTCCGAACTCGCCATCCGCGGCACCTTCAACGGTTGCCGCTTCGCCCTCGCCGGCCTGATCTGCCTCGCGCTCACCCCGCGCCGCTTCACCAGAATCACCCGCCCCGACCTCACCGGCGGTCTGGCCGTCGGCGCATTCTTCGGCGGAGGCATGCTCCTCCAGGTGTACGGCCTGCGCTATGCGCTCCCCTCCGTCTCCAGTTTCCTCACCGCGCTCTCCGTCGTCTTCGCCCCCATCACCCAGTCACTCCTCTTTCGCCGCCCGGTCGGTTCCCGCGTCTGGCTCTCGATCGCCATCGCGATGGCCGGCATGATCATCCTCTCCGCCGGCGGCGCTCAATCCAGTGCCCAGGGCGCGCTCATCCAACCCTCCCCCATCCCCTACCTTGGCGAAATCCTCACCATTCTCGGCGCCTCCTTGTTCACCGCCCAAATCCTCGCCGTCGATCACTTCGGCCAGCGCGCCGACCCCTCCCGCCTCACCACCGTCATGCTCCTCACCGCAGGCGCCCTCAACCTTGCCATCGGCCTCTCAACCGGCGGCACGATCCTACTCCGCTCCCAAACGCTCCACCTCCTCCTCCACGACTCATCCTTCCTCTGGCCCTTCACCGGCCTGGTCCTGCTCAGCTCCGTCCTCGCCCTCAAGCTCATGAACGCCTGGCAACCCCGCATCACCCCGGCCACCGCCACCGTCGTCTACTGCCTCGAACCCGTCTTCGGAACACTCTTCTCCATCGCCTTCCAAACCGAATCCCTCACCCCCAAAACCACCCTCGGCGGCGCGATCATCCTCGCCGCCGTCCTAACCCTCGCCCGTACGCCATCCTCCTCCACGATGGTTACCTCCATTTCCGTCCCCAACATCCCAATCGAATAAACCCGCTTGCGATTGCGAACGTTCTTCTTTCCCCCGTTCGCGCCTATGGATAGAGAATTACCGATGCTCCGGTCGGTGGTCAGAAGGACAAAGATTTGGGGGAAAGTGCTGACGCTGAAAGTTATGGCGTGCCAGCTTTCCCCTCGGAGTACCGGGGCCGCTGCTCACGATGGTGTCGAAACGGCCTTGGCCATTTCGGCTTGGGTGTAGATGAATCGCTTCGCGATACGGTGTCGGTAGGCGAGGGGATTGGTATTGGGAGTTCCTTGGCGTTCGCCCGCGGGTCTCCGGCCGTCTACGCGATTGCAAGTGTCACGCCGCGAGCGGGAACGATCCTTCACCCAAGCACAGTCCCAATGTTGCTCGCGTCATGCCCCTCGCGATCGCTGCGCTTGGCCTGCGCCTCGCTCGTGTGACATGCTGATTCCGTTTCCTCCCGACCCTCTCCAAATGCAGGGTCGGAAGGAAACTTCCATGGCGGGGGATGATCGGGGGGGACGCGGGCCGATGACCGTGGACCTTTCCAAGAACGATTCGAATTCCAGAGGCCTTACTTTCCGCAAAGCTTCTTCCCAACATTGAAATTCCCCGTTCGCCCTTCGCCTCAGAGGCCGAACGGGGAACGGCCAAAACCCATCCCCCAAGCGAAGCGGCGTCCGTCGCGCAGCGGCAGCAACGGGCATGACGCGGGCGAACCCGACAACCTTACCCATTTAAGCCGACTCTCTTGCCCGCGGCGTGACCGTTGATTCCGCGGAGCAGGATGCGGCGCAGCGGTCGAACATGCGGAACTTACTTCCAATACCCGCCCCAAACCTCCCCCCGTATCGCATCGCGATTCCTTATTGTCTTCTGTTCCAATTCCCAAGGGGGCCTCGACACCACCGTGAACAGCGGCTTTCGGTACTCCGAAAGAATAGCTGGCACGCCACAAATTCCGGCGTCAGCCCTTAATCCAGAACTTCTTCCAATTATTTTATTATTTTCCCCTCGACATACATAGCACCACTATGTATGATCCCCGCACATCATCATGCTCAAGCTCGGAAAAGACCTCGTCGCCGCCTCAGCCGTCCCGCTCGTCCTCTCAATTCTTGAGGAAGGCGAATCGTACGGCTACGCCATCATCGGGCGCGTCCGCGATCTCTCCGCCGGCCACATGCAGTGGACCGACGGCATGCTCTACCCCGTCCTCCACCGTCTCGAAGCTCAGGGAGCGATCACATCACGATGGAAAATCGCCGCCGAGAATGGCCGCCGTCGAAAGTATTACGCAATCAAAGTGCAGGGCAAAAAGGCCCTCGAAGAACACAAAGCACAGTGGCGGCTGGTGAACAGCGCCCTGGCAACCATGTGGGGTTAAATCATGTTTGATCTCGATCAAAGCATCGCCGCGTGGCGCAACTCGCTTCCCGAGCAGTTTCGTTCGCGAATCCAATTGCTCGACGAGTTAGAGCAACACCTGCGGGACGACATCGATCGGCGTATCGCCTCCGGCGCCAGTCCGGCCGAGGCGTGGAATTCCGCCCTCACCCAGCTCGGCTCACTCGAAACTCTTTCCAATGAGTTCGCAAAACTCGATAAACGCATGTGGGCTCCCGCCTGGATCGCGACGGCCGTGCTCCTCCTTGTCGTTGCTTCCGTCGGGTACCTTGCGATCACGCTCCGCCGCCCTTTGCTCGGCGCGCACGTTCTGTTCGTTACCACGGGTTACGTCGCCGTATTCGCGATTGGCTTCCTTGCTTTCATTTCCGTCTTGACTCGTGCGATCGGTCTTTCGACGGACCATCAACTCGGCGCGTTCAAACGAACCAGCACCCGTCTTGCGATGTTGGCCGCTCTCACCACCTGCATCGGTGTCGCCCTCGGCGCGATCTGGGCGCACGCCAATCTGGGGCACTGGTGGACCTGGGACCCAAGGGAAATCGGCGGCGCGTGTGTCCTGGCATGGACCGCCGTCCTCATCCAATCTTTCCGATCCCGCAGTTCCGCACCGCTCTCGCTGATGCTTCTCGGCGTAATGGGCAATATCGTCGTCGCCTGTAGCTGGTTCGGCCCCGCGCTGTTCATCCAAAAGCTTTCGTACGGCTACACCCCTGCATTCATGAGCGCAATACTGGGCAGTTTCCTCATCGCCCAAATTCTCGTGATCTACATCGCGCTGCTCCCCGCGGGCGCGCTAAGCCTGCAGGGAGTTCGAGGTCCGCGTGTACGCGGGTCGGGGCGAGCCGCCCAGTGAGCCGCAGGCCCGCGCGTTCGCCGCCTTCCGTGCCGACGACGCCCGCTACGCGGCCGAGATGGTCCAGACGGTCTTCGAGATGTATCAGGAGGTCTGTGAGATCCGCCGCAAGAACTGGCCCGACCGGCATGTGGATGACCTGCTCCCCTTCCTGAACAGCTCGGAGGGCCTGCGCGACCGAATGCAACTGCGGTGCATCCACGTCCACGTACCCGATGCCAACGGCCAAGTCACCCTCGGATTCCAGTTCGTATGCTCCTGGGACTACGAGGGGTTCAGCGCCTTGTGGCGCGACGGAAAAGCCCGCGAGTGGGGCGTGTGGAAAGACGCGGAGCCCGTCGGGTAGTTTCAGCGTGCTCGTTCTGTCGATTAACCGCTTTGCGTTGCCAACGGCAGCATCGGTCGGTATGGTTGGATGGTAGGCGTGAGCGTATCGCCCGGCAGGGACTCATCAGGCCGACTCTTCCCACATTCTCCTCATCGCCGCCTCCATATCCCGCGCAAACGCGGGCCCATCCATGAGCACCGATCCCCTCATCCTCTCGCGCAATCCTGCTCGGATCGCCGAGAGGGTTTCGACATTCCTCGCCGTACTCACCGCCAATTCCACGTAGCGTTCTGCGTCCCGCGCGATCCATTCCCCCATCCCGAGATTCTCCATCACGCTCAATCCCCCGCGCGAAATGGCTGTGCGACCCATCAACGTTACGACGGGCACCCCCATCCAAAGTGCATCGCACGTCGTTGTCCCTCCGGGATACGGAAACGGATCCAGCCCCACATCGATCCGCCGATATTCCGCCAGGTATTTGGCGAGGGGCAACCCCGCAACAAATTCCAGCCGCTCCGGATCAATCCCTGCATCGGCCAGGCGCTTTCTGGCCCGCTCGCGATGGCTCCCCTGGTGGGCATGCACCACCAGCCGTGAGTCAGGCACGCGCCTCAGCAACTCAATCCACGCCGCCCAGGTGTCCGGTGTAATCTTGCAATAGTTGTTTAAGCAACCAAACGTCACATATCCATTGGTCTTGACCGGCGCTGGCCCCACCTCCGGCGCATCGGCTGGCGGCGCATAGCACCAATAACTCCGCAGCCGCACCGTTTTCTCCGAATAACCCGATTCATCCCCGCCATGCGGATCCAGGTAAGGATCACTTAATCGGTAACCGATGGCATCGAGCCCGGTCGTCCCGCAGTAAGCCAGATAGGTCACCTGCACCGGGGCCGGCTTGCGCGCGAATGCCAGCAGTCGGTTGCCCTCCATGTGCATGGTGAGGTCCACGAGAATGTCGATTGAATCCCGTCGGATCAGATCGGCCAGCTGCTCATCGTCCAGCGCCGCCGTATCACGCCACACATTCGCCGCCGATCGGCACGCCCGCGTCACTTCATCTCCACGCCGCACGTCGCTGTAACAGTAGATCTTGAACCGCCCGTGATCATGATGTTCAAGCAACGGCAGGATGAATCGCCCAATCGGATGCCCCCGAAAATCCGGCGACACATACCCGATGCGCAGCCGCCTCTGGTCCGCAGCCAGCGCCTTCCGCCCAAGCCCCTCCGTGCGAATTGATTCCACGAACATTCGATTCCATTTTTCATGTTCCGCGCGCAACTGCTCAGTCGTGGCCGTGGGTGAAAACAGCATCGCATACAATAGATTCGACCCAATCCGCGGGTCGGGCCCCAGTTCCAGCGCCCGTCGGTTCAACGCCACCGCTTCTTCTATTTCGCCCATGTCTTTCATCGCCGAGGCCAGGTTGCCCAGCACCCGCGCCCGGTCGGGCCAAATCGCCAGCGCGCGTTGATACGCTGCGACCGCCTCATCCAGCTTGCCCGAGTCATGCAGCAGCCGCCCGATATTGTTATGTGCATCCGCCAACTGCGCGTCCGCGGCCAGCGCCCGCTCGTAGCATTTCATCGCCTCGTCAAGCTGGTTCTCATCGGCCAGCCGCAACCCCAAACTATTCCATGCCGCCGCGTGGGCCGGCTGGATCTCGACCGCCTTCCGATAGCACGCCGACGCCCGATCAAACTGCTTTAGATGCGCATGCGCCAGCCCCAACTGATAATGCGCATCGGCATTCCCCGGGCGAATCGCAAGCGACTTGCGATACAGATCAATCGCCTCCTGGGCGCGTCCCAGCGCCAGCATGACCTGAGCGGTGTTTCCCGCGTATCGCGCATCCGACGGCGACAACGCCATCGCCCGCCGCAGGTGCTCCAACGCCCCGACCGCATCTCCCTTCTGATGCAACAGCAACCCCAGATAATGCTCCGCATGCGCATTGCCCGGCTGCGCTCCCAATACCTGCCGGTACAACCCCTCCGCCTCCCCAAGCCGCCCGGCCTGGTGATGCATCACCCCCGACTTCAGAAGTTGTTCCACCGAAATCAATGACATCGCCAAACCACCACGATCTCACGACGCAATTGCCTTCACCTGACTACGTGTGTCGCTGGCAGAAAGCAGATTCACCACGGAGCCACGGAGAACACGGAGAAGAAGGGAGTTAACCACAGATTGCACAGATTTTCGCAGATGAATTCAGTCTTTTATTATCTGCGAAAA
>DAIRGS010000481.1:0-3099 GCA_036794395.1 Tepidisphaeraceae bacterium | reverse complement strand
GGTGCCCATGTAATCGGGGCGATCTACCGCCAACGCTGGCAGATCGAACTTTTCTTCAAATGGCTCAAGACTTTTGCGCGGATGGATCACCTGCTGAGCACCACCCGCAACGGCATCACCTTCCAGCTTTACGTGGCCGACTTCGGCGAGCTCAGTCGAGCCGTGATCGGCGTGCTGATGATCCACGTGCAGACCGGCCGCCGCGTCAGCATCTATTCGCTGGCCGCCCTGAGCCGCCTGGCCCGCGGCGAGTGTACGCTCCAGCAGGCGATGGAGGTCATCGCCCGCCGTGAACGCGAGGCGGAACTGAATCGCGCCCGACAGGCCCGAAACCGGGCACGCAAAAAACTCCTCTAAAGCCTCCCCGGCTTCTCCACGCCCTGGAAAAAGGGCCACGCCGCCGCATGCGCGCACCCAACCGCCGCGCCAAGGCAACCCCCGATGAACCGAGATCCAACTCCGCCTCATCGCCGCCACCCTATCGCAAAACTGCCGAATCCCGGACGATTTTGGCTTCCAGCCCATGATTGAGGGGCATGATCACCAGCAACGGGTGCGATTTGGGAAGACCAGATTTCGACAGTTGGACAACCTTCTGAATTGCCGCCAGAAAATGCCCGGTTCCGGCGAGTTGGTTTTCCCACATCTCACCCGGCGCCGGACCCGAAGCGTCCGCGACCACGGCCTGGAAGGCCGTGCCACTTAAATGCGATGGCGCGGAATCGAGCACACGCTTATTTAGAAATAAAACGCAAAGACCTGAAAACGTAATGGTCACCTTACATATTGGCGCATACTTCTCTACGTTTTAAACGTTATCACGCCATCGAAGTCTCCGGCTGCCGTTCCTGGAACCGATGCATCTTCATCGCCGCGATCAACGCCTTGGGCGCATCCTTCGCCGCCGCGGCATCCTTAATGACGACCCCCAACTTCTCGGCGTCCTTTGCCGCCAATGGCGGCACCACCGCCGCCTGAAGCAGCGTGCTGGCATCGCCCGCCACCGCAATCGGCTTCCCGTGCGAATACTGCTCGGCGACAAACGCCACCGCCAACGGATTGGTAGCCAGGCTCCCCGTTCCATTGGGGACAAACACCGCATCGTACAAAACCGATGGCGCGTTCGGAGCCGGCTTATCGACACGCACCGGCTTACCCGTCCCGGACTGCACCGGGCTCTTGGTCTTGGCAATCACCTCCGCCATCGCGCCCTCGGCAGCCAGCGCGGCCTTCATCGCCTCGACTTGAGCTCCGTCCACCCCTTCCGCCACCAGGATCGCCACCTTTCGTCCAACAATATCTTTGCAAGGCTTATTCATGCTCAGCGCGGGGGACGTCTTATTATGAGCCGGCTTCTTCGCCTTCCCCGTCACCTTCAGCCCAATATGCCCGGCCACCTTCTGTGCCAATTCATCTGCCACGTTCACCAGCAACTCATTCACCACGCGCTCTTTGATCGCCAGCGTATCCACCATGTTCAACTCAAAGCTGATGGCCGAGATAATGTGGTTCTTTTCCCACTGCGCCATGCTGTTCCAGAATAGCGTCGCCTGGCTGAAGTGATCCGAAAAGCTCGGGCTCCGCTCGCGCACCTTGCGCCCGTCCATCTTTTCGGCATAGCTGCTGAACGCCTTCATGCCTTCGGGTGAATGTGCCGGGCAACCTTCGGCCAGCGAATTGGGGAAATACGCCACACGGCCCTTATGCACGATCTGCTGGCTTTCACCATCGCGCAGATTGTTGCTGAACGGGCAGGTCGGCCGGTTGATCGGCAACTGCGCGAAGTTCGGCCCCACCCGCTTCAACTGGGTATCCAGATAGCTGAACAGCCGCCCCTGAAGCAGCGGGTCGTTGCTGAAATCAATGCCCGGCACAATATGCCCAGGATGAAACGCAACCTGCTCCGTCTCGGCAAAATAGTTGTCCGGGTTCCGGTTCAACACCAGCTTGCCCAATGGGCGAATGGGGACCAACTCCTCCGGAACAAGCTTCGTCGGGTCGAGTATATCGAAATCGAACTTCCGCTCGTCGGCCTCGGGAATCACCTGCACGCCCATTTCCCATTCCGGGAAATCCCCACGTTCGATCGAATCAAACAAATCTCGCCGGTTAAAATCCGCATCCTTCCCGGCGACCTTCTGCGCCTCATCCCACACCAGCGAATGAATCCCCTTCTTCGGCTTGAAATGAAATTTCACGAAGCTCGAAACACCCTTGGAATTGATGAACCGGAACGTATGAATCCCAAACCCCTCCATCATCGCCAGGCTGCGCGGGAACGCCCGATCGCTCATCACCCACATCAGCATGTGAGTCGTCTCGGGCGTAAGCGAAGCAAAATCCCAGAAGGTATCGTGACCACTGGCCGCCTGCGGAATTTCATTGTTCGGCTCGGGCTTCACCGCATGAATCAAATCCGGAAACTTGATCGCATCCTGAATGAAAAAGACCGGCATGTTGTTGCCAACAAGATCCCACACCCCCTCATCAGTATAAAACTTAATCGCAAATCCCCGCACGTCCCGCGGCGTATCCGCGCTGCCCCGGCTTCCCGCAACTGTACTGAACCGCACAAACACCGGCGTCCGCTTCCCCTTACTCCCAAACAATCCCGCCTTGGTGATATCCCCCGCAGTCCCTGTCGATTCAAAATAACCATGCGCCGCTACGCCCCGCGCGTGCACTACGCGCTCCGGAATCCGCTCATGATCAAAGTGCATGATCTTTTCGCGGAAGTAGAAATCCTCCAGCAACGTCGGACCCCGCACCCCCGCCTTCAACGAATTCTGATCATCCGCGATCGCCAATCCCTGATTCGTCGTTAGCACCTCGCCCGGCCCCTGCGTATCACGCAACAGATCGCTGTCCTTCTCTGATGTCTTCGATGCCTTCGCCCCGTCCGCAATCGGTTTTTTCTGCTTGCTCATGGAAAGATTCCCGTATCTGGTTGAAGGGAGAAACCGCACACCGGAAATGCAGCCGGCACTTCCGCGCGATTTTAAAGTATGCGCCTCGGGCTCGCATGGTCAACGTATGAATTCCAGCGCTAAGCAACCCGGGTGCATGACCCTTCAGGCGATCCTCTTCTCCCTCCACCGG
>DAIRGS010000014.1:1432-45067 GCA_036794395.1 Tepidisphaeraceae bacterium | reverse complement strand
CTGGATTACATCCGTCCCGCAAAATTCCCCGAGGGACCCACTCAGACACACCGGATGATGTCCACCGTAGTCATCCATGAGCCCCTCAAACTCAATCCCGCGGGCATCTGGGTTGGCTACGCCGACGGCCACCTCGAATTCGCCGCGGGACCAGCCGAACTTGCCAATTGCCGGCACCAGATCGAAATGGTCAACGCCACGATCGAAAAGTTCGGTCATCCATTTGGCCCTCGAGCCCAACACAACCCCGCGGCCACGATTCCGGCAGAAAAACTTAATCTCTCGATGAAGATCCGCGTGATCGGCCCCGCCCACCCCATCCCCGGCGCACGGATTGGAACCACCGGCAAATTTGGCGACCTCAGCACCCCAACCGAGCACGTTCAGATGTGGTGGCGGAACAGACCCGACGCAATCAACACCGACGCTAACGGCGAAGCGATCCTCACCGCAATTCAATTCTTCGATCCCGATGGCTCGCGATACAGCGATGAAGACACCGCCGCTCTCTACATGCTCGATGAACCCCATGGTTTGGTGGCCATCGAATCCGTCGCGCGTTCCGAATTCGGTTCCGCTTTCACCACACGCGACATGCGTCTCAAACCCTCCTGTCGAATAACAGGTCACGTCGTCAGCCTCGGCATGCCAGAAGCGGCGCACGGCCTGGAAAGGCTCGAAGCGGCCGTCTTTAAGATCGGCGAGTTTCGACTCCGCGCGGTGGGCAGCGTTTCGGCGAAGAAGGATTTCGACCTTGTCGTCCCGCCCGGGGACTACGGAAATCTCATCAGTGGCAGGGGATGCTATCCAACCTACCGCTATCTCCATGTCGATTTAGCCGAACCCGCGACAAGCTTGTTGATCGACACCTTGCCTCGCGCTGAAAAAGCCCTCCTCGGCCAAACCCCGCCGGAGCTGCGCAATATCCGCGAGTGGAAAAATGGCCCGCCCGTCAAGCTCGCCGACCTGCACGGCAAAGTCGTCCTCCTCGATTTCTGGGGCGAATGGTGCGGCCCCTGCGTCGGCGCGATGCCATACCTCATGAAGCTCCGCGATAAGTACAAAGACAAGGGTCTTGTCATCATCGCCATCCACGACGACTCAGTCCCGAGCATCGCCGAAATGGACCGCCGCCTCGACGAACGCCGTCAGAAATTCTGGGCCGGTCGCGAACTTCCGTTCCTGATCGCTCTCGATGGCGGCGGCGAAACTCGCATCCGCTATAGCGCCTTCACCGCCCGCGGCGCAACCACCGCCGCGTATGGGATCACAAGTTTCCCAACAACCCTCCTCATCGGCCGCGATGGCAAAGTCATCGAATCCATCAACGTCCACGACGACAGTGCCATCGCCCACATCGCAAGCGCAATCGCCTCGGACAATTCCCCCCTCAGGTGATGCCACGTGGGGCACGCGTTCTTTTCTGTCTAAAGTCTGCCGGTGCGGGAATGTACTCAACCTCGACGAGCGGATTCGACAAACCGCGAATCAGTCCGGGAGCGTTGCCCTCACTCTCTACCCGTGAAATTCTCGTCACCGCCCGCTTGACTTTCCTTCCCCAAAAATACAGCCTTCCCGGTTCTACCGGCTCGCACGAAGATTCGCCTGTCCGTCCCGACAATGAATCTGAGACCCGTCGCATGAAAAACATTCAATTCATCCCGATCCCTGGCGACCAAGCGTTGGCTGAACTTGATCGCCTCCGCGCCCAGTACCCCTCAACCGGCCTCTATCCCATCCTGGTTGGTGACGCCGAAGATAAATCCCGAATCATTGAGGTCGCGACAATCGATGAATTCGATCCCGCCGAAACCATCGCTCACAGCCAATCCATCGACGCCGCTCAATGGCTCCAAAACAAAGACCAACTCGATCAGGACGAACTCCCGGAAGACGGAGATTGGCCCAAGCACGCCGGCCAGATGGGCATCGTCACCCAGTTGAACGTGCTGACGCGCTCTGCCAAAAAGGAAGTTTTCATCGGATTGCTGAAAATCAACGTTCCATGGGAGGCTTTTGCCTACTTGAACTGGGGCGCCTGGAACGACTGCCCCGAGCCGGCTGTCCACTGTGCACTGCATCGATATTGGGAGTCGAAATACGGCGCGCAGGTCGCGAGCATCACCGGCGATATCGTCCAATGCATCGTCGAACGCCCCCCCGCTGACAAAGAAGCCGCCCTCCATCTCGCGCGCGAGCAATACATTTACTGCTACGACATTGTCGAGCAAGGCACCGAATCCATCGCGGCCCTCGCCGCCGGCTTGCTCAACTGGAATCGCTGGTATTTCTGGTGGGACTAAAGTGCGGTCAACGCACGCGGCCGGGGGAATGTAAGGCTCCGGCAAGGCGTTTTTTGACTGAGAACGACGCCCTTTTCCCATACCTCCCCTGATGATACAGTTCAGTTCGACCGCCTGTATCCTCTTTGCTCGCGACGCATCGCTTTCAGTCAACAAGGGAACCCATGAAACGCAACCGTCTCGGCATCGCTCTGCTGGCCAGTCTCCTCCCCACGGTTTATCCCTCGATTTCAACCGCCGCCCCACAGCAAACCCCACCCGCCACAACCCGCCCGGCCCGCGCCGTGCGTCCCGCGCCGCCTGCACGCGATCCTCACACCGAAGGCTACGTCACCGCTAAAGATCTCCCCGATGGCGAAATTCCGTCCGCCGACGCCGACGGCAACTTCATCCTCGCCCCAACTCACAAGCGCGCCCCCGACATGTCTACCCAGCCCGGCGTTCCGCAGGGAACGGTCATCAACTTCACCATGAAATCGACCGACAGCAAGATCTATCCCGGCATCACCCGCGAGCCCAACACGTTCGGCAAGGTCGATCCCTCCGATCCGGTGAAACTGATCGTCACGACAAGCCATCCTGCCCCCTACAGCCGCAAGGTGGCGGTTTACGTCCCCAAGCAATACGTGCCCGGTACCGAAGCCCCGTTTATCGTCAGCGCTGATGGCGACCAAGCCATGTTCAGGGCTCTGGATAATCTCATCGCCGCGAAAAAGGTGCCGGTCATGATCGCCATCGCCATCAGCAGCGGCGGCGGCGATGCCCAGGGCAGCCAACGCGGCCTCGAATATGACACCATGTCCGGCCTCTACGCCGAGTTCGTCGAAAGCGAAGTCCTCCCCCTCGTCGAAAAAAACGCCAACGTAAAACTGACCAAAGACCCCGAAGGTCGTGCGACCACCGGCGGCAGTTCCGGCGGCTCATGCGCGCTGATCATGGCCTGGTATCACCCTGACCTCTACCACCGCGTGCTCGCCTATTCCTGCACCGCCGTCAATCAGCAGTGGCCCTACAACGCCGAAACACCTCACGGCGCCTGGGAATTCCACGAGCACCTCATCCCCAACAACCCCCCCAAGCCCATCCGAATCTGGATGGAAGTCGGCGACAAAGACCTCCTCAACCCAAACGTCATGCGCGACAACATGCATGATTGGGTGCTGGCCAACGAACTACTGGCCAAAGCCCTGGCCGCCAAAAACTATCACTACCAGTTCGTCTTCTCCCGCAACGCCGGCCACGTCGACGGCCCTACAAAACAACAAACCCTCCCTGAAGCCCTCGAATATGTGTGGAAGGGTTATCCGATCGCTCCTGCAACACCCGCTGCCGGAAAGTAAAAAAACCGCACAGAAAGCACGGACGTTTTTTCAGCTCGCGTCCGAATGGCGTCGCGAGTAATTGGCCCATGGCGTGGTCGCTTCAGCGACCATGTCTCTATTACTTCGTCTCCCCGTCTTCCGACTTAGCCGCAAATATCACCAATCCACACATCTACCCCGCGCCGGCTTAATATCCACCACCGGCGTCCCATCAATTGCCTCAATCGGCCCCACCTTTAATGAAATCCCCGCAATTCCCAACACCGTCACGCGATGCAGCCCCAACGGATTCGGCCGATCCGGCGAACGTGTCGTAAACACCCCCGCGATTGGCCTCTCTGCCTCCCCGCGCGGATGCACCTGCAAAACCTCTCTGGCCGCCTGGTGAAGCCACGTTATCAGAATCACCTCATTCCCTGCCGTCATCCCCATCAACCCCTCCGACACGCGCAGGTCCAACTCCACCCACGCATCCGGCGCACCCTCGCCGCCCTGCCTGGGCGCGCCCGTGCGGCTCGTCAAACTCGAGCGGATAAACCCAATTGGCCGCAACGAATACTCAATTTCTGCCATGACTGCTCTCCCCACGAACTTTGCACTTGTATTGGGAAAACGCCCTCACTCCAAAGCAACGGAAGTATCTCCCGCCGATCCCGTGGAGCAATCACACAGCTTCCTGCTTCCCGGCCTCAGCGCCCACGACGCAACGACGATACCCAACAAGATCACTGGCGTAAAAATCTTCATCACCGGATCCCCCACGGCCGCATGCGAGGCCGCCGCCCCGGACAAATCAAAAAACATTCCCGCATAAGCCCATTCCTTTAGCCGCGGAGCCCCCGGTATCAAAACCGCAACTCCGCCCAACACCTTCCACACGCCCAATATCACCATGAAATAATCCGGATACCCCAGATGCCGCATCCCCTCCAAAGCAAAGCCCGGCCTCAACACATCCACCACCCCACCCGACAAAAAAATAAACACCGTCAACCCCGTTGCAACCCAATATCCAACCAATCGCGTGTTCATAGTGATCCTTCCCGACTCGCCCATTGTTCTCAAGAATAACCCAGTTCAATTCGATCCGCCCCGCTCCACATACCCCTGCAACAACGCCAGCAACCACGGCCACCCCTGATACCGCTCCCGAGACTTCTCGCTGGCAAACCCCGAATGCGTCAGCCGCACCGTCGTCGCCCCGCCCGTCTCCTCAAGATCGATCCGCACCACTGTCACCGGCATATTCTCCTCTCCATCATCCATCCATGTAAACTCCAGCAGCCACGGCCGCTCGAGCGCCCGATACTCCCCCTGCAACGTGAACGGCTTCCCGCCCATCCCCGTCCCCCGCATCACCCAGGCAATCTGACTCCATTTCCGTCGCCTGAAACTTCCCCGCCGCCCCCCACCAGGCCACCCGCTGCCGCGGATCCGTCAACGCCTCAAACACCCGCTCCGCCGGTGCGTTGATCACAATGTCCTTCACGATCGCATCGTTTGTTTCCGGTGAATTCACGAAATCTCCTCATCGCTATGCAACATCCACATAAGGTGCGACAATTAGTAACCATTCGGTTACCATTAATGTAACCATCACATTACCGATATTCAAGTGCAACGACCGAATTCGCCCGAACTTCATGTTCCATTTCTTATTTTCAATTATCCATTCCTTTCCGCCTCCTCCACCACGCATTAAAGTGGCACAAAGGAGCCCCATGCAACTCAAAACAATCCTGCAATCCCTGGAACTAATTGCGCCCAACCGCCTCGCAGAGACTTGGGATAACGTCGGGCTCCTCGTGGGCGACCCCGAGCAGGAAGTCTCCAAAACGCTCCTGACGATCGACTACACCCGCAATGTCGCCAAGGAACGCGCTTCGCTCGGCTGCGAGTTGGTCATCGCCTACCATCCGCCGATCTTTCAGGCTATCAAGCGCCTGACGGCCGGTAGCGTCATGTTCGACGCCATACGCGACCATGTCGCAATCTATTCGCCCCACACCGCCCTCGACGTCGCCGAGGGCGGAACCAACGATATACTCTGCGATATTCTGGGGGTTACCAAACGATCACCCCTGAAGCTCGCCGAAACCAAGGCGACCCAATACAAGCTGGTCACCTTCGTGCCGGAATCCGCGTTGGACAAAGTCAGCCAGGCATTGTTCGACGCCGGGGCTGGCCAAATCGGCAACTACTCGGCGTGCAGTTTCCGCTCCCCAGGCACCGGGACTTTCCTCGGCGGCGAAGGCACCAACCCCGCGGTTGGCATGCCCGGCCAACTTGAGCACGCCCCTGAGATCCGCATCGAAACAATCGTCCCCATTTCAAAGCTCACCGCGATTATTCAGGCCTTGCAGGCCGCCCACCCTTACGAGCAACCGGCCTTCGATCTCAACCAACTCGCCGCCCCGCTCGAAGGCGTCGGCATGGGCCGCCTGGGCGAGTTCGACTCTCCCGTGGATCGCCCGGTCCTACTCGACCGCATCAAAAAAGGCCTCGAAATCGATCACCTGCTGATCGCCGGCCCGCTGGAAGGAAAGATCACCCGGGTCGCCACCTGCGCCGGCGCCTGCGGCGATCTGGTCAACGACGCGCTCGCCCAAAAAGCCGATCTCTTCCTCACCGGCGAAATGCGCCACCACGACGCCCTCAAAGCCGCCGCGGCTGGCATGACTGTCGTCTGCACCCTGCACTCCAACAGCGAACGTGCAACCCTCAAGCGCCTGAAACAGCGTCTGGAGCAGGCGCTTCCGGGGCTGGCGTGCCACCTGAGTCAATTGGATCGGGACCCGTTTGTGGTTCGCTGACCGCCTTGGAAAGCGGGAACTTCTGGCGAATGGTCTCCGCAACATCACCCCCGTGCTTTTCCCAGAGCTTGGAAAAACTCGCCAGCTCTTTTTCAGATTGCGTCAGAAACAATCGCGTCAGCTTCAGCAATTGATCCTGCGTCTGTGGATGATGATAAGAAAGCGCCTGATCCAGCGATGTTTTCATCGCACATTCCACCAGCACCACCGCATCATGCCAGTTCCCCAGGGCCTCCTGCATTTTCTTAAACCCCTTCAATATCGCCCCCGGCAATCGATGACCCTGTGACTTGGCCAGCTCCAGCGTGTATCGCAATGACTTGCCGGCAATGCGCAGCTGATGCGGATCTTCCCGCCGCGACCCCGCCTCGGCCGACAATTGAGCCGCCTGGTCGGCAAAAGCATCCAGTTGCATGTGCAGTGATTCGCTCAGCAGCGTATCCACTGCATCGTGTGCCTCCACCACTTCTTCCCGCACCGACCACCAGCTCCCCAGCTTCGCCAGCACATCCGCCGGTGCGGCCTTCTTCCGCGCCCGCTCCCGCTCGGCATCCCGCTGGCGCGAAAGATGCTCCTTCATCCATCCCGCCGCCGGCCCATGGATCGCATGGGATTCCATCTTCTCCAGACGCTCGATCATCACATCCAGGTCCCGCAACGGCCCCAGCCGCCGCCGCAGTCTCTTCAGCACCTTCCCGAACGGCTTGCGATGCTCCGCCGACAGCACCGACTCCAACAACCCCATCGCCGCCTTTAACCGCCGCGTGGCCACCCGCGCATCATGGATCGCCTCGGCATCAAACGCCCGCAGCGCCTTGTTCACGTTCTTGTGCAGGTCCTCGACCAACTCGTCGAGATACCCCAACAACGGAAATTCCGTCTTATCGCTCGCACCCATGCCGCGCGATTGTAGATACGATGAAGCCGAAGCAAAGGCCTTAATAATCCGCCGTAGGTGATAACCGCACGACTTTTCAGGACCCTCGGTTTACGTGGCACGGGTTTCTAACCCGTGTTTGGGGCAGCCGCGGGTCCAGCGCCGGGTGGTATGTGGGAAAACCAACTTTCCTTAAGGGAGCATTTCTTCCCACAAAACAGAAGGTTGTCCTTGTGTGGAAACTTGGTTTTCCCACATCTCACCCGGCGTTGGTGGTCATCCCCCTCGATCACGGCTTGGAAAGCCGTGCCACGAAGCGCAGAATCGCGCACAGGCGTTTAGCACTCCCCTCCGGCAACGGAGGAGACCAGCCATCTTCCCAATGCGGCGCCGGCATCTACAATGGAAGGGTTCATGTCAGACGCGATTCCACCTCAACTTCCGCCGCCGATTCCGATTCCGGCCGAAGCGCTTTCGTACTCGACGGGTGCGATACGCGGCCGGCCTGGGTTGATTGTGGTAATCGGGATTCTGTCGATTGTTCTTGCGTGCATGAGCGGGATCGTGAGTTTTTTGACATGCGTATATGGACTGATTTTTTATGCGATGATTTCAGCTTCCTCTTCCTCATCGATGTTTAGTTTCGCGCCACCGGCCGCAACCGTGGCGACGCCGCCGGTGCAACCGGCGAAGCTGTCGATGGGGGATGCTTCGGTGGCAGTGAATGCGCTGCGATCGGTGCTTGAACTTGATGGGCCGCGGATTCGCGAGCTGGACAAATTGATACGGGCGCATGGGCGCGAAATTCTTGGGACCGGAACCGAAGACCAGGATGATTTTGATGCACCTCCGATCACGGATCCCGGCGTGCGGGAATCGTTGCGGGAGCATCATCCGGCCGCGGATGCGGATGGGGCGGCGGTTTTTGTGACGGCGAAGGGGCGGGTGGAGGTTTATCGGGATCGGGCGGTTTTTGTTTCAGCCGATGGAAGCCACGCGATCAACACCTCCGCGGCAAATAATTCTGACTCGGCACAGACCAACGAAACGGCCGTCGCGACTCAACCGGCAGCGACAGAGCCCGCGACTTCTCTCCCGGCCACGACGCAGGGAACGGGAACCACGCTCAGCGCGGCCGAAGTGCGACACATCATTAAACTGATTAAACAGAATTCGTCGAAGCCGCCCCGGGCGGCCGAGCTCGCGGCGATCGAGGCGCAGCTTTCTGCCGCGGACCAGGCATGGGTGACGCCCGGGAGCGCTTCGCCAGTGAATTCGGTGATTCCCGCGCCGGATGGTTTGCTGGTTCAATTTGAGCTTGGAATGTTGAAGGTGGGCCCTAAGGGACAGATCATCAGTTCGATTCCCACAAATCCGTTTGCCGGTTTCGCTAACCTCCATCAATTGCGGAGCCCTCTTGCAATGTTAATTGGGGAAGCGGTGGCATCATTGGGTCTGGCGATTTATCTGTTGATCGTCGGGATTCTGGTTTGCCGGTCGACGTTTGCTTCGCCGGGGCTGTTACGGGTGTTCGCATGGATTAAGATCCCGCTGGTTTTTGCGTGGGTATGGTCGGTGGGTTGGCTGATCCACACCAGTTTCCTGCTGAGCTCACCGTCGTCCGGTGCGGGAGCCACGGGGTGGGCCATCACGTGGGGCATTGTGTTGCTGGTGTTTGGGCTGGCGTTTCCGGTCGGAATACTCATTTCCCTTCGGACGCGGCAGTTGCGAGACTACTTCAAGTTTAACGCAGTTTGACAGATGCGGAGTGAAGTGATGATCGACGCGGTACTGAAACAGATTGACGCGAACCGGGAGGCAACGATCGCCGGGCTGAAGGAGCTGCTGACCATCCCGAGCGTCAGTACGAAACCCGAGCATAAAGATGATCTTCGCCGATGTGCGGCATGGATTGCCGACAAGCTGAATGCAATGGGATTAAAGGCCCATGTCAGGCAAACCGGCGGGCACCCGGCGGTGGTCGCGAAGAATGAACATAAGCCGGGCCGGCCGACAATTTTGTTTTACGGACATTACGACGTCCAACCTCCCGAGCCGCTGGATAAATGGCTGACACCCCCTTTTGAGCCGACGATTCGAGATGGGGCAATCTATGCGCGCGGGGCGGTGGATGACAAAGGTCAGGTTTGGGCGCATCTCCAGGCGATCGCGGCGTGGGAGCGGAATGGAGGGCTGCCAGTCAACATTACGTTGTTGATCGAGGGTGAAGAGGAAATCGGCAGCGATAACCTGGAGAAGTTCGTCCGCGACAATCGGGATGAGTTGAAAGCCGATGTGGCGCTGATCAGCGATACAAATCAGTACGCCAGGGGCTTGCCTGCGATTACGTATGGACTGCGCGGGCTGGTTTACACGGAAGTCTTCATTACAGCCGCGGACCATGACACCCACAGCGGGCTGTATGGTGGCGCGATCCCCAATCCAGCCAACATCTTGTGCGCCGCCCTTGGCTCCCTGCATGATGCGGATCAGAAGGTGACGGTGCCGGGGTTTTACGACGATGTCGTGCCGCTATCGCAATCTGAGCGCGATGCCTGGGCAAAGTTGCCGTTTGACGAAAAGAAATTCCTCAGTGACCTGAAGATCGACGCCGCCATGGGCGAAAAGGGCTATTCGGCCACCGAGCGATCCTGGGCCAGGCCAACGTGCGACATTAACGGGATCACCAGCGGGTATCAGGGCTACGGCGCCAAGACGATCATCCCATCGAACGCCTCGGCGAAGGTTTCGATGCGCCTGGTGCCCAACCAGGACCCGGTGAAAATAGTCGAAAGCTTCGAGAAGATGATTCGGGAGCGCTGCCCGAAGGGCGTGAAGATTGAGTTCGCCCGGCACGGGTTATCGGCGCCGGTTCTGGTTTCACGCGAGGGCCGTGCGATGCACCTGGCGACAGAGGCCGTCCGCCAGGGATTTGGGGCCACGCCCACACTCATTCGCAGCGGCGGGACCATTCCGGTGGTTGGCTTAATCAAGTCGACACTGGGAATTGATACCTTGCTGGTCGGGTTTGGGCTGCCGGACGATCGGGTGCACTCGCCTAATGAAAAATTTGACCTGGACGCCCTGCACGCCGGCACGCGAACGGCGGCTGCACTGTATGCACAGCTTGCGGGGCTGCATGCGTTGTGATGCGGTTACAGGGAATTGCGGTGCGTTCATGGGCTGAAGGTGTTTTGGGGGCAATAACTTGCATCTAATGAGGTAATTGCCCGAATCCAATGCGCCCAATGCCGAAAAAGTTTGCCCGGCTTGAGTGGTTTTGCTAGATTTCGCCAGTCCGTGTGCGGCGGAGTTTGGGTGGATGCTGAATTGACCTCAAGGATTTACTGCGTGCCCACGAGCCGCTCCCGTTGTCTGGAATGTGGATCAAGATCGCAGGCGGCCACAGTCATCCGTCGGCGCGGGGCGGCATGCCGCCGGGCCTTCTTCAGCACCCACCTTATTCGAGATCCCCATTCGCCCGCAGGGGCGTTGGGACGCGATCCGCAACCGTGGCGCAGTGAGTTCGATCAACGAAAGGAACCAGTATGTTTCGCCGTCGCACCGCCTCGCGGCGCTCTTCCGGATTCTTGAACCCGCACCGCCAGTCGTTGGCGCGTGCCGCGGCCCGCGCCCTGGCCCAATTCGATGCGCGCATGGTCTTCGAACCCCTTGAGCAGCGGGTGATGCTCAATGCCGCGTTCGATCTCACGGGCATTACCGCGATGCGCAACGACCCGCAGTTCTCGTTCTTGACCGGACAATCGATCGGGATTGCAGTATTGGATACGGGTGTTTTTGCCCAGAATCCCGAACTGAAGAACAACATCGTGGCGTTTTACAACGCCGTTCAACAGCCGCCGTCCGCGCCGATTGATACAAACTTTCTGGCGGATGCGGTTGACAACGAAGGGCACGGGTCGCACGTATCGGGTATCGCGGCGTCTAGCAATCCTGACATCGGGGTGGCGTACCAGGCAAAGCTGATCGACATCAAGGTGCTTGCGGATGCGACGGAGGCGTCCAGCCAATTCGACCCCGTGCTAAACGGATTGCTGTGGGTCGAAGCACATCATACCGACTACAACATCAAAGCAATCAATATGTCGCTGGGTTTTGGTGGAAACTTTAATACCAACCCAGTTGATGCCAGAAGCCAGGCGATCCACACCCTCGAGGGCATGGGCGTTACCGTTATTAGCGCCGTTGGAAACAGCTACCAGGACTTCGCCGCGCCAGGCGAATCCACGCCCGCTGCTCAATCGACGGTCGGGGTGGGCAATATCTGGGCGACGAACGGGCTGGGCGCCTACAACTTCACGGCCCAATATGGGGACGGAAATCCGTATTTCTCGTTCGAGAACAGCGCGACGCCGGATATTCTGGCTGCGTCGAGTCAGCGAAGCACGCTGTTCAACCAGATTTTCGCTCCGGGTCAGGCGATTTTCAGCACGTGGAACAGCCTGACCCAGCTGCACAATACGATCAGCGGCACGAGCATGGCGTCGCCGCTGGTGGCAGGATCGGTCGCGCTGATGCAGCAGGCGGCGTTTACGTTCGGCGGTCGGTATCTGGACCCACAGGAAATGATTACGATCCTGCATACCAGCGCCGATCACATCGTCGACTCGAATGTCACGACCAATGGCCGGGTGCTTGCGACGGGTGGGCCGCCTGTGGATCTTCCGGAATCTGGACTGACATTCGATCGCATTAACGTGTATCGAGCGGTCCAGCAGGTAAAGCAAACCGTTCAAATTGGTGGGCCATCGGTCGACAGCAACAAAACGATCGCCACGGCCGTCACCACAACCCCTCTAAACGGGGCCAATGAGGTGACGATCACGGGCAACATTGGCAAGGACGGCAACAACTTTATCGGGTTCCCCGATATTGACGTGTACAAACTGGTCGTTCAGACGCCCGGTACGCTGACGATCACGTCGTCATCCGGGCCTCCGGGCACGATTCAGTTTGATGAAGGCCTGCGGCTGTTCAACAGCAGCGGCTCAATTGTGCTTGCGACAGCGGGAGGAAATGGCGTGCCTTATCCGACACTGCTGTCGCCACCGGGCGCAGTGCTGCCGGCCGGCACGTATTATCTGGGCGTCAGCGAAGCGCCAAACAACGCCTACAGCATCATTGATGGCTCGGGCGCACACAGCGGCGGCTCGCAGGGCGATTACCAGATCCACGTAACCGTACAGACCCCCGATCCGGGTGGTGTATACGTGGCGGCACAGTCGATCGGACTCAATTCCCCCACCATCCTCACCCCGCCGATCCCGGGTCCCACGGTGCCATATACATTGTTGACCGGCATTATTGGTCAGCAGACCGCGGCGGATGGAACTACGGTGACCTTCACCGATGGTGACGTACATTTTTACAGCCTTGTCGCCCCGGACAGTGGGAACCTCGACATCCAGGCCGATAGCTTTGTCGCAGTCTTCAACTCCAGCGCCGCACGCATCGGCACGGGATCGTCGCCATTCTCGGTGGCGGTTACCGCGGGACAAACCTACTACATCGGTGTGACCAGCTTCGCGAATTCAACGTTCGACCCGAACAACCCGTTCACCCGTGCCGTTAACAGCACCGCATTCGTGCAGCCGTACAATCTTTACGTCGGTTTCGACAATGGGGACAAAAACGGAACGCTGATCACGGCTTCGTCCCAGACCTTTGGCACGACAGTAAGCGGTACAATCGGGACCGATCCGACAGGAACGTTCCTCGGCGCCAATGGTGGCAACAAGGATGTCGATTTCTATGCGTTTACCGTTCCGACGGCCGGCATCTTTAAGGTAACCGCAGCCGGTAACGGCGGTTTCGCGCCACAACTGAGCCTGTGGAACAGTTCGACCGGATTTGGCGCGGTCCAACGCCTGGCCGATGCCAATTCGAACGATGGAACACTGTATGAACAAGTGACGGCGGGCCAGCAGGTTTTGCTTGCGGTTACAGGCAAGGGCAATCAGAACTTCAACGGCATTGCCCTGGCCAGTGGCAGTGGTGGCACAACCGGGACCTACTCCCTCACCACATCCGTCCAGGCTCTTTCGACCCTGTCGACCCTGAGCAATAACAGCATCAATGCCAATCAGCCGACGGTCGTGACACTGGGTCAAACCGTACCCGGGAATATCGGCGTCGATGGGACGCTGGTTGTCGGGCCGAAAGATATCGACATGTACCAGTTCGTCGCCCCTGCGACACGCCAGTACACGTTCAAGACAATCACCGACGCCGAAGGAAGTGCCGACACAGTATTGCGCGTGTTCGACGCACTGGGCAACCAGGTGGCGATCAACGACAACGCCGACGCGACCACGACGGCCAGTTCGGTGACAGTGTCGATGCAGGCCGGGCAAACGTATTACATCGGCATCAGCGGATTCAGCGCAAGCTCGCTGGCCTATAACCCGCTCGATGGCTCTGGGGCCGTTGGTGGAAGCACGGGCCCTTATAACTTTGAAGTGCTTGATGCCGGCGCTTTCCAGCGCACCACCAACTTCCAGGAAGGCACGAAGCTTTCGATCCTGGACGCGAGCGGTCACAAAGTCACCCTGACCCTCAAGGGCCCGGGCACCGGACAGCTCGTGTTCCTCTCGACCAGCGGCAATGACAACATCGCGCAGCTCATCCTGACCGGCACAGACGCGACATCGTCCTTGTCGGTCAAGGGCGTAACCACCATCGGTAAAATAACGGTGACCAACGCGCTGGGCACACTCGATGTCCGCCAGGTCAGCCTGACCGGCGATATGTCGGTAACGGGTGGTCTTGGCAAGCTCACGTTGGCCAGCGCGGCAAACGGAACGATCTCGATCGGCTCCGGGAACACATTGATCGCAACCATCGGCTCTCTGACCGATGAATCACTGTCGTCTGCCGAGCCGATCAAGACATTGACGGCGTCGCAATGGGCGACCACCGGGGCCACGCGCGGAACGCTTTCTGCCCCTTCGATCGAAAGTCTGCGTGTGAAGGGCGATTTCAACGAAGACGTTGGAGCCGGGACGATCAAGAAATTCCAGGTTGGAAGCCTGACCGCTTCGGCGATCAGGGCCGCCACTTCGATCGATACCCTCACGACCGGCAACGCGACCAACAGCGAAATCTTTGTCGCAGTCGACACATCCCAAACAGCGCTGCCGACAACCTCCGATCAGTTCACGTCCGCGGGCAGCATTAAGTCGATCAATGTCCGCGGGACATTCAGCAATACGCAGATTGCCGGGTGGAATATCGCAAGCGTGAACCTGCGATCGATTCAAACGTCCAATGGCGGCACGCCGTTCGGGATCGCGGGAAATAAGGTCGACAACGTGCGCTCCTCGGCCAATGGCAAAGCTCAGGTGTCCAAGAGCCTGTTCTCGCCACTGGCGTCGGTCTCGCTCGGTGGAGACGCGATCATCCGGTTGCTTGGCTGAGCCGTCGGCGGTTGATAGACAAAAACACCGCGGGCATCGCAATCCACTGATTTGCGATGCCCGCGGTTTTTTATTCGAACGCGAGTGGTTGAGCGAACCGTTTACGGAATCGTCTGGCTGACGCTGTTCGGATCGCCCGTCGAACCAGCGGTTTCGGCGATCGGGTCAATCGGAAAGCCTTGGGCTTCGACCGTCTCAACCTTGCCTTCAGTATCGCGCCAAAGCATCACAAACAGGAGGAGGCAGACAGCCGCTCCAATGGCGGGGACGGCCCACACCTTTGACCAATGAATGATGTTGGGCGTGATGGTGAAATCAGTGAAGTGATCGACGACCCGTCCAGACACCAGATTACCCAGCCACATGCCGACACCATACGTCAGGAAGCTGAACAGCGCCTGGGCCGAGCCTCGAATCTCGGCCGGAGCCTTATTGTCCGTGTGAATAAAGCCCGCGGCGAGGAAGAAGTCAAAGCAAACGCCGTGAAGTGCAACACCCACAATGACCAGGGCGAAGGGGTGACCAAGGCTGAATAGACCATATCGAACGGCCCAGGCCAACATGCCCACGGTGAGGACCCCTTTCATGCCAAATTGTTTCAATGCGAACGGTAGAGCGAGCATGAAGCCAATCTCGGACCATTGGCCGATGCTCATCGTGGTGCCAATCGCGGACACGCCAAGGCTTCCCAGAAAGGGCCCGGCAAACGTGTAGTAAAATGCAAGGGCAATCGTAATGACGAGGCTGATGGTAAAGAAGATGGCAAAGCCGGGGTCGCGGAGGAGTTTGAACGCGCGCAGGAATGGCATCGCCCCGCCCGTCTTGCCCGAGGGTGGCGTGTGCGGCAAGGCAAAGCTGAATAAACCCAGCGCGCCCGACATAACCGCAGCCATCAGCAACGGTTTATTTGTGTGGGCGGCGCCCGTCGGAAGGATCAGGTCGATCGACATTCCCGCGGCGATCCAGCCGATCGTTCCCAAGACACGGAGCGTCGGAAAGTCGCGTGTTGCGTCAGGAATATTGTGGAATGCCAGCGAGTTGGCGATGGCGAGGGTCGGGTTATACATGAGCGCGTAGGCGAGCGCTACCCACCACAACGTGTTGTAGTCCTGAACGCGCGCCATCATGATCAGCAGCGCCGCTCCAATCAGATGGAAGATCGCCATGAGGAACTCGCTGGCCATCACGCGGTCAGCCAATTGCCCCGCCACCATCATCGAGATGATTGCACCTAGCGCCATCGTGCCGTACAGGCTGCCGATTTGTGTGCCAGTGAATCCCAAGCCACCATCTGCTTTTGGCGTGCCGAGGTACACGTTCCACACCGTGAACCATGAACCCCAGACGGCAAACTGCAGGAACATCATGATCGACAATCGCACGCGCACCCCCATGTCCAAAGGCGGCTTGTCAATACCGGGTGTGGCGTAGTTCAGAGACGCGCTGGTGGCCATGAACGGCTCCTGTTGTGTGGACGTGTGGCGCGGCGGCGAAGGGCTGCCGTGCGGCGTTGGATGTGGACAGTTTAAGGACGGTGGGAAAGACGTGCAATGAGGCTGCGATTTGCAATCATTCAAGGGTGTAACACTGGAATGTTGCGGACCCGGGGAATCATCTTGTAGCACAGCCGAGGGTGGCTGTGAAACACGGATCGCCACAAACATAAGTTACACCATTGCGGGAGGGTGCGCACGACATTGGGGTGAAATTGGAGAAACGTCGCAAAGCGTCGCATTGTGTCGCACGGGTTGGGGGCGTGTATTGCAACTTCATTCAATGCAATTGTTTAGGATTGGGCTAATCGAGGGTAGCCGCGCGACATAAGGGCGAGTTTCGCGCGACGCGTGTCGCGCGTGTCGCATGGAGGTCGGTTTTCAGGCTGAAAACAGGGGGTCCGCGCTACACGCGCAGCAGTGCGTGGATGCACCAAAGTACCGCTCGATCGGGTGAACATCAGCGCACTGACCCAAACGCCGGACGGTCCTGGGTGGCGAGGGTTTTGCGGCAGAAGGCGCGAACCTGGGCGATGCTTCGGGGTTCGCCGAAGACGTACGGGTTGCCGGTATCGAATACGAGCGACGGATGGGATTTGAGGACGGGAGCCGAGCGATCGTAATTGAGGTCGTCGGAGTTGACCTTGTACATCAGTTCGAAAGTCCACCGGCAGATCGGTTCCATCCAGGCCAATTCTGAACCACGGGGAGCGATGCGGGCAGAGATGGCCTGGTCGCAGTTGTGCAGTGGGTTTGCGATGACGAGCGTCTTGATCGAGGGATCTTTGGCCGCGGCGAGCAGCGCGGCATTGGCGCCGGTACCGATCCCGGCCACCGCGATGCGGTTGGGGTCCACGAAGCTGGTCTTGCGGAGAAGGGCCACGGCAGCCGAGACGTCGGCGGCTTCTTTGATGCCGAAAGTTGCCCCGGCGGTTCGGGCGGTGCCGCAGCCGCGTAGCGCGACAACCAATACGTTCAGGCCCTCATCGTGCAACGGTTTAACCAGCGGAAGCATCTGCTGGGGAGACTGGCCCAGGTCATGAATCAGGGCGATGGCCGGCCGGCGCGATTTAAGGACCTTGTCCTTTTCAGCCAAGACCCTTCGGGCATCGACAACGGGGATCATCCAGCCAGAAAGCTCAGTGCCATCTTCCGAGGTAATGGTTACCGATTCGAAGTAACAGCCCTGGGAGTTTGGATCGAGCACAGCCGGGGGCGGCGCGGGATGGGTGCCCTGCACCACCAGGCCAATTGCGCTCACGACGGTGAGGGCGGGGAGGAAGATGGCCCACGAAATTCCCATCCGGACCAGCACCCTGACTGCCGACGGGCGCGGCTCATCCGTTTTGGCAATCGCAAACGGATTGCGCAACAAGGAGCGACCGAGCCATTTCGCGCCCTGCACGACGAGGTGCCAACAGATGACGAACTTCGCCCGTTTGACTTCCCACTGCTCGAAGGTGGGATTCATCACCGGGCGCTGCATCGCGGGGGCTGGTTTTGAAGGTTGCGTCATACCTCTGGAAAGTACGATACAAAGCCCCCCAACGGCCAATAGCGGGTAAATGCCCCATGGCTGGCGCTTGACAACACGATATTCTGCCTTAGTTTGTGCCGGATATTCCGTCGGAAATGTCGCATGGATCGCGACGAGACGGTTTTATGGGTACCTCGAGCACAATGTCGGGGCGAGCGGGTCGGAGATCCGCTCAGGTGATGCGTCAGACGGGTCGATGCTACGGATAGCGTTACGAACCGTCAGGCGCCCAACCGCAACCGGGAGGTCACGGATGGCCAGAGGCAAACATTCCACCGCTCTGTTCGAAGTTATTCACAGTGCTAACAAGCCCGATCGCATCGCGCAAAGTCTGCGCACACCCAAGTGGTGGTTTAAAACCCGGCCAAAGGCTGTAGAAGCGGCATCGGCCTCCGTTCCCGAGTATCGGGAGCAGGAACGGGACGATCCCGTCCAGAGGGAAGTAGTCGAAGAGATCGCCCGGGAGCCGGCGCCGGCGCGAACACGAAGCAGTCGAATCGCGCGGTCATCGGCCGTGGGATTTGGCTTTGACCGGGTGCGTCAGGAATTGACGTTGAAGCTCCGGTATACGACAGCGCTGGTCACCGGGTTTGCGGTCTTTGCAATCATCGGCCTTTCTTATGTTGTCGGTCGGCACCTTGGCGCGGGGCCCAAAACCGCCGGGGCGACGGAGCAGGCCAGCGTAAAAGAGTTGCTTCAGCAACCGGTGCAGCCGGGCGTTTTTGCGGTGACCAAGCCTAAGCCCACACCGGCAACGCCGCGCGTTACGACAAACCCGCCGGCAGCAAATTCTGAAACAGTTCGGCGTGCGCCGCTGGCCACCAATGTGGTAGCGGCCAAACAGGACGTCACCCATTCGCTTGTGCCCCCCACCGCCGATACATCGAGCCCGCGCAAAGTTGGGCTCAACTACCTGGTCATCCAATATTATCCAGCCGACCGTAAGGCCCAAGCCGAGGCGGCCCGCGATTTCTTCACTAAGAATGGAATCCCTTGCAGTATTGAGAAGACCGGATGGACGTTGGGCAATTCGCTGACGTTGATCGGGACGGCGGGGTTCAACAAAGTGAGTAGCGCCGATTTCACAAATTATTTGGACAGCGCGGCAGGAGTGGCCAAGACTTATAAGTCGGCTAATTTTGATCAGCCGAAGCCAACTAAGTTCAGCGTATATAGCTGGCGGGCAACGGACAACGAGAAGTAAGAGCAAGCAAAGACCCGAATAATTTCGAACTCCAGCGCGGACGATTTTTAATCGTCCGCGTTTTCATTTTCGCTTTTTGACGCAGCGTCGGCCTTGCCAGTGACTGGCTTCCGCGGGCGCGTGGAATCCTGCAACTCCCTGATTTCACGCGGCGTAAGCAGGCGCGACTGCCCGGCGGCTAATCCTTTGAGCGTCAGGGGACCCATCTTGATGCGGGTAAGATCGCGCACCTTGTGGCCGAGATTCGCAAGCATCCGGCGGACTTGGCGATTGCGGCCTTCGCGAACGGTGATCTCCAGCGTACTGCGATCGCGCGAACGCTTGGCGATCTTGATCTGGCTGCGGCCGGTCTTAAAACCCTGGCCACTCTTATCCGCCATCCACACGCCCTTTTCCAATTCCTGAACCGTTCGCGGATCAACGAATCCATCGATCACCGCGCGATACGTTTTGGGCACACCGTACCGCGGATGGGTCAACCGATTGGTGAGATCCCCGTCATTGGTCAAAAGCAGCAGGCCTTTGGATTCGGCATCAAGCCGCCCCACCGGATAGACTCGCGCCGCGAAATCCGGGGGCAGTAGGTCGATTGCACGGGTTTGAGCGCCTTGGGCCACGTTGGTGGAGTAAACGCCGCGCGGTTTGTTCATGAGGACATACACCCGAGCGGCGGATTTCCGGCCCTTGAAGCGGACAGTTTCGCCATCCACTTCGATCTTGTCTTTTTCCGCATTCACCAGGATGGGCAACTCGGTCATTACCTTCCCGTTGACCGCAATACGGCCCTGGCGGACCATTTCTTCAATGGCCCGGCGAGAGGATACGCCGGCGTTACCGAGGATTTTTTGGATGCGTTCTTTCATCAGGGTGGGATTCTATCGCACCTTGGGGGATCGTGCGCGGCGGATCGGTTTTTACGAAGTGAGCCCGAACATTCAGGGTCCAACCGAAGTCAGGCTAAGCTTCTGCTTGTTCTGAATTGTGTCAATCGTTGTCGCATCGCTTCTGCCAGGACGATGGCGGCCGAGTGGGAGAGGGACAGGGAGGACGATTCGCCGGTGGTGGGGATGGTGACGAAGGCGTCGCAGATGGAGCGGACGGCGCCGGACAGACCTCGTTTTTCGCCGCCGATGGCGAGGATTGTGGGGGTTGTGAGGTCGGCGTGGAAGATGCTTTGGCGCGCCCCGGCGATGCAGCCCAGCAGTTGCATGCCCATGCGCTGAAGTTGCTGGATGGGCTCAACGCCTTCGATCTGGGCCAGGGGCAGGCGTTCATAAGCGCCGGAGGCCGGGCGGGCGATTTCTACAGCGTCAAAATCCCACAGGTGCTTTTTGATGAGGACCGCGTCGGCGGAGGTGGCTTCGGCGGTGCGAATCACAAAGCCCAGGTTTCTGGCGTCGTCAATTCCTTCGAGCAATAGGAACAGCGGCGGGCGCTGGGCCGTGCTGACAAGATCGTAAAGTTGCTGGGGTGTGGCGCGGGGCTTGGGAGAGGCGATGGCGAGGACCCCGCCATGCGTTGCGCCGTGGGCCATGGCGTCGAGTTCCTTACGATCGACGTATTTGACCGAGATATTCTGTCCTGCGGCCAATTCGAGCACTTCCTCGAGTTTTTCAACGTGAGCTCCGTGAGCGACGAGGATTACCTGGAACGATCGGAGGCGTGCCCGCAGGGCGGCAATGACGGATTGTCTTCCTTCCAGATGCTCCATGCGGCGATCATATCGCGGCGGGGCAGAGCCGGGGAGTGCGCCAGGAAGTTCGGGGGATCGCGAGCAACGCGTGATAGTCAGCGCCGGGAATGATCAGTGCGCGGCTTTGGCCGGCGCTTGCGCGGTAGCAGCCGGGCCTTTTCCCGCAGCGGCAACGACCGGGCCGGAATCGGGCCGTTTGCTTTCCGGGACGCGGAATAACTGCTGGCAGTGATGACACTTGACCAGCTTCCCTCGCACATCGTCGGGGACGGCGAGAAACTTGCGACAGCGAAGATTTGGGCAAAGCAGTTGTACTGGCATATCAGCCTTCCAGTTCCCATATCGGCCCAAACCAGAGGTGGCTTTAGAAAACGCCTTTGGAAATTCGATCAACGACGTTTCTATCGGACTGAAGGAGATGATGTGGGAGCGGATGTGGCTGGCGCAATGAACAAGGCTCGCAGCTGTGGCGGCAAATCCTCGACTTTCAGTGCAGGGTTGGTTTTAAACGGGGTGTAAAGCGGATCGGCAATGCAGGCCTGCATCCAACTGACCAGCGGGTTGGTCAGCCAATAGACCTCGGCAAGGGTGAGCTTGCCGGTGAGGAGGAGGGGGAAAAATTCATCGGCGCGCGGGAACGAATGAAGATAGGGCTCGGCAACGGGGCCCACGGTGGCATCGACGCCATCCGAAAGCAGGCCGTGTACCCAGCCATGCTCACCGCGAGCGCGAAGGCTGACCATCTCAAAACTGGCAACGTGAAAACCGACTGCCCCTGGAGCAAATGGGCCGGGCGGGAAATAGTTGCGGAGGCTGTACCAGCCGCAATAGATCGCGATGGGATCTTTGATCGAGTGTATGGGGATCAATTGTTCCTGATCATCGAGCGTTGCTTTGAGCGTGGTGCGCGTGTGGATCAGTTCGTAAACATTGCGGATGGATTGATCGTATTGGCCATAGGCATCGGTGGGGAGTTTGCCGCGTGCGTCGAGGACAACTTCGCCTCGCAGACCTTGTTGCTCGATTTCGGACGATGTCTTAATGAGGTTACGCACCTGAATTTCGGAGGGGCCGTCGATACGGGAGACCATGAGGGTTGGCGGCCGGGCAACACCGGGGTGGACGACGTTCTGCCAATAGAGCGGGTTGGAGATCCACATCGCGCGCGGATAGCTCTGCCACCACAATAACGCCAGTTCGTTATCAAGGGCGGCGGCGCTTTGTTCCACCCGGAAGGTCTCGATCTGCAAAGAGAGAATGTTCGCGACGCCAAGTTTGCCCAGTGATTTGGCCGCCAGTTCCCGGACTTTTGTCCGATGGGCAGCGTCGGGGGCAAAGCCCTGGGCTTCGCCCAGCTCACGATCGGCGTTCGCCAGGGAAGTGCGCGCGGCAGCGAGGTCCACGGGAGACGGCGGGTTGGTTATCGCGCCGATGAGCGCGGGTTGTGCGAGGACCTCAGTGGTGCGGGCATTGCCAAGTAACGATCGCAATGAGGCGGTCAAACGGGTGGCTTGATCGTTGCGTGTCGTCGGGTCTTTGATTGTCGGAAGCGATTTGGCCACCGAATTCATCGCGGCCTGGAGACGGGCCGTCAGTGGAGGGAGGTCATTGCCGCCCATGGTCTTAAACTCGGGATTGAGTTCTTTCGCGGACTTTTCCAAAGCGGACGCGTCGCCATCGATCCTGGCGCGTATTTGCTCGAATTCCTTCTGAAGTCCCGGAAGCTCTTCGAGCTCTTCTGGGGTGAGCCGGCGAGCGCCGATTCGGAACGGCACGCCCCAAAACGTCACGATGCATTTCACCTTCGCCTGCAATCCGGCGCGATTGATGAATGCCCGCACCGGCTGCGCCACCGAGTGTTCGTATGCATCAAACGGAATTTCCTCGGGTGGATTGGCGATGCCGATGGACGGGACTTCGATCTCGCAAATACGGTCAATCGGAATGTGCCGTTGGCGCGCGTACAGCTCGGCCAATGCCCGGCTCGCGGGGATGCGAACGTTGACGACCAGCAAAAGATCGCCGGGGCCAAGAGCCGCGTGGGCACCCGGCGACGCGATTGCGAACATCGCGAGCTGTAACAGCAGTGCGAAGCGGACAATCGCGTGGCGGGTGAAGGACATTTCATCTCGCAGGCGCGGCACACCAAGCTTGCGGCTTCGCCCCCTACCCCCCCTATCCCCTACTTCGCAAACGGAGATTTCTCCGGTGCGCCTGGCGCCGCCTGGGCTTCGGCCTGCTTGAGTTGCTCCTGGAGCTGCACCTGTGCCTGCTCGATTCGATCGACCAGCGCCTTGAGCTGGACAATCGATTCGGGGCTTCCCCACATCAGCACCCAGTCCACGTGCCAGTTGCAGCGGTCAAAGGTGCAATCCTGAAGAAAGTAAATCGTCTCGCGCAGCACCAGCGTACAATCGATAAAGCTGCAATTCAGGAAGGCCTGGCCGCTGATGTAGACGGTCTGATTCTTGAACTCGACTTTTTCATGCTTAGTAAGCAGCATGCGCGGCACTATCTCCGAAGCCTGCGAAATTGTCTATGATGTATAAGGGGCCGATAATCCAAGGAGGAGCATATGAAGCTTATTCGCCGACTTTTAATGGTGGCTGTATTGCTGATCGTGGTGGTCATTGGGATCGTATTCTTCAGCCTCGATCGCATCATTCGCAGCCAGGTATCAAGCCAGGCAACCAGCTCGCTGAACCTTCAGACGGATCTGGGGAGCGCGGCGCTCTCGCTGTTTGGCGGCAAACTGGGTCTGCATCAGCTTCAGATTGCCTCGCCGCAGGGATATACAGCGCCGCATATGCTGGAGGTGGGCGATACAAATGTCGAGGTCAATTACGGGCAACTCCGCAGCACACCCGTGCATGTCACCTCCATTCTGATCAATAAGCCGAAGCTGGTGATCGAACAGAAAGACGGCGTATTTAATTTCAAGAAGGCAATGGAGCAGATGCCCAAGAGCGACACGCCTGCGCCCAAGCCCGATAGCTCGGCCAAGAGTGAGCCGCTCAAGTTGATTATCGATGACCTGACGGTAAAGGACGCGGATGTGGTGATCCGGCCGAATCTGCCGGGCTTTTCGAGCGACATCAACGTCACCGTTCCATCGCTCACGATGAAAAATGTAGGCAGCGGGGATGGGTCACAAAATGGCGCCGCTGTTAAAGACATCGTGATGCAGGTGATCAGCGCTCTGGCCGCCAATGTGACGAATTCCGGAGGCCTTCCAGATCAGCTTAAAGGATTGCTGAAGGCGAATGTCGGACAAGTGGTTTCACAATTTGGGGCCGAAGCGCAGAAGCAGATCGCGTCGGTTGTGCCGGGCGATTTGGGCCAGGCGCTGTCGGCGGCCGTGAAAGACCCCAATGCGCTGGTGAAGGATCCCGGCAAGGCCCTTCAGGGGATGCTCGGAGGCAACAAGGATTCGTCAGGGAATGCCACGAGCCAGCCAACGGATAGCAAGGACGAAGCCACCGATGCGTTGAAGGGATTACTGGGTGGGAAAAAGAAGAAATGAGGATTTGGACTTGGGATTTAATCAGGAGTGAATGACGGATCGTATCCACTCACGGGCCGTTTCGGCCCACTGCGTCTCGTCCGTGAGCCAGCTCTTGTCGAGAATTGGAATGATCTGCTCGAAGGGAATAGTCGGGAAGGCAAGGCTTTGGCCGGAAGCTCGGTAACCGTTGGATGTCAGCAGAAGTATTTCCAGGCGTTTACCGTCGCATCGCCAGACTTCCGGCACGCGGAGGCGGGCATACAAATCCAATCGATCCAGCACGCGACGACTGATTTCAATCTCAACAACCAGATCCGGCGGCGGATCGATCGCCAAGTCAAGTTCCTGCTTTCCGGTCACAGACCCGGCGTGCTCGATGTAAAAACAGCGATCTGGCTCAAGCCCGGCGCCCGCGACTTCAGATCGAAATGTGGTCGATCCGCCCCCAATGAGCGGCAACCTGAGCTCTGTGGCGATCAATCGAACCAACGACCCAAATAGCTCGGCAAATCGCTCGTGCTTCCAGGAAGGCGACATGAGCTCCAGACTCCCATTGTCATAGGTGACAAAAACACCCCGGTCGCCGATTTCCTCCAGCATTTTCTCGTAGAGGCTCCAGCTCACGTCGTGCAGGATAAAGCTGCGTTGCTCGGAACCCGCATCCAGTACCGTCATATCGACTCCCTCAACGATTGAATGATTATATCAAACGTTGAACAGGAAGTGCGTGATATCCCCGTCCTTCATTACATAGCTCTTGCCTTCGGCGCGCAGCTTGCCGGCTGCTTTAATGGCGGATTCGGTTTTGAATTGTTTGAGGTCGTCGAGGGTGTAGATTTCGGCGCGGATGAACCCGCGTTCGAAATCGGTATGAATAACCCCCGCCGCCTGAGGGGCAGTCGCGCCCACGGGGATTTCCCAAGCGCGGATTTCTTTCGGGCCGGCGGTGAAATAGCTATGTACGCCCAGCAGGTGATACGCCTCGCGCGCCAGGGTGGCCAGCGCAGGCTCAGTCAGGCCCATGCTCTGAAGCATCTCGCTGCGGTCGGCGGAATCCAGCTCGGCTAACTCCGCTTCCAGCTTGCCGCACACGGGGACGGCAGCGCCGCCCTCCTGCTTGGCGCGCTCGCGCACCGTATCAACAAGCGGGCCTTTCCCGTGAAGGTCTGTCTCATCGACGTTGGCGACGTACAGCACTTTCTTGGCGGTGATTAGGCCGAGGCCTTTGACGATCTTCCGCTCATCGGGCGAAAACTCCATTTCGCGAACCGGTTTTCCGCTGTTGAGATGGGTTTTGGCCCGGCGAAGGATTTCGGCCCGGGCGGCGGAGTCTTTGTCGCCGCTGCGGGCCGTGCGCTCGGCTTTATCCAGCGAACTGGTAACGGTTTCCAGGTCAGCCAGGGCCAGTTCTGTATCGATCGTGTCGATGTCGCGAATCGGATCGACTGAGCCTTCGACGTGAATAACGTCGCCGCCGGCAAAGCAGCGGACAACGTGAAGAATGGCGTCGACCTCGCGGATGTGGGAGAGGAACTTATTGCCGAGCCCTTCACCAGTGCTGGCGCCGCGAACGATACCTGCAATATCGACCACCCGCAAAGCGGCGGGGATGATCTTTTCGGTCTTGATGAAATCGTTGATCGTGTTGAGCCGGGGATCGGGAACGGCCACCACGCCCACGTTCGGCTCGATTGTCGCAAACGGATAGTTCGCCGCCAGCGCCCCCGCCGCCGTCAGGGCGTTAAAGAGGGTGCTTTTGCCAACGTTGGGTAAACCGACAATTCCGACTTCCAGGGACATAGGCGGGGTAATATAGCGGATGCAGTTGCAGGGGGAAGCACCGCCAAAAGATTAGGCTGGATTATTCACCACGAAGGCACGGCCTCCGTGGTGAGCTATGAATTATCCGGGTTAGCTTGAGGCCAGGGCCAAAGGCAACGGGCCGAACGTCGACGCACGGCATGATAAATGACCCCGATCGATGCCATGATCGCGCACTGAAAGTCGATGCCCAGATAAGAGTCCGTGTGAACCAAAGGACTGCGGCTTCAGGTTTGAAAGATCTCGACTGGCGGACTAACCATCGCGATCGGGCTCATCCGGTCGTTCTGGTAATCGCTTACAGCCGCGAAGCGACACGATGCAGATTGCCGTCCAGATGAACAGCAGGATGAGGGCAAGGCCCGAGTCAAAACCGATCGCATCATCGCGCCAGTACCGCCGGCCGGCGGCATGAATGGGAGAGCGGGTTTTGACTTGCGATATCGATAAATGTGGTCGGCAGCACAGCAAGCTGGTATATTTCCGGCGACTCAATTCTCACGGGGTGAGCGATGACGTACGTGAAGTGTAAATGTGGCAGCGGTATCGGTGTGCCCGACGATTTCGTCGGCAGCCTGGGCGAGTGTCCGGATTGCCGGCGGACATTTCGGATAGCCGCGGCACCGGGTCAATCAATTGCCGGGGATGAGCTGGATGCACGGCTCAACATTCTAGCCGGCCCGCAACGCCTTGGAGAGCAACTCATCCTGCGCGGCAGCGAAGGGGTGGAAGTCGGGAAACTTCCGGGCAAGCCAATCGAGTTGGTGGGAACACTGGTCTCGCGCAACCATTGTCGGCTGCTGCGTGGTGCGGAGGGGTGGCGAGTCGAGGATCACAAAAGCACCAATGGCCTGATTGTGAACGGCAAGCGCGTTGCGACCGCGGATTTGCGGAATGGCGACCGCATTCGCGTCGGGGAATACGAATTGGAATACGCCATTTGTCGAGCCGAAGAATCCTCGCTCGAACAAGAGCAGGAAGCGGGGCACTTTGTCCTGGAGGAGATCGAAGACGTTTACGACCTGGCCGAGGAACCGGCCATCGCGCAAGCAGCGCCAAATTCCGCAATCGTCTCGGGAGAAATGGCGTTTGTGCCGGCGGCGGATGGAGATCCGTGTCCATCCTGTGGGAAGCGGCTTCCGGCGCGAGCGAAAATCTGCATCGACTGCGGGATCGACATTCACACGGGCCGGGCATTGCTGGTGTCGAGCGATGTGGATGAAAACTCAGTACACGCCGCTACTGAATCGGCGGTTCGGGCGATCAGTTGGGTCATTCCCTTCGGCCTATACCCGATCAAGTCGGAAGGGTATGGCAACTTCAAGCCCTATGCGGTGTGGACGATCGCGGCGGTAACTGTCCTCGTAACCGTCATGGTCTGGATAATGCATTTATCAGGTGCCGATGGTGTTAATTCCACCCGGAATCTAATGATGTGGGGCGGGCGCGAGCCTACTGCATCAGACATCGAGCGTGGGCGGCTATTGAGCAGGTTCACCCACTGGGGCGATGCCGCCGCGTTCGACAGGAAAGTGGCTGAACTCAGGGCAAGGAATCTGTCAGGGGAGGAGGCGGAGGTCAAGGCTTACAACGAGCTTGACCCGGATCAACAATTCTTTGGTCAGTTTCACTGGTATCAGCTTCTCACCAACGGCCTTCTCCATCAGAACATCCTGCACATCGCGGGCAATCTGCTGTTTCTGCTGGTGTTTGGCTCGCGCGTAAACGCGTTGATCGGGCAATGGCGTACGGCGGTTCTCTACATCGTCCTGCTGGTTGTCGCCTCCGCCGCGGAATTGCTTTCGCTCTCGGGCCACGCCCCGCTGGCGGCATTGGGCGCGTCGGGCGCGATCATGGGCATGGCGGGAATGTACTTCGTGCTGATGCCGGTTCACCGGGTTTATCTGACGATCTGGTTCCGTTTTGTTCTATGGATCTTCGTCCCGATCTGGTGGACGAGGGCATTTTTCAAGGTTTTCGCCCTTCGAGGCTTCTGGGTGGTCCTCTTCTACATCGCTTTCGATGTGCTGGCGACGGTGCTGGGCAGCAAAGACGGGGTTGCGCACTGGGCGCATCTGGGCGGGTTTATCGGGGGAATGGTGTTGGCCCTGGTGCTATTGCTCGCCCGACAGGTCGATGCCAAAGGTGGGGATTTACTGTCTGCGATGCTCGGTCGGCGAGCCTGGTTGCTGCTCGGCAAACCGGGCCATCGGCAAATTCGAATGGAGGCAGCCGCGCTGGTCTCGTAAATGTTGAGGTCACGAAAATCAGGCGGTTGTAGACGAATCGGCCACAGGTTGAGCCGGTGCAAGCGGATCGGGTTCCCCGATCGACGCAGCCAAGCGGCGCAGCGCGTCCTTCAGCATCGCCATGTCAGACTGAAGCGCATCGACTCGCGCCGACAGTCCGCCAGTGGGTACGGGGGTAGATCCCGCGGGGGACGCGGAATCTGATGACGGTAAGTCAAGCGGATGGAGATCTGGGCAGAGCAGTTGGACGAACCGTTCGGCCCGGCTGCCCGACGACGGAGGAAGTTCACGGACCAGAGGCAGTTCTCGGGTCATCAGCGCGGTGAGCATGTTCTTTACAGCATCCAACGACTCAAACGCCTGCATGCGCGAAGCTCGGCCGCGAAGTTCGCCCAGTGTCTGTGGGCCACGGAGCAGCAACTCGGCCAGAATCGCGACCTCGGCGGCGCGAGCCTGGAGTGTTTCGCCCGTCAGATGCTTGTATTTATTAACGCGGCTGCCGGCCATATCGGCCCGGATCACCAGCTTTTTGGCCCGAAGACCTTCCAAAGCTTCGAACGCACGAGTGTCATCGATGGTGAGGACGGGGTCGCGGTTGTTTTTCTGATTGGAGCCGTTCACCACCGCGTTGAGCGTGAGGGGATATTGATCAGGCGTGGTGAAGGCTTTTTCAATCAGCACGCCCAGCGCGCGGCTCTCATCGGGGGTTAGTTCAATCATGAGATTGAAGTGTAGCTTCGATGCAGCGCGCGTCTACGGTAAGCCGCGATTCAGAACAGACGAAGTCTAACGCGGTTGCGCCGTACCAAGGCGCTGGCGGATGTAATCAGCCCGTGCGGCCCGGCGGATGTCACCTTCTAGTTTTCGTCCCTGGATTTTCTGGAGGTGGGCGGGTTGGGTGAGAAGAAACAACTCGTTGATCGTGCGGATGTCGATGTCTTTTACACGGCCAAGATTCACGCCCATGCGGAGATGACTGAGAAGCAGAAGCGTTTCATCGCTCGCCATCAGCCGGGCATTGCGGAGCAGGCCCAGAGCGCGGGAAACTTTGTCGTCGAGGGCAATCGTACGATCGTCGAGCAGTGTCCGGCGGGCATGGCGCTCGTAATCAATGATTTTGGGAATCACCAGGCTGCGGAAATCGCTGATGATTTCTTCTTCGGTCTTGCCGAGCGTGGTCTGGTTGCTGATCTGATAGAAGTCGCCGGTCGCTTCGGTGCCTTCGCCATAGAGGCCTCGCACGGCCAATCGCAATTCCTTCGCTGCGCGGAATACTTTTTCGATTTCGCCCGTGAGCTTCAATGCCGGAAGATGGAGCATCACACTCACGCGAATCCCCGTGCCGACGTTGGTCGGGCACGCGGTGAGGTAGCCGAATCGCGGATGGAAAGAGTAATCGAGTTTGCTTTCGAGCAGATCGTCGATGCGGTTGATCTGTTCCCAGGCTTCTTCCAGTTGCAAGCCGCTGCGGAGAACTTGAAGACGTAGATGGTCTTCTTCATTGACCATGATCGAGACGGTTTCGTTCTCGCCGATTGCTACCCCGCGTGCGCCTTCGGCCCCGGCGTGGGGCTTGCTGATCAGATGGCGCTCCACCAGCAGCTGGCGGTCTATTTCTGGCGCGGATTCAAGATCGACATAAAGCGTCTTGGGGGCGATGCCCGCGCCCAGGATGATATCGCGGACACGGGATTCGATGGCCTGGCGTTGATGGCGGGTGCAGCGGGTCAGGAAGGGGGACCCCGCGAGATTTCGGGCCAGCCGGATGCGCGACGAGATCACGACCTCATTCATCGGACCGTTGCCGCGAAGCCATTCGCCGGCGTGAGTCGTCAGATCGCTGAGTTTCATTTCCATGTGCGACTTTGCGGTTCGCGGTTTGAAGCTTCGAGGCCCGCATGGTGAGCGATCGAATTGACGAACCGGCAATTCCTGTTAAGAGTTTTCGGCCTGTCGGATCTGGTCTCGCAGCTTGGCGGCTCGTTCGTAGTCTTCGCCCTCGACGGCGCGCCCAAGTTCCTTTCGAAGTCGGGCGAGATCGACCTGCCGCTTCATCGGAACACCGGTCCCGCCACGCCGGGCGGGCACTTTTCCGACGTGATGCGTGGCACCCTCATGGGCACGCTGAAGAAGCGGCGTCAGGTCGCGCTCAAAAACGCCGTAATCGTTGGCACAGCCCAGCAAACCGTTCTGGCGGAATTCAGCCCAGGTGATGCCGCAATTCTCGCAGCCCGCTGTGGTTTCTTTCTGAAGATTCGAGTGCTGCATGACGAAGTTGGTCAGCAACTCGTTAATGGGCATGTGGCTTTTGACCGGCAGGCCTTCGTTCTGCGCGGCGCACTGCTCACACAGATGTTTCTCGATCTTTTTGCCGCCTTTGATCTCGGTCAGATGTACGGTGGCGGATTTATTGCAGTTATCACACTTCATAGGGCAATCTGCCTTTTTCTGCGTATCTGAATCGTATTTCGCTCGAAGCACACCGTCAACGAAAACCCAGGTTTTTACGGGCGATAAAGGGCCGAGTTCGTGTCGGTTTCCCATACCTCGACGCTCAGCAATGATATGCCGGTCGGAAGCGGAAGGGATCGGGCAACATGTAGCGCGACGTTTTCGGCCGAAGGATTGAGGGCAGCGAACGGTTCGGTCTCGTTAAGATGGCGGTTGTGCAATGGTGTGACGATCTCATCGACGCGGCGCTCAAGGTCATGAAAATCCATGACCACGCCGATGGAATCCAGCCCCGATGCGCCAACGGAAACCTTGACGCGCCAGTTATGCCCATGAATCGGCTCGAGCGAACCATCGTAAAGCCGAAGCTGATGTGCGGCGCTGAAGAATCGCGTGGTGGCAATTTCGAACATAAATTTCGATGGCGCCCGACGGGCGGAGGACCACCGCCCTACCGCTTCGATGTCGCATCACTACAATCCGCCATCCATGCGGCGGTACTATCCCGACTATAGCGAGTTCGAGTGCGCATCGCGCGATGCGGAGATTATTCCGGTTTATCGGCAATTGCTGGGCGACTGCCTCACGCCGGTTAGCGCATTTCAGGTTTTGGGGCGTGATGATCACGCATTTCTCCTGGAAAGCGTGGTCGGCGGAGAGCAGGTGGCGCGATACAGCTTCATCGCGTCGTCGCCATCGACCGTGTATCAGGTGGCTGGCGGCAGGGCGTCCGTGTGGCAGACCGGGCTGGGCGCCAATAAGGAATTTGTAACGCAGGATCCACTGGCCGACCTGGAGCACCTGCTGCCGCAGCGCCGGTATCGGCGCGATCGCAAGCTGCCGGCGTTTACCGGCGGATTAGTGGGATACGCGGGATACGACACCATCCGCTACTACGAGGGCGAGAAACTGCCCTCAGCGCCGAAGGATGATCGCAAGCTTCCGGACCTGATGTTCGGGCGATATGGCGAATTGGTGATTTTCGATCATGTCGATAAGACCGTGAAGGTAGTGGCCAACGCGGATTTGACCGCGAGCCCGAACGCCGAGGCGGCGTATCGCAACGCGTGCCATCGAATCGATCTGATCGTGCAGCGGCTTCAGCAGCCGGCCGTCTTGCCCGTCGGCGAAATAGACACGAGCGGCCCGCCCACCCTTCCGTTCCAGAGCAACTTCACACGCGAAGGGTTTGAGGCCGCGGTTCGCAAGGGCCAGGAGTACATCAAGGCCGGGGATATTTTTCAGTTCGTTCCCAGCCAGCGGCTGCGCGTGCCCAGCGATGCTGAGCCATTTGATGTGTACCGCGCCCTGCGAATCATCAATCCGTCTCCATTCATGTTTTATCTGAAAAGCCCGGGATGTACGCTGATCGGCTCGAGCCCGGAAATCTTGTGTCGCGTGGCGGATCGAAAAATCACCAGCCGCCCTCTGGCCGGCACGCGCCGGCGCGGCGCGACGCCGGAGGAAGACAAGGCGATGGAGGCCGAGCTGCTGGCCGATCCAAAGGAGCGAGCCGAGCACATCATGCTGGTAGATTTGCATCGTAATGATGTGGGGCGCGTTGCTGAAGTGGGATCGGTGCAGATCAGCGATGTGATGACGGTGGAGCGATACAGCCACGTGATGCACATCACCACCAACGTCACCGGAACTCTGGCTCAGGAGTTTAATGCATTGGATGCCCTGAAAGTTTCGCTTCCCGTTGGCACCGTGAGCGGCGCGCCCAAAATTCGGGCGATGCAGATCATCGACGAACTGGAACCGACCCGCCGCGGGCCATACGGGGGCGCTGTGGGATACCTCGATTTCGCGGGGAATCTAGATACCTGCATCGCACTGCGAACCATCGTCTGGAAGAACGGCGTATACGACGTTCAAGCCGGAGCCGGAGTTGTCGCGGATTCCGTGCCCGCCACCGAATACGAAGAAACGATGAGCAAGGCCAAGGCCATGCTTAAGGCGGTGGAAGCGGCGCAGAATGGATTTTGATCGGCCCGCCCAATCATGACGCCTTCGCTTTGACAATACGGTTTAACTTGGTGCCGAGCCTGTTCTCCGCGACATCGAGGTCGTAATCCATTTGCAAGCCCAACCAGAATTGCGGCGATGTTCCGAAGTATTTGCCAAGACGCAGTGCGGTATCGGCGGTGATTGATCGCTTACGGAGTGCAATTTCGTTGATTCGTCTTGGGGCGACGCCAACTGCAAGTGCCAAACGATTCTGACTTAATCCGATGGGCTTGAGGAATTCTTCCATGAGCACTTCGCCGGGATGAACGGGGTCTAACCTTGCCTTGGGCACGGGGTGCTCCTACACCGAAAAGAGCGAATCACGGATAGAAAATATACCGCATGACGTTAAACGTCAAAGGCGTCTTGTCGAATCGCCTGTGGTGCGAAAGTCGGAGCCCGCAAGTATGATGTCCCGCGATGAACGCACGGACGCTTTACCTCTGCGCCGGCACCCAAAGCAGCGGATCCACGCTGATTTCGTGGTGCTTTCTTCAACGACACGACATGGATGGGGTGCTTGATGCGCGGTTCGATCACTTGCCATCGGTCCCGGAGAATCTATCGGCGCCGCTGCCGTGGGTGAAGTTCACGATCGCATGTTTTCGGTTCAGCGATGTAATGAGCCATTTCCAGGACGAAGGCTGGACGGTCAAACCTTTGCTGGTCGTGCGGGACGTGCGGAGCGTGTTTAATTCGCTGATTCAGAAGAAGTATGGCCGGAATGGGATCACGGCTGATGATCCGCCGATCCGATTGCGGCTGCGCAGATTCCTGGAAGACTGGCGGCTGTTTCGCGATCGCGGATGGCCGGTGCTGCGCTATGAGGATTTTACGAAAGACCCTGTGAAGATGCTGCAGTGGGCCTGCGAGCAGTACGAATTGCCCTGGGATGATGCAATGGCGCGATGGCCTAAAAAGCTGGAGCAGATCGCGGATCCGGGATTTGGAAACGAAACGTTTGTTCTGTCCCGCGGCAGCTCGCTTCAGGCAACGATCAAGCCCTCGCTTGCCACGATCAAAACCGAGCACACCCCGCCGGGCGATCTGGAATGGATGGAACGGGAATTCGCGGAGATGAATGTCGCGATGGGATATCCGGATCACGTTCCATCTACGGCCAATCACTCCCTGGGCGACCGGGCGATACCGCGTTTCGAAAACACGCGCCGGTATGAGCGCTTGCGGCGGAAGTATCGCATTTCGCGATTCTTCCTGAACATCGGCAGCTTCATCAAACGCAAGAGCCCCACCGCTTAATATTGACGCTCGTTCCCCAAGTCACGCGTTGCGGCGAACTTCATCTCAGGTCATTAATCCGTTCACCACTTCCCCGTGAACATCCGTCAGCCGGAAATCCCTTCCCTGAAACTTGAATGTCAGCCGTTTGTGATCGATGCCCAGAGATGCCAGCACCGTGGCATTGAGGTCGTGAATGTGGACCGGGTCTTTCACGATGTTGTAGCAGTAGTCGTCGGTCTCGCCGAACGTAATTCCGGGCTTCATGCCGCCGCCGGCCATCCACATCGTGAAGCAGCGGCCGTGGTGGTCGCGGCCGTAGTTGGTGTTGGTGAGCGTACCTTGGCTGTAAATGGTCCGGCCAAATTCCCCGCCCCAGATCACCAGCGTGTCATCAAGCAGGCCGCGTTGCTTGAGGTCTTTCACCAGCGCCGCGGCGGGTTGATCCACATCGCGGCATTGTCCGCGGATCTGGTTGGGAAGGTCTGAGTGCTGATCCCATCCGCGATGCATGAGCTGGACGAATCGCATGCCTCGTTCGGCCATCCGGCGCGCCAGCAGGCAGTTGCGGGCGAAGCCGCCATCGGTGGCGTTGTCCTTGATGCCGTACATGTCCAATACGCTCTGCGGCTCGTCGCTCAGATCCGTAAGGCCCGGCACTGAAGTCTGCATGCGATAAGCCATTTCATACTGACGAATGCGTGTGTTGATTTCAGGATCGCCAAAGGTTGACTCGGCCAGATGATTGAGCTGGTTCACGCCATCCAGCATTTCCTTGCGTGCACCGGCGTCGATCCCTTGCGCGTTGTTGAGATACAGAACCGGATCCTTTCCGCTGCGGAATCGCACACCCTGATACTGACTGGGCAAAAAGCCGCTGCCCCACAGGCGCGAAAAGATCGGCTGATCGGTCTTGTTACCGCTCCCCTGCGAAATTAAAACGATGAACGCCGGCAGATCGCTGTTTTCACTGCCCAGGCCGTAGGTGAGCCACGCCCCGGCGCTGGGCCGGCCCGGCTGCTGAGAGCCGGTCATGATAAATGTGGTGGCCGGGTCGTGATTGATCGCCTCGGTGTGCATGGATTTCACGACGCAGATGTCGTCGGCGATGGTTCCCATGTGGGGGATCAGTTCGCTCATCCAGGTGCCGGCTTTCCCATGCTGGCTGAACTTGAACTGCGGCGCGGCGCACGGAAAGGATTTTTGTCCGGAGGTCATTCCCGTGATGCGTTGACCCATGCGCACCTCACCGGGCAATTCGCTTCCATTGAGCTTCTGAATCTGCGGCTTGTGATCGAATAGATCGATGTGCGAAGGCCCGCCGGACATAAAAAGGTAAATCACGCGCTTGGCGCGCGGAGCAAAGTGCGGTGCATCCAGCAGATTCTCACTGCTGGCGGCATGCGCAAGAATGTTGGGGTTCAGCAAGGAGGCGAGCGCCGCCGTGCCAATGCCCGCGGCCGATCGACCAAAAAACTGGCGGCGGGTCAGGAGCAGTTGGGCTTCGCGTGAAAAATCCATGATGGGTCAGTTCCTTGTTACTTAAGCGGACACACGACCGAGCCCAAGTACGCGCGATTCAGGCCCAGGTGTGGAGGCCTTTGCCGCAATACGCCAACCGCACACTTGCCTCTCAGATTCTACTCTGAACCGGGATTAAACACCGCAATGAAAATCAGGCGTGATCCGCTTCGTCGCCAGGGTGATGATGGTGAGCGGGCTCAGACGCATGGGGAACGGAAGAATCGGGGGGTTCAAGCAGTTCAGCCAGCAACGCGATATCCAGATCGGGATCGTCGCCGTAAAGGCTGGCGTCCAGCACCGCGCCGATTCCGGAACCCGGCAACGACTGCTCCGACGGGTCTGGATGACTTGCAGCGCGACTTTCCGGCTCCCCGCCGAAATGCTTTTTGATCAACTCATCAAGATTATCACCCGCCTCACGCTCACTCGAAGCCACCGGCGGGGCATCGCCGAATTCTTCCAATTCTGACTCATCGAAGGGACCCTCAACCGGGGCATGCGGATGACCGTTACCATTGCTCCCCACAACCGGGGCCGGCTCGGGCGCAGTTTCGTGCCCTTCCGCTGGTTGGACGGGGGCGACAATCGGCGATTCTGCAAATGGATTTCGAATTGGCCCGGCCGCCGCACTCTCGTCGTCTTCATCCAGCCCAACCAATTGCGACTGTTCGACAACCATCGTCATCGGCTCATCGGCCGCCACGATTGGCGGCACGGGAGCCGGCTCGTGCGCCATTGAGCCCGCGCGCGGGGCCGGTGGCACTTGAGCTGCCTCGTCCGGAGACGCCAGCAACTTACCGCTACCCAGAATGCCGGTGTAGTAACCGATTGCAAACAGCCCCTGCTGCTGCTGATAGGGGAAATTGATGAGCTCGCAGAATTCGGCAATCACCGCTTGGGCGGTGGGGTCGTCCCGTTCCGCGGCTTGAATCGCAAGCTGATGCTTTCGATCGCGAAAACGCATGATTTGCACGAATCGTCCACTGCTTTGATCGCTGGTCCAGTTGGTGCCGACCTGCTCGTACACCTCAAACTGATCGCAACCCAGGCGCAGCAGCACCTGGCGGAATCGTCGAACGAGCCGGGTGTGCTCGGAACGACGCTCCTTCGGAACGACATAACTATTGGTCTGCAAAAGCATGCGAAGATTGATTCAACTCACCACTCCGGTGATTCTCCCATATTAATTGTCGCAGATTCACCGCAATCGATCAAACACTCACCGGCATAAACGGCATAATCTGTATGATCGACCAAAGTTGCCGGATACTTGCGTAGTACGCGGCTGTATCACGGTTTGTGCGGCTGCGGTCCAGCGGTTTTTGAATCAAATGGGATGAATTTACCCGCCTGATTTGACGAACCGGCGGCCATCTTGAAGTCCCCCTGTTGAGGATCGGTGAAACCTGGATCAGTAAATCGTGAATGGGCATCCAGCCCCCCTTTTCGCCAAGCCTCCCATGACTGCTTGGCGAACATAACTCCTGAGTCTCCACCGACGTGCCAGTAAATGTTGTGATCGAAGGCGACATTGTTGGGCCAGGTGCCGGCCAGCAGATCGCCGTGATCCCAATACACGATGTTGCGCTCGAAAGTGAAGCTCAAATGGTCTTCGACGCGCGACCGCTGGATCTGCGCATCCCGGCCGAAGGCAAAGATATTATTTCGGACGACATTATCACTGCCGTAATGCTGATGAAATCCGCCGTGCGTGGTGCGGTAGACCAGGTTGTTCTCGGCCAGAATGTTGGATGTGCCTTCGTCGAAATAGATCCCCCACCCGCCGTATCGCAAGCCGGCAATATCGTGGAAGACATTGTTTCGGATGATGGTTCCTTTGTGCGCCCCCAGCGTATAAATGCCGGCCATGTCACTGAGGATCGGGCCAGGGCTGCCAGCGGGAGCGCCGATGTGGTGAACGTGATTGAACTCCACGACATTCCCACCCGCCAGCGCATTGCCATAGCCCCACGTCCAGCCGATTGAGATGCCGGTGTACCAGAGGTTGTGAATGTCGTTATGCGAGATGAGGTTGTCGGGGGATTGGCCAATCCAGATTCCGACGGCACTGGGGAATGTATTGCCGCAATCGGCGATCGTGCAGTCACTCACCTGATTATGTTTGGTCTGCTCCGCGTCGGCCAGGCGAATGGACGTCTGGCCCAGCTTGATGCCGCCAGCGCCTAGATCGGTCAGCGTACAGTAAGAGATCGTGTTGTCCTGGCACCCGCCGGCCAATTCAATACCATAGTTTCCCGCGTGGGAAACAGTGCAATTTTCAAAGAGGCAATGGCGTACGCCAACGCCCCACACCGCGCCCGGCACGCCAACGGCGGCCTGCCCAAAACCTGAGCCGCCGCCGCGCGTTCCTGATGCCGGCGGTGAACGGGGCAAATCCCACTCGCAGTTGGCGAACGTGATGCCCCGAAACGAAACGTTTTCGATAAAGGCTCCGTGAGCCGGATCGCCTTCGAGCCGCACGATCTGCTCGTGCCAGGGGATAATCGCCTCAGAGCCGAGCATCGTTTCGCCCGGCTGCGGGAAGTAGTAAAGCGTCGTCGTCTTCCGATCGAAATACCACTCGCCCGGTTCATCAAGCATTTCCGCTGCGCCTTCTATGTAGTAACGGTCATCCGGCGCCATTTTGTGAACAGTCGGCCGGGTGAATTCGACGACGTGGTCCGCTTCGTTGATCGATTTGACCGGCAGATGCGATTCAGTCCACAGGCTCATGAGCACGACAGTGGCATCGGCGGCGTCGGGACAATTCTTGAGATCGTCGGCCAGAAACTTGAACCGCGTCTGCCCCTGCTGGAGCGGTGTGTTCTTCTCAACGTCGGGCACTTCGCCGGCGTGAAAGAAACCCTTATTGGGCGATCGGGCCAAAACCCGACGATGCCCCCCCACCCACATCTCATGAAACATCTGATCGGCCCCGGCGAACTGCGGGACCTTGGCAGCCCATACTTCGTGCCCGTTGAACGTCGTCTTCGCCCAGCCATGCACCGGACGTCCGGCGCTCAGGACTGGTTTCTCGTTGAGGTAGGCGCTGTAGGTGATGGGCGATTCGGGCGTGCCTGAATCGTCGGGCGTGAGAATAACCGGACGCACCAGCCAATAGGTGCCGCCACGCAGGATTAGATTTATCGGGCGAGGTTTATTTCCCGCGGCCCGGCGGATGGCGCGAACGGCATCCTGGGCGCGCTGCACCGTTGCAAAGGGACCGTCGGTGCGCTGCCGGTTGTTGTGCGCGACGGTGCCGGTGTATTGATCGCTGCCTTCGGGGGAGACGTAGAAGTTGATCGCCTCGTCCGCGGCCCGGCATATCGCTTGCGCGCCAAGATTCAGAACGATCGATACCAGAACGCAAAATCCAAAACGGCGGTTGTTCATCTGGTTCCTTCCGTGGCGTGCAGTCTACTGTTTTCGGAGCATGGCCGCGGGGATCTGAAGGTTAAATCCACCGGCTGCTTGTACATTCGCCCCGGGAAGCTGAAGCGTAAGCTCGTGTACCGCGGCTGGAGGAAGCTCAAATAGCAGCACGTCCGGAATGCCGCGCGATCGGGCGCGTAGCGTGGATGGGAATTCGCGCGGGCGGCCAGCGGGAATCTTCGGGGAAAAATCCTTCAACTTCAATTGATTCCCGTCATCGTCAGAAAGAATGACCGGCTCGACGTCCGCCCGAAGCGCGCCCCAGCTTTTGTACGCGACGCTGCCGGTGTTGGCCAGATTTCTGATTTCCAGCGCAATCCGAAGAATGGGTAGGGAATCGGTCTGCGGTGATTTAACTCCATCGGTATAGAAGACAGGACGGACAATCGTCGCCGAGGCAACGCGAACCTCGATGTCGCCTGAGCGCGCCATTGAAACAGCGTGACGTGCAAACGAAAGCGAATTCGCGGTCGCGGTGGATGGGACAACGCCCGTGGCGACCAGGATCGCCAGCGCAAGGCCAGTCAGCGAAACCGCCGATCCGCCCAATGCGAGGGCGACTTCAGTGCCTCGCCGGCGGGCGGGGACAAGTGCACCGAACACCGCAATCAGTACTCCGGCCGCCCCCATCGGGACGGCAAATCGCGTCACGCGCGGCATGACGCACAGGCACAAAGCAAATACGCCGACCAGCATGGCCACGAAACCCAGGGAGCGTGCCAGCGCGGTGCCTGCCGCGATATTGAACGTGCGCATTGGTGGCGCCGTTACACGCGCGACTGTTGGCAAGGGTGCCGCGGCGGCAGCGGGCTGGGGCGCCGGCTTGCTCAAACCTTTGACGATGTCGGATACGGTGGCGTTGGAGGTGACCCCCGCTTCTTCGGGACCGCGTAGCGACTCGATCATCTCAGATAGCGGAGGCCCCAGGTGCGCGGGCTCGGAATTCTCGACCGAATCGCCCTTAGATAAAGCCTCCGGATCGGCCGGCATCGCGCGGAAATTCTTTGGCGAGGCGCTTGATGAGACATCCGCAGAGCCTATGCCTTCAGGACTACTCTCGGAAAACAAAGATGAGAAGTCTGTTTTGGAAGGCGCCTTCGTGACGATCGGTTCGGCTGCGGGCGGTGGCGAATCCGGAGCCGGCGCGACCGCGCGAACCGACACCATAACGGGTTTGGAATCGACGACTTTCGATACGCCGGGCTTGGGGGGCGTTTTGGGTTTGACTGCGGGATGCGGCCTGGCGACGGTCCTGCCCGTCAGGGGCGGCATCGGCATTAGCGGCGCTTTTGGTACTGATGTAACGGGCCGAATCGGGGCCTGGGGCGCAGCCGCGTGCGGCTGGACGATCGCATCGATCAATTCCGGAACGGGTACGCCGTTACTGCAACGCGGACAGCGCACATTCCGCCCGGCCCACTCTTCGGGCACGCCGATCTTCTGATCGCATTGTTTACAGCGAAACTTGAGCATGAACCGTTTTTATTCGCGGGCGTTTTGAGAAAGGCTTTTGGTCATGGCCGCGACCACACGATCGTGGACCTCACGAAGTGAACCATTGATCTTGAGGCCCGCGGCACGGGCGTGCCCGCCGCCGGCAAATTGTTCGGCAAACCGTGCCACATCCACCTGGCCCTTGCTCCGCAGACTCACGCGCACCGGCCCAGGCTCACGCGGTTCAACAAACAACAAAGACACTTCCACGGTGCGAATCTGAAGCGGAATGTTGATCAGGTTTTCGGTGTCGCCCACATTCGCCCCAGTGCGGTCAAAATCTTCTTTGGCGACACACATCACCGCTAGGCGCCCATCCAAATGAAGTTCGAGCGACTGCTGGGCGTGGGTTTGAAGAGCGACGCGCTCGGCCCGCTCGTTCTGATAAAGGTGCTGATACATCTGATCCGTGTTGACGCCGTGCTCGATGAGCCGGGCCGCCAGGCGATGGGTGTACGGCCGCGTGTTGGAGAACTGAAACCAACCGGTATCGCTGGCAATCGCGAGAAACAAGGCCGCGGCAATCGGTCGATCGAAGTCGATCTGCCAGACATCCAGAAGCTCGGCGGCTATCTCCCCCGCGGCGGCGGCATCCGTCACCACCAGCTTCACATCCGCCCAGTCTTCCTGCGTCAGGTGATGATCCACCACAAGTTTGCGGCCCGGCCACTTCTCAACCCGTTCACGCAGGCCCGGCAACTGCGACCACGTCCCGGTATCCATCACCAGCAGCGTATCGAACTGGCTCAAATCCAGGCTCGCCGGCCAGCCCTGCTCGGCGTCGTGATAAATGATCTTCTCTTCTTCAAAGACAAACGCGTGCTTCCGCGGAAGATGGCTCAACAGGAGCACCTGTGCGTCAATCCCAACCTTTCGCATTCCCAATACAGCCGCGGCGACGGTCCCCAGCGCATCGCCATCGGGGCGCACATGCGTCGTCACCAGCACCCGGCGGGAAGCGGTCAGGGCATCAATAATCTGGCGATAAGCGTCGATCACAACCACGATGATACGCGCCACGGAATTAAGTCAAAGAGCGCTTACGAAGATAATGCAACCGTACGGGCACTGGGACGCATTTGTCGAAAGATTTTCACCACGAAGGCACGAAGACACGAAGGAGACAAAAGTCCAGGTTAAAGGGCGTAAATGCTATTGCACATCGCGTATTCTCTTCCCTTCGTGTCTTCGTGCCTTCGTGGTAAACTGGAATTTTTCACATCAGCGACCGCAATACTTCGAGATTCACGGCATCCCACGACCGGCCTTTTTCGTCTTCGCCTTTTTCTGTTTCGAGAATTTTGGGAATTTTTTCAAACACCTCATCACGCACGAATGGCCGAAACCCCTCGAGCCCGATCTTTCCCCGGCCAATATGTTCATGCCGATCGACGCGCGTCCCCAGGTCTTTCTTCGAGTCATTGATGTGAATGACCTTGATCCGCGAAAGCCCGATCGTCTTCTGAAGCGCCTTGCGAAACCCGCCGTATTTCCGCCCGCGAAAGTCATATCCCGCGGCAAAGAGATGGGCCGTGTCCAGACACACGCCCAGCCGCTTCGGCTCCTTCACGGTATGAATAATCTCCGCCAGATGATCAAGCTTGTAACCCAGCGAAGTCCCCTGCCCGGCCGTCGCCTCAAGGCAAGTCATCACCCCATCAGCCGGTACCGCGGCATGAATCTCATCCAAAGCCTCGGCCACCCGTTTCAACCCCGCTTCCTCGCCTTCTCCCATATGCGCGCCGGGATGCGTCACCAGATAAGGAACCTGAAGCGCGGAGCATCGCGAAAGCTCGTCCTTAAATAAGGCAATGCTCTTGGCCCGCATAGCCGGGTCGGGCGAGGCCAGATTGATCAGATAACTGTCGTGGCTGACGGTGCGTTTGAATTTCAGCCGTTTGCAGTGGGATTTCCACTCAGTGATGGATTCATCGGAGCACGGGGCGCAGTTCCACTGTTTCTGGTTCTTGGTGAAAATCTGCACGGTGTCGCAGCCGAGCTTCTCGGCTTCGAGGAGAGCGTTGTGCAGGCCGCCGGCGATGGAGAGGTGGGAGCCGAACATTCGTGGACCCTCTAATGAAACATTTCCAACAACCCAAGCTGCTGCGGTTCGGTACTGGATCCGACATAGCAGTATTCACCAGGAAAGTCTTCCAGACGAAAAGTCTCAATAAGTGGAATGGCGGTGACCAATCGATCATTTACCATGCCGATGCCCAGATTTCACGACATGGGTCGTTCATTGCAGCGAATCCAGATAGTGCTTCGCACCACTTTGGTTTATTTCTTTCTCGAGAATGCTGAATCCGCCAACCTCCGAAAAGAAACATTCTCCAATATTTTGGAGTGCAATGATCGCCTGGAATAATTCGTCTGTGTCCGCATCCATTTCACGACGAAGCACTAGAATGTAAGTCCATTTTAGTGTTGGATCATGCGATTTCCCCAATGCCCATGATCCCTTTCCACCTTTTTCGATGAATTGGATCAAGGAATCTTTGAGACGTTTTACGTCGGCATCGGTGAAGATCGAATTGATGATTTCATCCGGCCATCCCATTCCGGCCGGACTCAGTCCTCGCGCCTTCTCGAATACATACGCAGCGTTTCTTATCGCCTCGTCGATCGCGCTAGCGAGCGGCTGGGTATTCAGAGTCCAAATGATTTGATCGATCAAACCAAGCATAAAACGTCATTCTATAATGTTCGATATGCCGGGCGGGAGGGAGGTTCACTTCAAATCATACGACTCATCCGGAACCACCGCCTGAGGCTTGGTCCCCGGTACCTGCGGCGGCGCCGCTGCCGGCGGCGTGGGGACGTTGGCGAAGGAGCGGGGCTTTTGAACTCCGGAGCCGGGCGCGCTGGGGGCGTTGATGTGGGATTGCTGGCGGGCGCGGGCTTCGACGAGGCCGGCCAATCCGCCGAGGGCATCGAGGGCGAATTTTTCGTCGGGGGAGCCGGTGTTGACGGCGGAGGCGGCTTTGAAGGCGTTGGATATCACGTGGGAGATTTTTTCCAGGCTCATGGGGAGGAGTATACCGCCACCTGGATGGCAACCCCATTCAAATCGCATACGCATTTTGAGGGGAGCACGAGCCTGAGCTGATGAAAACGGGACAATTCTACACGGGTGGTGTTCGTCCGGGATGTGTTGCGCCCTCGTTGATTAATTGCGAAGGCGGTATTTGTAGGGGCGGACCCCCGTGTCCGCCCGGCGTGATCGGAAAGG